>PBXZ01000100.1:0-69462 GCA_002729415.1 Candidatus Poribacteria bacterium | reverse complement strand
CAAGGAAATGATGATGCGCAATACCACCAAGTAGTTCCAAAAAATTACAAGGAAGCAGTCAAGTGGTATCAACTTGCCGCAGAACAGGGGTAGACCTGAAAGATGTAAAATTTTATGGTGTTATTTTATGTCATACCACAGCTGTCAACTGCTCTACCTTTCCCTCGGAATTAACAACATAAGGTGATACTTTCTTGTTTTCGACTGTAGACTGTTCCAAAATTTCATAATCAAAATCTGGAATATCTTCTCAAGCATTACCAAATTCTAGATCGACAGTAGTCCAGAGTTCACAGGGTCCTGAAATTAGTTTGGTCACACCAGCGCGAAAAATCGAAGAAATAATTCCAAACCACCGGGTTTTTCTTAATCTCTCTCAAATTCTGGAGACCCAAGGTTCGGATATCGATCCTATCATGAGAGACGGAGATTATTTGGTAATTCCGAAAGAACGGCAGACTGTGCTGGTAACTGGTGCTGTTCTCCATCCGAGTTCCTTTATTTATCAATCCAAGAATAAATTGATTGATTATATTGAAATGGCTGGCAGTTATGCGAGAGACGCAGACGTGGAAAGTGTATACGTTTTGAAGGCTAATGGTCTAGCGTATCGCAATGATAAGGTGAAGCAAATTGAAAGTGGTGATGTTGTCGTTGTACCAACAAGCGTTATGGTTGAAAAGGTCAGTGATACTTGGGGACAGGTGATTGAACTGGTGCGAATGGCTCTTGTTACAGGGGCAACCCTCTTGCTTGTTCGTCAACTAACTAAGTAGCAGAAATTATCTGATGACTAAAGCGGATCTTGCCATTGCCCAAATTTTATTTGCTGCAATTCTCACCGTTATTTCTATAACGATTGCAGTTCTGATGCTTCAGCATGCAAAGCGCATCAGAAGTCTCAAGGTTCGTCTACAAGCACACTTGTTATGGTGTGGAGTATTCTTTATTTCTGCCTATCTCTTCTTACCGGCAGTCGCATATCTATATACGGAACACCTCTGGTTTGAACATGTTGGTTACGCGAATATCTTTTGGGGGCTTCTCAAAGGGCGATGGGGACTTTTAATAAAATTCGCGGCTATTGCTCTCGTATTTATCGGGATAAACTCCTTTGTCGGGCATCGTGTTTGTCCAATTCCAGCTGAGTTTAGTCGTTGGACGCGCAGTCGAACTAAGCATTTTTACGTTTTTCAGGCTTTCTTGATTTTCTCGATTTCGATTGTTCTCGCAGTCCCGATGATGTTTTTCTGGGACGACTTTGTTCGTTATGACAATGGTCCAGAGTGGACAGGCACTCCCGAAACTGTGTTTCAGAAATTATTGTTTGTTGCTAATGAAGAACTAGCAACTGATTTAGACAAAGGTGGCGTTACTGAAAGCTTGAGAAGGGAATTTGAGAAAAATGGTGTGGTTTTGTCTCAAAATGTGGATCTACGAGCTTTTGGTTTAAACCGAAAAGGTATTAAGTGGGTTATAAATGATGGAGATAATAAAAAAACGTATTCTATTGTCAAAGAGAATGATAGCCTCAGTTTCTATGAGCCAAAAGATCTAAGTTTTTTTTTATTTAAGTTTCCTGTTTATCAGTGGGTTAGTTTGTGGTTAAAAGTGCTGATGTGGGTTAACTTACTAGTGACCGGATTTTTGTACAATTTCTATTATCGACGTGATCCTCAGACGATGGCACGAGTTGAACACTATTTTGTTGTTCATGGTGTAATTCTGTGGCTAATGTTACTCGCTGTGTCTTTATGGCGAAGTCAAATTAGCATTTGGGGCGTTCTATATAGATCTAGAGTACCTCTAGGCATTGGCCATCAAATCAGGCGAATTGTTGACGGGCTCGGCTACATTGATAATAAGCTTATTGATGCTTATCATATTTATATGGTTTGTGTTGTTGTTGCTGGCATTGCAATTTTAATCAACTTGTTTTGGAGAAAACGGGTTGTTTGGTATTTATTAATTATAGTGTGGGGATTAAGCTACCTGCTTTTAGTTCAGATTTATCCGTTGTTTGTTTACTTGGTTCAAGTTCGTCCGAATCCACTGACGGCAGAGAAACCATTTCTTACCGACCATATCAGGTCTACTCGCAGTGCATTTGCTTTAGATCGAATTGAAGAACGAGATCAAATTAGGGGTGCTGCCACACTTGAATTGATCAATCGAAATACTGAGGTTAAAGAAAATATTCAGCTCTGGGATCGGCGGGTACTTTATGAGGTCTTGATGGATTCACAGTTCATCACACGGTTTTATCAATTTCATCCCTATACTGATGTTGATCGGTATTGGGTCGACGGAAAGTATTGGCAGGTCTTAATTGCGGCTAGAGAAGTTAACCCGTTGGGACTAACTGATGCACAGGATTGGGTGAGTCAGAAATTAAGGTATACCCACGGATACAGTGTTTGCATCGCGCCGGTAAATGAATTTTCAGAAGGGAATAGTAGCCCAAATTTCTGGATTGAGGGAAGTAATTACACTAATAGTTATAAGAATCTACATATAAATCGGCCACAAGTCTATTATGGTGAATTAACTAAAGATTACGCGATTGTCAACACCAGGCAGGAAGAGATAGATCATACCGCTCAACGAGAGCAATATCAGGGATTTGGTGGAGTAGAAATTGGTGGTTGGTTCAGACGACTTTGTTTTGCGATTCGTTTCGATTTCGGGCGTGTTTTGCTTTCCTCCGATCTGAAGCCTGAAAGCAGGATCCTCTTTTGGCGAAAAATTGGCACACGTCAGCCTGATTCAGCGAGAATGGTTGTTGACCGAGTGTCACATATTGCTCCTTTCCTTGAATATGATCCGGATCCCTACATAGTGATTGGCAATGACGGGCAATTGTGGTGGATTATCGATATTTATGCGANCAGTCACAGCTATCCCAATGCGAAGGTTTATGTTGATGATACTNAGCTTAAGGAAAATCCTCTGTATTCNGAGCCAATTTTTGATCGATTTAATTATATTCGTAATCCTGCAGTTGCCATCGTCAACGCTTATAGTGGAAAAGTTGGTTTCTACTTTACTAAAACCGTTCAAGAACCAGTTACAATTGCTTATCAGAGGGCTTTTCAAAAACTATTATTCCGGATNGTTGATGAAGATACAGAGAGATATCTAGACAATGGTATAATACGGGGAGATCTTAGAGAAAGGTTTGGCCAATACGGGGTGGGACTTTCTGAAGAGGTTACGGTTACCAGCCGAAAGAAAGAAAAGAGTATNGGTTGGCGTATAACTGANACAGTCGATGGCAGTATATATTCTGCAGAGAAGAGCGGTGATGAAATCGAGTTTTATGCCAGTTTCTTCAAAAGCAGATCTGAAATTCCGGCGGGTCTGCAAAATCATCTTCGGTACCCAGATTACCTGACCCGCATTCAAGCATCCATATACACAGTTTATCACGTAGAGGATCCGGAAATCTTTTATTCTGGATCTCAAAGATGGGTTATTCCTCATGAAAAGTACTATTCAAAGTATCAGGAGATGGTTCCTTATTATGCTATTCTTAAGTTACCTGGGGAAAGTAAACCAGAATTTGTCAATATGATTCCATTTTCCCCCCCATCTCCCGCGCATGTACTACAGGAGAGAAAAGAAGAACCGGGTAAACTAATGAATGCTTGGCTTGTGGCCCGCNGTGATGCAGAGCATTACGGACAATTGGTTGTCTACAAATTGCCTAAAGGGGAAACTGTCGTAGGTCCTGCTCAAGTTGAAGGGGATATTGAAATAGCGATGTCGGAAAAGATCTCACTCTGGAACCAGCAGGGAACCAAAGTTATTCGTGGCAATTTGCTAGTGATTCCTGTAGAGGATACGTTATTCTACGTGGAACCGATATATCAACAGCCAGAAACCATCAATCGTCCTAAATTGGTTGCTGTGATAGTCAATACTGGTAATCGTTTGGTTACTGCAGATACATTTGATCAAGCATTGCAGCAGATCTTTGGTGTTGGTATCAGTATTGCTCCGAAGACAGAAACAACGGGCCAGATAGTAGAAAGACCTATTCTGACTTTAGACGAACTCACTAAGCTTGCAAATGAAAAGTATAATGCATACCTGAAATTGACAGGGGAAAGCAATTTTGTAGAAGCCGCTCAAGCTCTCAGTGATCTCGGCGAAAATTTGAAATTGCTTAAAAGTTTGGAATAGTTTAGAAATAGTAAAGATTTTTGTGTTTCTGCCGATCATACCACTTTACAGCAAAATACATTAGGTTCTGTATCATTTTTTGGTTTACTTCGATATCATTGCTGGTTTCGTTTTTCAAGCTGGTGATAATGTATAATCCAGCTTGGAATTTTAGTAACAGAACTGCTGCATCATCACTCCCGTGTGCGTGTGCATAAAGTTGGAATTTTTCATTCCATCCAGTCCACATATCATCCATTTTGATGCTACCTGATTTTATTCTATTTGGATATTGAAACAGGTTTTTTCCGGCGTACGTTGGTTCAAATTGTGTTGTTTCCTCACGTTCAGTAGCTATCAGTGGTTCTGGAATCCAGCCAGTGCTTCGTCGACGCAAACCTGTTACGTCTTGACCTGATGTTATGACGATTCCCCCTCGGCTAACGAAAGTTTTTATCCTGTGTTCAGCATCAATATTTAGCTGGTATTTTTCTTTGTAAATTTCTCCATGACCGATCCAAAGGATATGTGATTTCGCAATCTGGACAGATTTGAGACTTTGTGTTTCCTGATAAAGGATATGGTGATTTTCTATCTCTTCAAATTGTTGGATGACTGGGAATTCTACAGCAGCGGCATTACCAGTTAGAACAATTGTTTTAAGTGGTATCTGAGGTTTTATGTGCAGTTTGATTCGCGGCGAAGCAGGGGAGAAAAGGAGCGGAACGATTGGCTTTTGTTCCGATTTTTTACGGCCTACTGCATTCACAAGGGCCATTTGGGTTATCATTCGCTTTCGGAAGCCTGGCAGGATTTTGACCGTTTTGGATGCGAACCGCCGCATCTTATCGTCAAGACGATTAAAGGCGTGTTCGACAGACCAACGCCTGGCGTAGCTATGCCCAATGTCCTTGATATCGATTCGATCTTCATTAATGTTGGTGATATATCCGTGAATAACATTAATACCCTTAATTGGGTTTCCTTTATCATCTGTAATTGTAATATCTGTAGCTTCTTTTTGAGTGAGGATGTTTTCCGTTAAAGTTTCAAGATCCAACAGTTGTGTCTCATGCTTTTCAGCGCTTTCAATGATGTGGCAGTACCTTCGAGGAAAAACAATGTCTGCCTCGCGAATCGACTTGAACTGAACATGAATTTGCTTGAAGTTCTTGTAGGTTCGTTTTTGCCGAGTTATAATCTTCTGGAATGGTGGCACAGTTTGATTTAGGTCTCCTGGACGCAGAGTGATAGGCAGTACATTAAAAGCTGGAACACGAAACTCATATTTAAGTTCCTTCACAAAATCTGGACTACCGTCGTGAAGCCGAACATTTCCAATCAGTATGTCGTAAGGGGTGTTGTTTTCGAAAAATAGACGCTCTCCCTCTGTTCTACAACGCATGCCGCGTTCATCTCGTGTAGTTCCTCCAATATTAAAATTCACCTCCCATTGATCAGGATATCCTTGCCCATCTTCTTGCCTAATGTCCATCAGGTACATGTATTTTGCGTTATATTCTTTGAGGATAGCAGTAAATTTAGTTTCTTCTATTTTTACTTTGACACCATCTTCTATTTTTACTTTGACACCAGTAAATTTAGTTTCTTCTATTTTTACTTTGACACGTGTGCCTATAAACCGTTCAATTAACCTTTCATAACTTTCATCTAGGGCATAATCAACCAGACTTGTCTCTATCTCATCGACCTCGGTTTTGACGTTGACTTCTCTGTTCTGTGTTTGTATGGGTTCAAAAGCTTTCATTTTTTGGAATGATCCCCAGATCATTTGGATGGTTGTTCTCACTGAATCTTTCAGAGCAACCCAAATGTTCCGAATTTTCCGAAGGAGCCGTGTTAAAAAGCTTGGATGATATACTCGGTTGAGATCCCAGTCACGCTCTATCTTTTCGTTTTCGTTCATCGAATCAATGTAACGAATATAGGCTTTAATAGTATCCATCTCGACTTTATTGAAAATGTAACTGGCTGCGTGACCTCTCTGACGCGATTCTTCAGAAATGATCTCAACTCCGTCTCTTTCTAGTCGCATGGTTCCTCGGTAGCGGCGATTATCTTTCATTTGAAAAACCAAGTATTTTTTTAGCAGTTTCCTGAGAATTTTGTCCTTTTTGAATAAATCGATTAGATAGTTTATGCTAGCAAAGAGAAAGATGAAAAAGGCAGATATAGTAAGTGGATTGGAAACAAAACTGTTCCAGTTCCAAGTCNCNTTATNNCNAGTNNTGTNTTGTGCCATAATTTCTGGAATATGAATGATNAATAGAATTAGAAAAGTGTATNTTGACATTGNTTAGTTATCTCTCAGGGTTTTNAAGCGGTTAAAAGCTTGAGTAAGTTTAGCTTGGAAATCTGCGNTCTGGGTCAAATCAGTTGAAAGACGGCGNTGAAAATCNGAAAAGGCANGATCAAAATCGTGACTATTTGGTATCGAACTGAATCCATCGATTAAAGTTGTTAGGCCGTGCCAACTACTTTTCTCTGCAGCTTGATCTTCTGAAATATTANTTTTNTTGGATTNGGATACNTTCCAGAAGACAGCTTCAAATACATGGAGAGATTTGATATGNTTTTGGTTTCGCATGTAGGCCCAGGCTANTGTGTCCAATAAGGTTGAGNTGCTGGGGGAAAGCTTAACAGCATTTTGTGCTAATGTAACTGCTTTTGCTGATTTTATCTTTCGTTCGACGTAGTACCAAGCTAGGTTATTTTGCCAAGTTGGATTAGCTTCATCTACTTCGATTGCGCTGTAGTAAAATTCCTCAAGTTCGTTTTGCTTAGCAGGTTGATCGTCATAAGGGGCCAAAGTTAATGCATGTTGCAAGAAAATTTCAAGGTTTCGATAGAGAGGTTCGTGATAACCATGTTTTCGGGCAATCCCTTTACAAGTGGCAATATAATCTGCTAATTCAGTGGCTTCATCCGTCGTCCCTTGCACATTCCTGAAATATAAAGCTAGCATGTTTTCATTCCAATTCTTGTTAGATGGGTCTGATTCAAGTGCTCGGCTATAAAAGGATTTCAGTTTATTGATCCACGTTGTACTTTCAGGATCGTTCTGCAATTGTTCCAGATAGAGTAACTCCAGTGTTTCAAAGTCTCGGCGATTATATCGCCTTTTTGTCCGGATTTCGTACTGGCGGATTATAGAGCTTGGAGATTTAATGGTATCCATGACAATCTCTACCCGTGCGTCTANCATATCTGGGGTATCAGTAAAAGAGTGGAGAATTGCAATCGCAAAACAACATGTTGTCGCGGAACCAACTAGTATCCCAATTGCCTTGGTTTGGAAGGATCGGTGGGAGTTTTTCGATCTATAAATCTGTGGTGTGATAAATACTGCTGCAATCAAACCACAGATAAAACCACCCACATGGGCAGCAACATTAATTTGTGGTATCCAAATCCCTATGATTAAGTCTAAAATAATAAACGGAAGGATACGGTAGCCGAAAATACGTTTCTGGTAATTAGGGATTTTGTTTTTATACCAGATTCCATAGGCCACCATCACACCCATCACACCGAAAACTGCGCCAGAGGCTCCTGCACCGACTGAATCTCTAATCCAAAATAGGCTCAACAGGTTTCCTGCAGCTGCTGATGTCAGATAAATAATCAGGTATTGCCAACTACCATAAATCCGTTCGATTAATAGCCCTAGGATTAGGATCAGCCCAATATTAAAGACGAAATGACTAAAACCAATATGAAGAAAGGCGCTTGTAATAAGTCTCCAATATTCGTTATTTTGAATTATCAGTGGGTAGGAGTACGCTCCAAACTGGATAAGCTTCCGCAAATTTGCTTGCTCATTGTCAAAAGGACTATCTATAAGAAAGTAGATTAGCGTGTTGAGAGTAATAAATAAGAGTGTGAAACTGGGGTGGAATTGACGAAGTAATTTTATGCTGTGTAACGTATTGTTATTCTCAGGTGCGTAGGGAGGGGGGAGGATAGCAGTCGAACTTCGACCTAAGCCCTCCCATTTACGAATAGTCTCGCTAGTGATTCCGATGACCCGATTGTGCCGTCGAACTTCCATGACTCAAACCGACTACTCTTCTCTATCGGTTACCACAATAATAGAAGATCCACGGTCTTGTCCTCCATGACCATCTTGAACAAGAACACTGATCAGATAGCTGCCAGGTACATCGGCAACTAGCTTCACACTTGTACCTTCGGTTGATTCAAGCAGACCACCTGCATCAGCATTTGCTTGATCTCGAGCTGACCATTCATACAATAGTTTGTCGCCGTCTGGATCATCTGCCTGTGCAACAAGAAAAATTTCTTGGTTAGTGTAGTGAGGGGGGATTGGACTGATGGTTATTGGGTCTGTTGAGTTAAGTGTTGGTTGACGATTAGTTGTTGCAACACTAATGAAGGTGGAACGTGTGATTTTTCCATCGTTTCCATCGTCGATTGTAACGGTTATGAGGTAGGTGCCACCTTCGGTTGCGGAGAAATTAATACGTGGTCCTTCATTAGGTGCCGATTTCTCTTTTTCTTTATTCGCATCTTTTTTTGCGTTTTCAGATGGGACTCCAGCAACAAACACTACAGACGTTACGTCTTTACTTTCAGGATCCCTAGCAGTCCATACGTAGCTGAGTTCGTCCTGATCTGGGTCTTTGGCTTTTGCCTCCAGAACAATTATCTGCCCTGTAGGAACAGATAGCGGTGGTACAATCGTGGATATAATGCTATCGTAACCCTCTTCCATCTTTGGCGGCTCATTGCTGCCGCAACCGAAGAAGATTACAACCGTTATCATAGTAAAGAGCAGAAACCTGAAGTAACTTGGTCTTTCCATTAAGCTTCCCTCAGCACAGTTTTTACATGGCATTCGTTTAGTATAGAATATGTTGGCATAAAGACAATCAGAAATTTATCATAAACGCCTTGTAATGTCAAAGGAAAAAATGAGGGATAGAGAGTTTTTGGTTTCTCTTTGAATCTAATGAGCAGGAAAATAAAGCATGTTTTCTTCGTGATTTTTATTTGAATTTCAAAAAGAGTTATGATATATTTGACAACTTGTAATTGTAGGTTCTGTTTGTTTTTTAACACGTTGACATGTTTGAAATTGTTATTTTGTAAAGTGGAGTTATAGTTCTACAGGTATGAACGAAAACCCGGCTGCGCAAGCATATCGCGAAAAATTTAACGCTATATGGAACCATTTTCAAAATGGTTACAATCCAGCAATTTATGATCCTGAACGAGCTGCAGGATTTGAGGGTAGGAAGACCAGTTTAGCGTTTGCTATTTTGATCAAAAACCCTGAAATCCTCGCCCAAATAGCTGAAGTGGCTGAGGCTGTCAGAAGAATCACCGATGTCTACGTCATGCCTCCAGATTATTATCATATTACTGTCAAATGGCTTGGGTTTTTGACTGATCAAAAGGTGCTTGAATGCGATATTGAAGCTCAAACTCTGGAACAGATTTTGGAGCAGGCCGAACAAATAATTTCGCGCATTCAAGTTTTCCAAGTTCGATTAGGAAGGGTTAATGGACTTGAAGGNTATATTGTTTTAGAAGCGGAGGATAACGGTGCAATTGCTCAGATTCAAGGTCATTTTCATTCTGAGGCAACAGCNATCCCTAAATATCCGCTCGAAGGAGAAAGATGGTTGCCACATATGAGCATAGCTGGTGTTAAAAGCAAACGTCAGCTTGACGAATTGAAAGAGAAAATTAAAAAGATTCGCAACACTGAAGTTGGTACCATTGAAGTNACTCATATTGATTTATTGCAAGCAGTCCTACAAAAACCGTACCCGCACTGTCAGATCTTACAATCTTTTCCACTTGCCCCTGCTGTCTCGAGTTAGGATCGTTAGTGAGCCTGATTTATCCTAGCTTCTGGNTGTTGAAATCCATTTGATGCCTAGAAGATACTTGTTTAATATTTGAAGATTAAATGTAATTCGAATATAATGTTGTCTGTATACTAAAGCAGTTAAGAGCGTGGATATGGTAAGAATTGGAATTATTGGCATTGGCTTTATGGGGATGATTCATTACTANGGTATACNAAAGGTTTTGGGTGGTAAAGTCACAGCTATTTGCACAAGAAACCCGAAGAAATTGGCTGGAGACTGGACCTCAATCCAAGGCAATTTTGGGCCGAGAGGATCGGTGGAAAACCTCTCAGAAATTAAGACTTATGACCATATTGATGCTATTCTTGCCGATCCAGAAATAGATCTTATTGATATATGTTTGCCTACTCATTACCATAAAGATGTTACTATCTTAGCTCTCAAATCAGGAAAGCATGTTTTAGTTGAAAAACCGATTGCGATTGATCTCGACTCTGCAAACGAAATGACGCAGACTGCTGATGAAACAGGTAACAGATTGATGGTGGCTCACGTGCTACCATTCTTTCCCGAATTCAGTTACGCACTCGAAACGGTTAAAAATGTTGAATACGGTGAACTATTGGGAGCAAACCTAAAGCGCATAACCTCAAAATCTGCTGATACTCCTAGTGCTGCAGATGTAGAGAAGAGCGGTGGACCGGGCATCGATTTACATATCCACGACACACATTTTATTCAGTTATTAAATGGCATGCCGGATGCTGTCTTTTCGCAGGGAAAACTTATTGGTGATAAATATACTGACTACCTGACGACTCAGTATATTTATCGAGATAATCCTGTCACAATTAGTTGCTCATCTGGTTCTATATCGCAAAAAGGGAGAGCTTTTTCTCATGGATTTGAGATTTTCTCGGAGAAAGCTACGTTGCTTTTCGAATCCTCAACATTGGGTGGTCAACCAGTCGTTTCACAACCACTGACAATTATCACTGATAGAGGCAAAGTAGAACAAGTAGATCTAGGCGATACTGATCCGGTTGGTGCATTTACCAATGAAATACAGCATGCTGTGAATGCTATTAATACTAATTCAGATGCTGTCTTGCTTTCTGGTGATAAAGCTAGAGATGCACTACTTCTCTGTTATAAAGAAGCTGAATCTGTTCGTACTGGGCAGATCATCGCAGTCGGATGAGAGTCGCAATTCTCTCTCGTGGTAATCAAGTATATTCAACCCGCAGGTTGGTGGAAGCTGCTGAGCTATCAGGTCATCAAGCGCAAATTCTTGACCCCTTCGGTTTTTCGCTGCATGTTCAAAATGATAACATCCGCATATTTTATAATGGATATGTTGCGGAGAAATTTGATCTGATTATTCCCCGTTTTAGCGCGGCAACAGCAGAATTTGGGTTTGAAATTCTCTCTCATTTCGCCTCACTTGGCACTGTATGCATTATCAACTCGCCTGATGCCATTCAAAACGCACGCCATAAATTTAGATCTCTGCGCATCCTTGCTGAACATAATATTCCNGTATTACCTAGTTTCACNACTGGGACTGCCGAATCANTAGAGCAATCGGNTTCTTATATAGGAGGTGNATATCCAGTTATTGCTAAGCCTTTCATNGGCACACATGGTAAAGGNATTATGTTGCTTGATACTTTCATCTCACTGNAATCAGCAATTGGTGCGATGTGTGATGTNAATAGGGATTATATTGTACAAAAGTATGTTAACCTCAGCTCAAGTGGTGATGTGCGAGTAATCATTGTTGGCGATAGGGCTATAGCTGGTATGAAACGTGTTCCCCAGAATGGTGAATTTCGTTCTAATGTTCATCGAGGTGGGATTGGGTACGAACTTATTATTGATCGTGAATTGAAAGATATCGCTGTCGGTGCTGCGAGAGCTCTGAATCTAGATGTGGCAGGTGTCGATTTAGTAGAAACAGGAGAGGGGTATGTTGTCCTCGAAGTCAACCCATCACCTGGTTTTGAGGAGATTGAAGCAGTAACAAGCATACATGTCGCCGAAGCGATTATCTCGTTTGCTGTCGAAGCAACCAAATAAGAATGAATGATTCAGATGGCTTGCAAAATGTAGTGAGGAGCACTGGTATTATCAGTGTCGCCATCATGGTTTCGCGAGTATTAGGGCTTGTTCGTGAGCAAGTCGTGGCTTACTTCTTTGGATCGACTGTTGTCACTGACGCATTTTATGCAGCATTTCGTATCCCCAATTTGATGCGGGATCTATTTGGGGAGGGGGGCCTGAGCAAGGCGTTTATCACGACTTTCAAAATGACGGAGATTGAAGATGGTGAAGACTCTGCTTGGCAGTTATCGAACCGGATTTTTAACGGCACGGCTGTAGTTCTTTTTATCTTAACGCTGATTGGTATTTTGATTGCGCCNAGCATTGTTGATCTGATGTTTATGGGTGAAGGTTTTGATGTTCAGCTTGATCCTTCCGATCATTTTGGTTTTACCAATAAGCGAGACCTTACCGTTTATTTGACCCGAATTATGTTTCCTTTCTTGTTGCTAGTTTCGTTTGCCGCTATAGCTATGGGGATTTTAAATAGCAAAGGTAAATTTGGCGTTCCNGCAATAGCATCCTCCTTTTTTAATATTTCAACAATTATTATTGGTGTNTTGGGTTATTATCTTGGTCCAAGAGCCGGGTTTCATCCGGTTACTGGCTTAGCCATTGGAATCTTGGTTGGAGGTGGGACACAGTTTTTGNTCCAGTTGCCATCAATGTGGTGTGTAGGATTCCGTTACCAGTTTTTAATTAGTGTTAAGGATAAACGTGTCAGGCAGGTATGTTTTTTAGTTATTCCCGCAATCTTAGGTGTGGCAGCATTACAAATCAATGTTTTGGTTAATGGTATGTTTGCCTCGGTAGGCGAGAACTGGCTTTCATGGCTTGCATGGGCCTTTCGGTTAATGCATCTTCCTATCGGCATTTTTGGTGTGGCTATATCAACCGTTGCATTACCAAACTTGGCTGGNTTAGTAGCGAGAGGTGAAATNGAAGAGTTTCGTGAATCTTTCTCGTTTGCTTTACGGNTAGTTTTTCTCTTAACAATTCCAGCTTCNGTTGGNTTNATGGTTTTATCCGAGTCTATCTGTCAATTAATTTATGGGATTGGTAGGAATGTTGGGAACACCGNCCCGATTGCAGCAGCTTTNTTCTGTTATTCTTTTGGATTGTGTGGTTATTCAGCTGTTAAGGTTGTGACTGACGGTTTTTATGCTTTTAATGACACNAAAACGCCTGTCAAAGTTAGTTTATTAGCAGTTGGGCTTAACATCATCCTTAACTATCTTTTCATTTTTGAGTTGGGGCTGGAGTATCGGGCCCTTGCACTTTCCACTTCCTGTACGATAACACTAAATTTTTTGCTGTTGTTGGCTTTACTGCGTAGGAAAATTGGAGGTCTCGCGTTAAATGATATTTGGTATTTCTTAATTAAGCTTATNTTTGCTAGTGCTATTATGGGAATTAGTTGCTGGNTCACAAGTTTAATCATTAAAAACCAGATNGCTATCGNCNGTCTAATCAGTCGTTTGCTTGANGTGTTTCTACCTATAAGTACNGGGTTNTTGGTTTTNTTGCTGATGTACAAATTGCTGAAGATTCAGGAACTGGATNANTTNCTCGATTGCATCCTGCGGCGTTAGCTGGAAGTCGATTGACAGTATTTAGCCTCNGTGATATGATTTATGNTGTGGAACTTACTTTGAAAAACTGTCANAAACTGGTTGATGACTGGGTTCAAACGATTGGTATACGTTATTTCTCAGAATTGACTAATACCGCGATTTTGATGGAAGAGGTGGGGGAAGTGGCCAGAATTATGTCCCGNCGTTTCGGCGATCAGAGCTTCAAAACGTCCGATATGGAGGTTGATTTAGCAGAAGAGATGGCCGATGTTCTNTTTGTGTTGATTTGTCTGGCAAACCAGACTCACATAGATCTCGAATCAGCGTTTCGNCGGTCAATTGAAAAAAAGACAAAACGGGACGANAAAAGGCATCTCGANAACCCNAAATTAAAAAAAGGNTAACAAGGAGATGGATCAAAACATAGTCAGNTTAATGGTATCGCAGCGTCTGCATTTTGATATTTACGGGTATGTTTTACTGAAAAATGTTTTGACATTAGGTGAGGTTGAGCGGATGAAGTCTGCTCTTCATAGGGCTGACAAGGATCCAAATTTGGATGTCGACAGCCGTGTATATGTAAAGCGGAACAGTGACCATTATGTCTTGCTCGGCAATTTGGTAGAGTATGATTCAGCTCTGTTGGAGTATGCAGTTCATNCTAAGCTTGTTCCTCTTGTGGAGGAAGTTGTNGGTGGAAAGGTTCGATTGGAAGAGACAGAAGCGATNATTAATAGCCGCGATCCAGATGCTGATCTGCGGGAATTGGAAAAACGTTGTTATAATCCAATTGGTTTTCACCGTGGGACCCAACACGGTTGGGGAACTTATATCGAACAAAACAAGTTTCACTGTGTTTTTGTCAAAACTCTTGCTTATTTGACGGATGTTGGTCCGGACGATGGGGGAACAGCTTTTATTCCAGGTAGTCATCGCTTGACTTGGGATCGGAGTGAAATAATTGAGGCTGCTATGTCGGATGACAGTCTTGTTTGTCAAGTGGAGGCTGAAGCTGGAGATGTCCTGTTGTTTCCTGAATCATTAATTCATAGTACAACAGCAATTACATCTGATAAGGAGAGAACGAT
Organism: Candidatus Poribacteria bacterium; assembly: GCA_002729415.1. Lineage (GTDB taxonomy): Bacteria > Poribacteria > WGA-4E > WGA-4E > UBA9662 > UBA9662. The sequence goes on along the minus strand of PBXZ01000100.1, from coordinate 54,672 downwards.
ATTAATTGCTGGTTATACACCAACTATGTTTCAACCTTGGCCTGGAAATGAAGTTGATCCAGAGTTCGTCAAAACTTTGCCTGACGAGATGCGTGCACTAATATCTGGGAGTGAAAGTTGGAGTTGGCAGCGTAAGTACTAAACATTTAACTTTCTTGCATAGGGTGGGAGTGTCATTTGGTGAGTTGGAACGAGGAATCCCTTCATTAATAGTTGATATGGCGTTTTTTACCTTATTGCATGTAGGTTCTATTAATAAACTTAGGAGAATAACGACTTGCAAAAAGCTGATATTGGTCTGATAGGTCTAGCCGTAATGGGTGAAAACCTTGCTTTGAACATAGAGAGTAAGGGCTTTTCAATTGCCGTTTTTAACCGTACTATTTCAAAGGTAGATAATCTTATCAATGGACGTGCCAAGAATAAGGGTTTTGTCGGGACTAAATCAATTGAGGAGTTCATCGATGCACTTTCGAGGCCGCGAAAGATCATCTTGTTGGTCAAAGCCGGTGATCCTGTTGACCAATTTATCGATATGCTGGTGCCCCACTTGGATAAAGGAGATTTAATTATTGATGGTGGCAACTCGAATTATATGGATACTATCCGCCGTTCCGCATCCATAACGGAAAAAGGATTTCTTTTTATTGGCACGGGAGTTTCAGGTGGTGAGGAAGGTGCGTTGAAAGGGCCAGCAATGATGCCTGGAGGATCAGCAGAAGCGTATTCACTTGTTGAACCTATTTTTACCAAAATTGCTGCTCAAGTGGACGGTATGCCTTGTTGTTCCTATATTGGTGACGATGGGGCTGGACACTATGTCAAAATGGTGCATAATGGAATTGAATATGGGGATATGCAGCTCATTTGTGAAGCTTATGCTTTGATGACACAAGTGCTTGGTATGGATGCCCAGGAGGTTCATCGGGCTTTTGATCAATGGAATCAGGGAGAATTAGGATCATACCTGATTGAGATCACCGCCGATATTTTNACCCAATTTGATCAATCAGGTGTTCCGCTAGTTGATCAAATTCTCGATCAGGCTGGTCAGAAAGGAACGGGTAAATGGACAGGGATTTCTGCCTTGACTCTTGGTGTCTCTGTTCCAACCATTGTGGAAGCCGTTTTTGCACGTTGTATTTCTGCTGTTAAGAGTGAACGGATTGAGGCATCCAAAGTCCTCAGTGGACCAAAAGTTGAGTTCGAGGGAGACAAGAAGCAATTTCTAAATGCTATTGGTGACGCACTGTATGCGGCTAAAATATGTTCATATGCCCAAGGTTTTGGCTTGATGCGCCAAGCTAGTTTTGACTATGATTGGAACCTTGACTTTGGGCAGATCAGTCTGGGTTGGCGCGGTGGATGTATTATCCGGGCTAAGTTTTTGTATCGAATTGCAGAGGCTTTTGACCGCAATCCGAATTTGCTAAATCTGCTTCTCGATGACTATTTTCGGGATGTAATTGAATCCACGCAGCCGAATTGGCGTCGTGTAATTGTGGCTGCTACCCAACTTGGTATACCAATTCCAGCCTTCAGTTCAGCTTTGGCATATTTTGATAGCTATCGTAGTGCTAGAGTTCCGGCTAACTTAATTCAGGCACAGCGCGATTATTTTGGTGCTCACACCTACCACAAGGTTAATAGTGACGGGGATATCATTGTTGATCAGGTTGGGGAGCCAGTTGTCTTTCATACTGAATGGATGCTTGAAGGCAGACCGGAAATTGAAGTATAGGATGGGAGAAAACAGTATGGGACAAGATTTGCAAGCTGAATTGAAGGCGTTTGAGCCTCAACACGATTTTTTTGTCGGTATTGATTCCGATGGCTGTGCTTTTAATTCTATGGAAGTTAAGCATAATGACAGCTTTAGTGTTAATTTGATTAAATACTTCGGACTAGCGGCTATTTCTCGACAGGTTCATCAAGTGTGGGATTTTGTCAATTTGTATTCTAAAACACGTGGTATTAATCGTTTTAAAGCTATTATTTTAGCCTTTGATTTTTTGAGTCAAATGCCGAAAGTCAAACGGACTGGGGTGCAGATCCCTGCCTTACCTTATCTCCGAGAGTGGACAAAGACCGAAACTAAACTCGGAAATCCTGCTCTTGATCAAGTTATTAAAAATGCAACTGGTGCGCGATTGGAAGAATTGAGCCAGATCATGGCATGGAGTCTTGATGTTAATAAGACTATATCCGAAATTGTTTACAACCTACCTCCTTTTCCTTACGTTTGCCAAAGTTTGCAGCAATTAGTAGGAAAAGCTGACATGATTGTTGTGTCGGCAACACCCTATGAAGCTCTCAAGCGTGAATGGGATGAACACAGTATTAGTGAGTATGTTGCTTTAATCGCAGGTCAGGAAATGGGAGTAAAAGCCGAGCATCTGTCTATTGCGGCCAAGAGTAAATATGCGGCTGATCATATTATCATGATTGGGGATTCTCCTGGCGATCTGAAAGCGGCCGAAAGTGTCGATGCTCTATTCTTTCCTGTTAACCCAGGATATGAAGAGGAATCATGGCAGAAATTCTTTGAGCAGGGAATTGATAAATTTCTTGGTAGTACATATGAAGGGGAGTATCAGGATCAGTTGATTACTGAATTTGATGTTCTGTTGCCGGAGGATCCACCTTGGGATTTAGGCTGAGAATTGTATTCTAAATTCTTTAGTGGGTTACAAGATCATAGCTAATTCCTCGCTTTGCGGAGGTTATGGATAATTCTATGTGCGCTCATCCACCAGGTTGCTGGCTGAATAAAATTGTTCCTTGCCGTTGGCCATCCTGTCCAGTAAGTGGTATCAAAAGGCACAAGTTGGACAGCTTGCGTCAGTGGAATAGTGACTTGTTCGGATAAATAGATCTCCATTGCTTCCGCAAACAATGGGTCAATAGTAGGATCTCCTAAGGGAAGGATGCCGATTTGGCTGACTATCCGACTGTATGTTTTGGCTTTTTGTCCAGTCCAACGGACAAAGTTGTTTAGACCAGGCGCACGCTCGCTAATTTGTCGATAGAATTGGGTTGTGTAACGGTTCATAGTGATCCATGGTTCGTTGACTGATCCGCAGGCGTCCCAGTCTATGACGGCTTCAAAGTTACCGAAGGCCTTGTTGTCATTCCAGGTTGAGCCAGCAACGGCACGTGTTGTAGCATGAATGCCTACCATTCTTAATTGTTCAACAATCACTTCTGCGACTCGACGTAGCTCAATACCCGCTTCATGAGTTTGGATATTGAGCGAAAGTAATGTGTCGTTCTTCTGGTAAAATCCATTAGTATTGATACGCCAACCATTCTCTTCAATTAGCCGCTGTCCTGATTTTACGTTTGCAGTTGGATTAATCCATAGATTCTTGATTGTGTTGATGTAGGGTTCCATTCCAGCGTATTCAACAAAGAGAGTCTTGGATGGAATTGATGTTCCTTCATAAGCTATTTCAACAAGTTGTTGGCGGTTGATCATTAGACTAAGTGCTTTCCGCATGTCAGGGCTATTCCAAGGTTTGGTCGTATGGTTCAAAGACATTTGGCGTGGACAAGGGTCTAGCCAAACAAAAGGCATATGGCTTTTCCAAGCGATGACATTTCGGTTAATAGCTTGAATTGCTTCGAAAGCGCCGAGTGTGATTCCTCCAACGCTATCAAGTTGACTGTCGGCAACCAACAATGACCTGTTTTCTTCTGCCCCAGTTACGATCCAAATTAACCGTTTGGGAGCAGGAAGGGTCTGATGAAAGCCTGCTTTAATCCCCCACCAATCATCACGTCGATCATATACGAACTCATTTTCGCTAGCACTCGCTAATTGATATGGTCCTGTACCAAAAGGCCAATTTTTTGATGGATTATAGAAATTAAATGTAAAAGGGTCTTTATCCTTCCAAATATGTTCTGGAAGAATCACAACGTTTCCCCAAACCCGGACCGAAAAGTAGTCCAGTTGAAACCGGGGATTGGGCGATTTTAAGTCAAACTGAATGGTTAAGTCGTCAATCTTTTGTATATCTGCTATCCATTGTTGCATATTCGCAGCTTCGGCTAGGGTTTTTGTCTCATCTTTTAATAAGGTCTTGATGGTGAATACAATGTCATCGGCATCAAATATCTCACCGTCAGCCCATGTTACATCACTGCGGATTTTAAGTGTCCAGATGTCCATATTGTCGTTCGAGATAAAACTCTTACCCAGAAAGGGTTCTATTTGATTTGTTTCGTAATTTAGTATAAAGAGTGGTTCCCAAACGGCCTGATGCATACCTTGGCTTCGAGATGTACCCGGAACCATCCAGTTAAAATTGCGAGGATTAGCCATTTTTCCGTAAGCATCAAAAATAACTGTNTCTTCTCTAGGGACGCTTTTTAGGGCAACTACATAATTACTNAAAATCGTANCCGANAAAATNAANGCTAAAATGAATACAGAATTGCTCTTCATGNAAAAACCAACTTTCAGAATTGAGTNGGNTTAGTCTANTATANTTTCTTAGTNTCTTCTGGTCTTAATACTAGGAAACATATTGNCAGCCAACATNCTTATTTCAATTGANTTAATAGTAAGTTTGATATGAGTACGTTGTTTCTGACAGATTCGCTTATAATAGATGTTAAAGATAATTTTCATTTTGAGTAGTGGGAATACGGATCCACATAGGTAAAACGGTAATATCGATATGGTATATGTTTATATTTGAATTAATGCTTTTAGCGAAACATCTGTAACATGTGGTTCGTTAGGTATACAAGATATGGGATTTGATCAATTACATTGGCATTAAGTTTATGTGGTTTACATTAGAAGATGCAGCAGAAAAATTAGGCGTTAGTATTGACACTGTTCACGAAGTTCTTGGAATCTCAATGATACAAATACTGGAATCTCAAGTTGATGAACTTAAAGGTGAGTTAGAACAGCTCCGAAACACATTGGAGCAGAAAGAAACAATGCTATTGTATTTGCGCAAACAACCCTTCAGATTTTGAACTGACAGGTGTACATAAAAGCACTCGATTCGCCCATTATTCCATTCCTGCCATGATATTCCCCACTTATTTGATTGTAACGAATAGCTTGTTGGTTTTTCAGCAATACAATATTTGAAATTCTACCGATAGCCTTAGTTTCTTACAGTTTATCATAGAAATGGTTCTGCGAGTCTTTTTTCGAATCCCACGCTGATTTCGAATACTCTTCAGCTTTAATTTCGTTGTATTTTGGGTTAGCCTTATATAGCGCTTGAGCGATATTGAGATTGTAGATGATCTTAGAAATGTTGGATGTGAACTTTTAAATGAAAAAAACTCGAGCACTTGCCCAGATATTTGGTGCAATATAGGATTCTTGCTGTACTTTGCTATTTTTGCTTGTTTGATTTTATTTTGTGCTTACTTAAATATGCGGATCATGGTTAAATAAAACTTGATCCCACTTTTGTTTGTGTTCCCAATTGTACCTTGGTTCTCAATGTGCATTATTTGCTTGATCATGGTACTCTCGGAGGATGAAGTTGGTCTTGAGACATGCGATTGATTGGGAAACATGCAAGTTTGACGTTCAAGGTAGGAATGATGTTAATTCTGCAGTACACAAGATGGGTAGGGTAAAGGTGGAGTGAGTGGTTGTGTTGGAGATGCATGGCATCAATGTGATTGGGATGTCGTCTTTGGAATAACGGGTTTAGGTAATGATGTTGTTGTGAGATTCTCAGCGTTTGGATAATGATGCATTATGATATATTGTATGAATTTAAATGTTTGGAATCAAGAAGTTGTTCGGAGATTATGTCCAAGTTCGTAGAGATTGGGCTGTATGCGGGGCGCAGGACCTTCGGATCAGATTCCATCTTACATTCAGCACTNCATATCGTAAATGATGATGGGCTGTTGATCGTACTACGAATATAGTTGAGATGTGCTGCTCTGTTTTTGGTGGGAATTCACAGGGAATTTGNGGGTATGCTGATTCATGTTAGNTTGATTTTGGGGTAAATATGGCTCGTTCATACCTAACATTCTCCGAGTTAGAGCTAACAAAGATTTATGCTTCACCGCCTTTTACATTTTAGATCTATAGCCAAGGTTTGTACTTGTTACTTAACTCATTGTTGATCTAGGAAGGGTATTGTGTCTAAAATCATCGTTGCCAATTGTTTTCAGGAAACCAACTCGTTTCATCCTAATCCGACCACCTATGAGCATTTTAACGTTCGATTTGGTCAAGGTTTATTCGACGCTGGTCGTCAGGACATTAGTGGTGCCCTAAATGTTTTTTCTCAACAAGCTGATGTAGAACTTGTACCTGCTTATAGCGCTAGTATGGGTGCAGGAGGCACCATTACCCAAATGTGCTTTGATCAAATTGCTAAGGAATGCCTTGAAGCTATCGAAGAAAACAATGTCGATGTCGAAGCACTCTATTTTTCTATGCATGGTGCAATGGCAGCGGAAGAGGAAAAAGATCCGGAAGGCTACCTTCTAGAGGAAACACGAAAGATTTTGGGGCCTAATGTACCTATCGTGATTTCGTTGGACATGCATGGCACTCTTACTCAGCGCATGTTGCGAAATATCAATGGAGTTGCAATCCTGCATACTTATCCCCATATTGATTGGTACCAGCTGGGAGAGCGTGCGGCTGGAATGTTGTTACGTATTCTCGATGGAGCAAAGCCTTTTATAGCTAGCGTTTATACGCCGACCATGGTGCGTGGTGATGAGCTGAAGACGGCCACTGGTGTGCACGGGACACTCATACGGTACTGTGAACTCCTTGAGGAACGGGACGACGTGTTGGCTGCAGGTATTATGCTCGGACATCCGCCTACCGATGTCCCCGAACAAGGGTCCAGAATTGTAGTGGTCACCGATGATAATAAGAAATTGGCTGAACAAGAGGCTTTGAAACTGGGAACCGATTTTTGGGCCATGCGGGCGCGTATGCAGTGTGTATTATACGGAGTGGAAGATGCAATTGAAATAGCGAAAAAAGCAGATGGATCGGTTATCTTCTCTGATGCGGCTGATGCTACCAGTTCTGGGGCACCGGGGACCAGCAATGTTATTCTTAAGGGATTTTTGCAGAGTGATTATAATGGTCGGGTGCTTTTCCCAATTCGAGACGAACCTGCTGTTGAGAAAGCGATGGAGAAGGGGATAGGCCAAACTATTATTGTTCCGCTTGGTGGAACCAAAGACTCTCGTTTTATTCCACTGAAAGTGGAGGTTATGGTGGAAATGCTGTCGGCTGGCAAGTATTTTTCACAAGGTGGTAGGGTGGAGAATGCTGGTTCTCTCGCTATCCTAAGAGCCAAAAATATCACCATCGTTGTTTCAACTCAACCTGGTGTTTTGTGTGATTATTCAATGTATCTTGGTTTGGGGCAAGATCCGAAAAAATTCGATGTCATTATTGTTAAATTACCTCATACGCCGTATCATCTTTATGATGCTTGGGCTGTGAGGAATATGACTATCGATGTGCCAGGTGCTGCCAGTCCTAACATTAGAACATTAGGACACGAAATTGTCTCGCGTCCTATGTATCCGTTAGATGAAGATATGTCATTTATACCTCACGTAGAAGTGTTTCCATGAACACTGTCCCCCATTGCACGTGTTTTGCTGAAAGTGTTTATGATGGAGATTTTCTGATTGACTAGAATGCTGATCCAAATTCTACTATGACTTGTTTGAGATTGTGATTTCATTTTTGTTGGAAGTCACGTTAGTTTAATGAAGATATAATGATCTGGATTAATGTGATTTTTTTATGATGTTTCATTTTTATAATCTTTATATAGCGTTTTGTTTGGGGGAATGGTAATGAGTGGTAAAGAAAAGCTCTTCGCTCATCTTGACGAGCACGGTTATGTTGTGCTGAGGGAGGTTTTAACAACTAATCAGGTTAGTGTACTCAGGGAAAGGTCGGTTGAGCTGGTTGAAAAAGAACGAGAGTTAGGAGCACAATTATACTTAGATAATAGATCACAGCGTGTATGGAATTTGGTAAACAAAGGTAAAGTCTTTGCTGACATGATACAACATCCGTTAGTACTGGAGTTTCAAGAATATTTGTTGGGAAAAAATTGCACTTTAAGCAGTTTTACAGTCAATCTAATTGGGTCAGGATCTCCCGTTTCCGAGCTACATATTGATTATCCATTGAGTAGTCTTCCAACGCCACATCCATCCTTTGCTCTTTGTGCCAATAGCGTCTATTTGCTTGATGATTTTAGCTTGGAAAATGGTGCCACGCGCCTTGTCCCTGGAAGTCACAAGCGTGGCTATGGCCCTTCATCTGGAGGGACATACGACGATATTATTCAAGTCACCGGCAAGAAAGGAGACATTATTATTGTCCATGGGCATATATGGCATAGTAGTGGCGAAAATCGCACTGATCAGGATCGAGTTGCTTTACTAGGTTTTTTCTGTCGTTCTTTTATGAAACCACAGCAAGATCACCTGAGGTTAATTGCACCAGAGATCATTGAAGATGCTTCTCCCACCTTAAAGCGACTGCTTGGAATGGATTCACAGTCGAACTTGAATGATTGAACTCAGGTATGTTTTGGTGAGAGCCGTATGGTAGTATTCAAATACTGAGCTCTTTTTCCTACTTGAATTTTAATTAAACGCGAGTGAGTTGCAGGGTTGGTAAATGATCGCGTTCCTGTCTCTTGATGATGGTTAAGGGCTCCTTTGGGGGTGATTTCAGACGAGACTTCCATGCACCCCATTTCAAGTGTTGCATCACTTAGTAGCAGCTGTTATTATTTGGGATGTTTCAGCTTCTGACAATCATGATTTTGTATCTTGATGTAGAGGCGCTATGTAGGAAGAAGACTTGGCATCAGGATCATATTTGATTGGCATAGTAGGACGAAGATGTTGTAATAGGATTACAAGTGATTTCGGGANCTANAGGGATTCTACGGCATCAAGNGGGTTTTCAGTGTGGAGAAATTCAAAGATTATAGGATCTCGGTAATGTATGATTTCTAATCCGCGGACAATCTCTGAAGATTGTTCGAAAATTAGCCCAAAGGACTTCTCAAATGGTTCATTTCCGTGTAGCGTTCGGAGTTTTCCTATCATCTTCNATTTACGTGCTTGGTGATCAATGAGAGCTGATATCTTGTCAATTACTGGTTGCAACTCTTCATTGGTCAAGACATTCGTTGTGATTATATTCCCTGTGTATGGAATGTGTCGATTTACTTTGTTGTCAACTTTATTGATTTTCCTCCATCCAAAATTCACATTTCCCTTTTTTATTTTAGTGTATTCTGTAGTTGAATTAATGGACTTGAAATCGCAAAATCAATAATTGAAAAAACAGTGATGATTTGATAATCTTGACCCGATGGTTTCAAATCCATAAACTATCTGGTATGGGATAGAGTCGTGGTTTCGCTTAGCTTCAAAACACGAATTCCTGTTTTTGATGCAAATATTTGCGTTGGCGATTTGCATGATGGATTATCCTTCTGCCGAAATCGTGATCAGTTGCTGACTGAAATGGATTTACATGGGGTTCATCGGGCACTAGTCTACCATGTTCAGGCGGAGACCATTAGCCCCCTCGATGGTAACTGTTACCTCGAATCATGGCTTGATAATGGTGGACGCATATATCCACAATGGTTGGTCATGCCTTCACCTGATTCCATCGCCCAAGTTCAGACGCTTTACGCTAAGGGGAAAGTTCAGTCTGTTCGTTTGTATAATACGCGCGCAATAGGGTTGCCTTTTCGGCCTTGGGTGTATGATGGACTTCTTTCGTGGCTTAGCCAAGTTCGTGTCCCGACCTTCATTTCTCTGCCAGATGCTGATTCGGATGAACTGGTAACAACTCTATCTGCCTATCCGAAGTTAGTAACGGTCTTAGTCGGGGCGCATTATCAACATGCTCTTTGGGTACGACCGGTTTTAGCAGCTTTGCCGAATGCTTATCTGGAGTTGAGCCGTTACGAACCAATTGGTGAGATAGAAGCGTTGCGCGATGAATTTGGGGCTAGACGACTGATCTATGGTTCTTGGTATCCACGTTATGCTATGGGGCCAATGTTGTTTTACCTGCATCATACTACTTTGACAGAGGCTGAATTGGCATTGGTTTGTGCTGGCAATCTAACGCGGATTTTAGAGGAGAGGTTATAATGATTGAAGGTAGTCGGGTCATTGACTTTCACGGTCACGTTGGTCGTTGGGATATATATGGGATGGTAGATAATCCAGATCTGATGCTCCAAGCCATGGATGCTGTGGGAATTGACCATGCCTGTCTATTTCATATTTTTCATTCTGATAGTGTTTCTAGTAATGATTTGACCGCACGCTTTGTTGCACGATATCCAGATCGTTTTGTGGGTTTTGCATACGTTTCTCCTCTTATATCCTCTGGTTGCGTGGATGAATTATCACGAGCAATTGACGAATTGCAATTTTCTGCCATTAAACTCTATCCACCCTATACCCCTTGGCCGTTGAACCAGCCGCAATGGTATCCTATCTACGAATTTGCTGATGATCGGGGGTTGACCATCATTTTTCATACTGATAGTGGTTCTCAGAGCCGGCCCAAGTTTTTGGCTGATATTGCACCTCGTTATCCAAACGCCAATTTTGTGGCAGGTCATTCGGGTAACACTGCTGAGCCACGGAGGGAAGCTATCGCAGCCGCGCGAGCCTGTCCAAACGTTTATTTGGAAACCTGTTCAACCTTTCGTACCCCTGGTGTGATTGAAGAGTTGGTGGATGGCGTGGGCGTAGATCGTGTTTTATTCGGATCGGATATGCCTTTGATGGATCCACGTTCCCAGATCGGTAAAATAATCACTGCCCGTATTTCTGACGAAGCCAAACAGAAGATTTTGGGTGGAAATGCTGGTCGTTTGTTAGGAATCTAAATCTCCTTGATTTACTTAGTTCTGTAAGTATTTTAAGATTAGAAAAGCGATTATAGAGGTTGCTCATTTACACCTGAAATCTGAGTTGACTCTCCTTCCCGTTGTGGATATTGGTACAATGCTCTTCAAAATTTAGCATTTCTAGAAGACTAACTCCATTGGCCATTTCTTGTAGCAGGCGATCTTCGCTTCTCTGGATGTCTTCTGCCGCTGGTATAAGTGCATCTAACTCCTCNATGGTTGTAACAATGATGCCGTCGTCGTCACCNAACAGAATATCCCCAGGATTTACGATGATGCTACCACATATGACTGGAATCTGGGTTTCAAAAAGTTGGTTTGTCGTGCCAGATACACAACTCACTGATCGTGCGTAACAGGGAATTTCCATAGTTCGGACAGCNGCAGTATCTCTACAGGGGCCATCGTTAACAATACCCGCCAGNCCCTTACGTGCGGCTTCGGTGGGAAAAAGTTCACCAGTAAGTGCTTTNTGGCTGTTTTGTGAATNNATGACAATTACCTCTCCCTGTNCCGCATCACGNAAGGCCTTAACCACAGTCAAAAAGTCATTGTGACAGGTGACTGTGTGNGCGTAACCCACAAGTTTTAGCCCCGTACGGATTGGNCTCATGCCGGAGTCCATAACGCGAAGGTTNAANTTTAGNATTTTATCCGCATCGCAAATGCATGCTGTGTTAAGNTTCAATAAACGCTGTTTAGTATCATCAAAATTTATCATGTCCTCCTCCAATTATGAATTTCAGAACAGGAANTTGGNTTTAATCAANTTCNNGTTTGCGNATGTTCTTNGTTCTNAAGTCTTTTTGTATNTATATANAAGAGTCATCATTTGACTTTTGTTGGTGAAGTCGGATTTTTGCTTTNGTTTCNATCACTGCAANTGCNGTTTCAAAAATAANGTGACTTCTNAGNAATTGTNCTTGTTTGGTCTGGNTCAATTGTTCTGAAGCAGACCNNAATTATCCTAAAATAATTNNGNGGTCAGNAGAGANTATTTCGNTNAACNGTTGTTTATTCTTCGCGATACNTTCTACGTNCGTATTTCTTTNTTNGTACTNATNTGAGNNNCTNCNNATCCTCGNGGCANCTTCATTTTTGAGTTTCATTTGAACAGTTAAGTGTTNTTTTTGTATAGTGGGTACAGAATACTCCCCATTATGGTGGCATCAGCAGAAACNGGANAATCAGTACAACTTAAACTGCCATNAATATCNCTNGAGTACTCAGTTACTCCCTATATCTATATTAACATTGTTTTATCCGTTATGTTTATTCAATAGTAAGGAATTGGANGAATATAAAANGNGGAACTTNTTTTCGACATTTNCCCTNNGNTGANATGGNTAGCTGAGTGGTTCAATAGGTTTATAATATTTGCCATTAGTNCCNATGGTAAACTGCTATNTTGTTGTCCTTATTATGTTCGTTCTGATAGGATGGTGGTTTAAAAGTAGCGGTGATTTGTCCACTAGNTAGGTCTTTGGAGTTNGGCAATCCAATTCNGTCTNCTNCCAGACNTCCGCTTATGGGAAACTTGTATTGNNANCCNATCTGTTTAACTATTGCCCAGAGGGGATTGATGAAGATATTGATATGTTCATCTTNCGGTGTGAAAAGAAAACACACTTTNCCATATCAAANTTCTAGCATAGGTTAAGTTNAGTCNGGNATNATTCTCATGTCTNGGGNACAGGAATAGACATCAAGGAAGGTTATGCAAANACAGCCTGAAGTCAATCCGAAAAAGCATCTTTGGTGGTGTAGTATCCTTCATNTTATTAATGATGGGTATATCNCCAGCTTGGCTCTTTTACTTCCTTTCATAGCAAANGATTTGGATCTTACTTATACTGAATCTGGTCTGCTTAAAACTGCTATTCATGGAGCAATAAGTATTTCTCAAGTNCCTGCCGGCTTNTTAGCCGAGCGCTTAGGNGACATTATGATGCTTGGTATAGGGNCCTTGTGGTTCAGTTGCAGCTATATGATTTTGTTTTTGGCATTTAGTTATTCTTTAACGCTAGTTTTGATACTTTCGGCTGGTGTTGGTGGAGGTGTTTATCANCCTGTTGGTACTGCTCTNGTATCCAATGTCTACTTAGGTGNAAAGTCTGGTTCAGCTATNAGTACATTGAATTTCTNNGGTGATGTTGGTAAAGCTATTTTNCCTTTTCTAGCTGGTGTTTTGGTTNTCAGGTTCGGGTGGAGAGTAAATTGCGCCGTGTTAGGAATAGTTGGATTGGGAACCTCTGTTTCATATTTNNTCTTCTTNNGGAAGGAAATTTGCTTAAAAAGACTTTCGCCAGAGGNCTNGGTTGATGAGTNNGAAANNACNNGTNNGAGNTGGGGNATAGCACAGCCAAGCCAGTTCANNCTCTATTCTNTCCTNGGGCTTTTGGACAATGGGATTAGGTCTGCTGTTACGACATTTTTNGGGTTTTTNCTTATTGAGAAAACAGGGATTCNGGAAAGGGCTGTAGGTGGAATGATGTCTTTGGTTTTTTTTGGNGGGGCGTTGGGAAAACTCTTGTGTGGTTTCCNAATCCANAAATTTGGTGTCAAGAAAATTATCTTGGTGACAGAGATACTGATGGTCCTTGGTTGTTTCGTCCTACCTACGATTCTGTCAAAATGGATTCTTTTGCTCTTTTTGCCGCTATTTGGGTTTATGTTAAATGGTACATCTTCTGTAATCTACGTTGGTGTTGCATCAACGCTTAGGTCTGAGTTTCGGAGCCGTGGATATGCGTTACACTATACTTTTAGTTTTCTATCTTCGGCAGTTGCTCCCTATCTTTTTGGGTTGGTGGGCGATGCATACACTCTGAGTGCCATTTTCTATGTGGCCGCCGTTGTTATGTTATTGGGTTTACCACTACTGCTTTTGCTGAAAGAAAGAGAGAATTTCGATTAAAATCCTGTTGACAGACGCTTGGCTCTCTGAAGTGCTGTATTTGTTAGGGAGGTATACGATAGTGTTTCCTATCTCAAAACTGATGTGAGAGAACTGGCTTCGCTCGATTTCCTAACGTTGAATTTCGCGTTGAAGATACAGATACTCATGCTTGAGGTTCGTATTGCACCTGGGATGGCCTCGTTTTGCTGATTGTGTTGATCAGTACTTTTGCAACACTGTCTCAGTTGCCCATCAGATGTATCCCCTAGGGAGTAAAGGTGATTCTACACTAAACCGACAAGTTGTTTCATCTGGTCGTCCATCATTTTTAGGTGTTCAGAATTGAAACGCTCATGAATAGTCTGGCGAGCATTTACCTCTTTTTCTCGATCGCCTTTTTGGGTAAAATTATATAAACAAACAAGTCTAGGTTGTTGCATCATATTATCCGAAGCACTATGTATTACCTGCCCATCATAGAAAAAAACGCCTCCAGCTTTGAGCACGATTTCCTCTGGATTCCAATCAAGTCCTTCAAGATTGCTCCCAGCGGTATAGACATTATTTTTTTCTTTTTCTGCTCGGAATTTTGGTTCGGTTATCGCTTTTTCGATAAGATAGTGACTGCTTGGGATTGCCGTCATCGCTCCTCCTGAAGGTTCAATATCAGCAAAAGCTAGCCAAGCGTTAGCAAAACTCCCTTCTCTCTCAAGAAAAGGTGTATTGGAGAATCCATCAGTATGACCTCTCCAGTTCCCGCTTTTTAAATTCCCACATACTTTTCCAGGAAAGGTGACAACGGGGATTGGCTCGGCTGAGAGACGAAATGGACCATCAATCATGTTCGAAATCACTTCCAGCAATTTTGGGTGTGTGGCAAATCGAGCAATTCTGGGAATACCATGCTGAGGCGTTTTGAGTTGTCGCCGTGTTCCCCAGATATGGGCGTAAGACTCTGGCGATTCTGGGTGAATCTTGTCGAGCAGAATGGTGGCCCCTTTTTTTGCTTCTTTAGGAGTAAGAACGTTCTCAACGATTGCATAGCCTTGGTCAATAAATTGCTGGCGATAGTCTTTAATATTTTGTTTTGACATAGGAGTATTCCTACAAGTATTTATATCCTGTTTGTAGGTTATGGGACTTGCGCTCCTTGTGTTTCCACATAAACAGCGTAAATAGATTGACTTCCTGCCATGAAAACTCGGTTCCTTTTGACACCACCAAAACATAAGTTAGCACAGACCTCAGGAAGATGAATCTTACCGATTAGATCGCCGTTAGGATCAAAGATGTGGACACCGTCATATCCTTCGCCAACCCAGCCTGCGCTTGACCAGAGATTACCATCAACATCGCAGCGAATACCATCCGCCAATCCTGGCGACATGTCGCAAAACAACCGTCCATTTTTTAATCGGGCATTGTCATCCACATCGTAGACGCGAATGTGACGTGGATGATCTGGTGTATGTGTGGCACCAGTATCAACAAGATATAACTTGGAATAGTCAGGCGAGAAGCAGAGACCGTTGGGTTTTTCAAGTTCGTCTGTAACCACTGTGGCTGCTCCAGTATCTGGATTGAGTCGATAAACGTTGGTTGGTAATTCAAAATCAGCTCTTTCCCCTTCGTAGTGAAGGAGAATCCCGTACCCAGGATCGGTGAACCAGATGTGTCCATCTGGGTGAACCACCACATCGTTGGGAGCATTCAATGGTTTACCCTCGAAACTATCCATTAGCACGGTGATTCGTCCATCATATTCTGTGCGAGTTACACGACGTGTTAGGTGTTCACAGGTAATTAATCTCCCCTGTTTATCACGGGTGTTACCATTACTATTATTGGCAGGTTGTCGAAAGACAGTAACTTGGTTGGTTTCTTCAGTCCAGCGCATCATCCTGTTGTTGGGAATATCACTCCAGATTAGGCAACGTGTATCCCCAAACCAGACTGGCCCCTCTGACCATCGCGCACCAGTCCACAGCTGTTCCACCATGGCGTTGCCAATTAGATACTTGGCAAATCGTTGATCAACTATCTCAATGGCNGGNTCTGGGTATCTGGTGATTCCTTGNTCCCATNTTCTATCAACATTTGAAATTTTGTTCATCATCTATCTCCTTGNTATACAAAAAATAATNNGGTTAGACTAGTTTTTACTATTATTGNTTTTTTATTTGTNGNAATAGCTTATATGNTCTGTTCTTAAGATGAAAGTTCTTNNNAATTACCACTTCTCTATAGCTCTAGCTTGAATTTTGTAAGTANAAAAACGGTTGAATCGATCAGGAAATGGCAGTTTGGGTCGGATGGTTAGATCATAATGACACTGNNACATCTAGGACCGACTCNTGNTAGCTATGGNAGCGAACTAAGACCTAAGGTAAGGTAGAAGGTGTTTCTGGTAGAACGGGTNTTACGNTTNNCNANCTGAGTCTTANNCTTAGGAAGAGAAGCGGACCTGATCGAGCATATTAGCTNAACTCCCCATGCTCTTTTTCCCCAGCNTTATGATGCNTTTTCCCTAAATGAATTGGGTTTTACAATCGGAATTACAGATTTTATACTGGAAAATGTATCCTTTTNGGTAAAGTTACCTTGGTTCATTGATATGCCGATAGCAACTTATATTGCCTAATTGTGAGGAATANCAATATTTCATTCTCATCTCTGAAAAGTTGGATAAGCTTANCTAGCAAGCCGGTTNGAGANCCACCCAGTTTGATTAACGTGATTTTTGATTTCTTCAATAATTTGATGTATTCCTTCNAGATAATTGCAAGTCTGCAATCTGATGCGGAATTCCTTCATGTGAGGAATTCCTTTAAAATAATTTTTGTAATGACGNCGCATTTCTAATATTCCNAACNTAGCTCCTTTCCACCTAATTGAAAAATCAAGATGGNGCATTAACACTTGAANGCGTTCTTCAACTGAGGGGGNAGGCCGTAATTTNCCGGTTGACAAATAGTCTTTAATTTCATTNAAAATCCAAGGGTANCCAATACTNGCNCGACCAATCATAATTCCATCAACACCATACTTTCGNCGCATCTCATCAGCCTTNTGTGGACTGTCGATATCGCCATTGCCAAAAACAGGAATTATCATGCGAGGNTTATCCTTAATTTGACCGATCAATTCCCAATCGGCGGANCCTTTGTACATTTGNTTTCTTGTTCGGCCNTGAATCGATATGGCTTTGATACCTATGTCTTGTAGGCGTTCAGCAACTTCGACAATATACATCGTATTATGGTCCCAGCCTAGCCTAGTTTTNACTGTTACAGGAAGGCTNGCNACCTTCACAATCTCAGCGGTCATCTGAACCATCTTTGGAATATNTTTGAGAATTCCGGCACCAGCNCCTTTTGATGCAACTTTTTTTACAGGGCACCCATAGTTAATATCAATGATGTCNGGGCNTGCCTGTTCAGCNATTTCNGTNGCTTGGCGCATTGATTCTATTTCATTNCCGAAGATTTGGATTCCGATAGGATGTTCATACTCGAAAATATCAAGTTTGGCTATGCTCTTAGTTGCGTTACGTATCAAGCCTTCTGAGGAAATGAATTCGGTAAACATTAAATCTGCACCATTTTCCTTGCACGCAATACGAAATGGAGGATCACTCACGTCCTCCATTGGAGCTAGTAAAAGTGGGAACTCTGAGATCTTGATATCACCTATTTTTACCATCATTCTATCTTTTAAGCTGAATCGAGATTAATAAGATTACTTCAAAACAATTGCACTACTGAAACATCTACAACTGGACAGCTTTACCAGCTCGGGCAGATTCATAGATCGCCATATTCAGTTCAATGGACCTCTTCCCTTCATACCCATCCACAGCGGCGTTCTTACCATTATTGATGACCTGGATCGCGTCTTCGATCGTGTTCTTTGGATAATGAGGTAATTCGATTTCCGGTTCGTTTTCTTTGAAATCCCAAATATTTGGTCCCAGTCCCACAACCCCTTTTGTTCCATGTATTTGAATCATCGAAACACTATTGCTTGGAAAAGTAGTTGTCGTGTATACAGTTCCAATCGCACCATTTTTGAATTGCAAAATGGCGGTTGCTAAGTCTTCTGTTTCGCAGTTTTCATGGGCGTATACACCGAAATGGGCACCAATTACTTTGTCAATGTCTCCCATGAACCATAACATCAAATCAACATAGTGCACACCCTGATTCATAATGGAGCCACCACCGTCAAATTCCCATGTGCCATGCCAGCCAACATAGTAGCTGTCAGCACGGAACCATTTCATGCGTAATTCACAGTGAATGGGTTCACCAATTATCTTGTTTTGAACAGCGTGTTGGATACGTCGGTTATGTTCACCGTAACGTTCCTGAAAATCGACTAGCAGTTTAACCCCGTTTTTTTCGCAAGCATCAATTAAAGCATCACAACTTTCAATACTTACATCCATTGGTTTAGTGGTGATCACGTGCGTTCCACGATTGGCTGCTTCGATTCCGATTTTGGCGTGTAATCCACTTGGTAACATGATCATCCCAACGTCAATATCATCTCGATCAAACATCTCATTTGCGTCAGTGTACGTATCACATCCAAATTTCTCGGCTGCATTATTGCACCGTCCNTCATCAAGGTCAGCTACCGCAATTAGTTTTGCTCCTTCCGTGTTGGCAATTTGGTTTGCTCTGTTCATTCCCATNCCCAGACCAACAACGCCAAAACCTAATTCTAGACTCATATAATAACTCCCAACATTAAAAACTCAATCTAGCATATAGCATTGAATTATGTGAAAATATAGTGCGAATGTCAAGATATATCTTATTTATTTTATACGTTTGACAAATAGGCTTCAAGATCGGTTATTGCGCGTTCAGCGTAAGCTTTCGCACGAACTCGTTTGCTCGTTTTTTTTCCTGATTCAACTCTAATGGAGGCAGCAGGCCAAAATTGGCCTTCATGGGCTGAAAATCCGCTAAATTTGCGTGTGTAACGTAGTGACAAAGAGAACCCAGAATCGTTGTATTGGGTAGTGTAATTAATTCTTTNCCATTTAACAGTCGAGCTGAGTTCCAACCAGCTAATANCCCAGTAGCAAAATTTCCAACGTAGCCTTCAACACCCGTAATCTGACCAGCAAAAAAAAGATCCTCGCGACGACGGAATTGCATGGTGGTTTTCAGTAATTTAGGTGCCGATATGAATGTATTNCGNTGCATTTGACCATANCTTACAAATTCTGCGTTTTCCAAGCCTGGAATNGATTGNAANACGCGTTTCTGCTCAGGAAATTTCAGGTTCGTCTGAAATCCAACCATGTTATATAGTGTTCCTGCGATATTGTCTCGTCTCAACTGCACCACGGCNTATGCACGACGGTCTGTTTTGGGATCTATTAATCCAACGGGGCGCATCGGGCCATAAGCGAGTGTNTCNNGNCCTCGCTGAGCGATGATTTCTACTGGTAGACATCCTTCAAAGAATTTGTTTGCCCCAGCTTTAACNCCTGATTCAATAGCTNNCTCAAATGAATGTANGGCAATACGTTCGGCATTCTTGANATTGTTAACAAATTCTTCATATTGGTTGCGGTTAAGTGGGCAATTAATATAATCACCTTCTTCGAGTTCTCCTTTATCGTATCGGGATCCAAAAAAAGCGACATCCATATTAATTGATTCGAAACTCANTATTGGCGAAATGGCNTCAAAGAANTAGAGATGTTCTTCNCCGCTCACGGCNGCTATCGAATTTGCTAGGTTCATTGATGTCAGAGGCCCAGATGCTANGATTGTTGGACCTATTGGGATTTCGGTGATTTCTTGCTGTATAACTTCAATTTTTGGGTGTTCTTTGATTCGTTTAGTGATGAGTTGTGAAAAAGCCTGTCGGTCGACAGCTAGTGCTCCNCCGGCAGGTACTGCTGTNTGATCAGCACATTCCATTAATAGTGATCCCAGTCGTCTCAGTTCTGTCTTNAGCACACCAGAGGCACGGTCAGGGAGGTTTGATCCAAGCGAATTTGAACATACCAGCTCGCCCAAATCGTCAGTAACATGCGCCCCAGTTTCAACCGTNGGTCTCATTTCGTAAAGGCTGACGTTAATATNTCGTTTNGCTATTTGCCAAGCAGCTTCACTTCCAGCTAGGCCTCCACCAATAATGACAACTTTTCTCATCTTCTATCTCTGCTTCCATTCTTGGAATTCATTAATTGTAAAAGTATTAATCACATTTTCTTTATTCAACCAACCGCGTCGTGCTACATTGATGCCTAGCCACATGTAATCAAGATTTTCTGCCGAGTGAGCATCGGTATTAATGGAGATCATAGCTCCCTTGTCTCTGGCATGTTTGACTATATCTGGTCCAAGATCAAGGCGGCTTGGAGAGGCGTTGATTTCTAATGCTACCCCATTAGCGATTGCTGCATCAATAACTGCCGATGGATTGAGCGCATATTCGGGTCTTCGCATTAAGAGTCGTCCAGTTGGATGTCCAAGAATATCCACAAATGGATTCTCTATTGCTTGGATCAATCGCTTGGTCATATCTGTCTCATTCATTCCAAAATTACTGTGTACACTTGCTACAACAACATCAAGTTTTGACAAAACCTGATCACTGAAATCGAGCTGACCATCTTTCAAGATATCAACTTCCGANCCNGCCAAAATATCGAGTCCGTCAATGCGTTCGTTTAGGTCACNGATCTGTTCGATTTGAGAAAACAACCGAGTTGAGTNAAGGCCATTAGCTATTCTGGACGACTGTGAATGGTCGGTGATAGCAATAAAGTTATATCCAATTTTANGGGCAGTCTTAATCATCTCTTTTACCGAGTTGAGGCCATCACTCCAACTTGTGTGCATGTGAAGATCGGACCGAACNTCGCTCAACTCAATAAGNTCAGGTATTTNATCTGTGAGTGCAAGNTCAGTGATTTTCTTCGATTTTCGTAACTCAGGGACAATATATGGAAGATCAAGTTGGGTATATATTTCAACTTCTGTTTTGCCATGCATCCACTCGTCCTTGGTAAGCCCTTTATTATTGGCAAGATCGNGAATACTTTGAAGATGTTCAGGCTCAGCAGTTGTTGAGAATAATAGTTTGCTGTATGTATCGCGCGTTGCNTTATGGATTTCTACGGGGAANCCATTGGAAATCTCTGCTAGTATTCGTGAGTCTTTGATTTCCAGTGCCTCAATTTGGTCNAAGGTAGATAGAAGCGATAACAGAATCGACAGGTCGTCACACACAATTACTAACTCAAGACTTTGGAGGATCTCTTCATATCGGCGAAGATCTCCTGTGAAATCAATTTGTTTTACTAAATTGCATTCCTTTAGGATCCCAAAAATCTCGTTTGCAATTGGAAGAATTTGACCTAAGATNCGCTTGCCTTCAAANAACTCAAGGTGNTGAAGGTTNTGATCAATCGTTTGGATTGTCTTTTGCCCAAAACCGCTGATATTCTTCAGTAGCCCTCCATCAACTGCATGGCGTAAATCAACGAGACTTTTTATGTTAGCATCATGGTATAAACGTGCGGCGCTCTTTATTCCAATACCACGTANCTGGAGTAGACTAAGTACATCCGCACCAATTTCACACTTTAGTTCTTCATAAAATTTACAGGTGCCAGTTTCCAATATCTCTATTGTTTTTGACTCTATTGCTTGACCTATGCCAGGAATTGTTCTCAAATTGTCTTCGATGGCCAATTGNGCAATGCTTTGCTGNAGTTCTTCAATCAGGGTCGCTNCACGTTCGTAGCTNCGTTGTCGGTAAGAATTTTCGCCNTTAATCTGTAGCAGNTTACTGATATTTTTGAATANNTGACTNATTTTTTCGTTTGTCACCGAATCATTTACCTCAANGNTTCCNATTTTCTGNTTTTTTGATTACGCTTCTTCCCTNNNNTTACTTAATAAAGGTAGATTTTGCCAATAAGGNGGCTTGTTTTTGTCAAGACCACCCCAGCGAGGTTTCATTGCTCTNNAGATTCTTAACTGAAACATTGAACATAATATGCCNATTAACATCTTAATATGTTTTCAGTATAACNATGCTAGCATGAGCCTTAATGAATGTGAAAAATCAGTCCACAGCCNACTTTTTTACCGTCGACAGATGNATTTGGATAATTTATAAATGAATTCATCTCGAATTTACTGGCCCCCCTCAAATTGGGACGAAATTCGTACTCTGGTAGTCGAATGGNAATTTGATGTGATGCTACAAGCTAATAATTGTGAATTTAAAATAGAATGAAATGCAAGTGGGTGTTCTTAAGCAAATCTCACTTTANTCCTGTTTAGCAAGAGTGTAGACTTCAATTTCACGTAGGCTAGCATAGGATGGCTTTAATACTCGGAAGTAAGTAACTAGGCGGCCAAAAAAATTCTTCCGAATTTTATTGACGACTTTATCATTTGGATCTGGGTTGGTTTTTGAAATAACTTGGTCGTCTACTGTTCGCCGTACTTTGAGGCGCAACATATTTGTTTGAAAGTTTAATCGATCAATCACATATTTAGGTTGAACTCGCATGCCGTCAAGATTGCGGCGTTGTAGAACTGAATGTGCTTGTTTCCACTCTTGGTTTGCAAGATCCCAATAATCAAGGTCAAAACGGAACAGGTTGACGTTGTGTATAATGACTTTCCGTACTTGATAAATTTGGGGGAATTTGAGTCCAAACACTCTGTGGTTTGTAGGATCGACGACCGCAATAGTTCCTAGTTTACCATCGTTAACCGCTGGATCAGAAGCTTCTGTTTTGTTAGATGCTAATGCCAGATTTTTGCTCCATTGTGTTGATAGNATGCTGGTCGACAAGCANCCAAATAGGCTGGTGCAAAACAGGATTGTGAGGCTGGTAGATATTCTTTGTGACACGTTCATATTTATACCTTTGTGCTGCGAATCGCCAAGTGAATTGGAGGNTTTCTATAAGCTGCGTCGGACAGTGGCGAGGCCACCCATTGATTTTTGGGCCGNACGTCTTCAATTCTACCACAATTTCGTACNAGTATCATCCCNAGAAAAAAACCAGTAACNTGTGCTATCCAAGCGGTGTGTGTGCTTGGTGGTGAGATGTAAGCATAAAGGATTTGTGTCCCAATCCATAGTAGAAGGACAACAGTTGTTTGTAGTGACACTACGTAAATTAGGAAAAGACTGTGAACACGGGCTTGGGGAGAAACGACTAAGTGGGCTCCCATTACGCCAGCAATAGCCGCACTCGCACCTATAACGGGAACATCCGATTGGTGCTGGAAAATAGAGAAAATAAACGTTGCTAGGATACCACAAGTGAAATAGAAAAGGAGAAACCGGATCCGCCCAATATGATATTCAAGGNTTGGGCCGAAGACAGCAAGATATAGCATATTGGTAATNAAATGTANAAANCCCATTTTCCAACGGATGTCATGCAGAAAAAGCGAACATATAAAATTGCGACTGTGACTTAGGAAATATGGAAAGAGTTCNGATGGGATGATGCTATATCTTGNGATTAAATCAACACCGTTAATTATAAAGAGGATTTGATAGGTAAATACNATGAGGTTTAGACTTATGAGGAAATGGACTGCTAAGGGGCGTTTAGGGCTTNTGGNAGGAAGGNACATACTGCGCAAAGGGATAAGCATGGCTATCTTCCTCTAGGCTTCGGGATAGGTAACATCAAATCGATTAACAATGCCCATAATTAGTTCTCTAATTGGAGCTCGTTCAATATCNAAAACCTCTTGTGCCACTCCTGGAGCAGAGCCGACTAGAACAGTATCTCCTTCTCCCGCACCGACGTAGTCGACAGCAANTGTTGGGGTTCTTACTACTTGACCTTGTAAACTAATAGGTTGAACAAGCAGGAGGATTCGTGTTTCATAAGCTGAATGTTTAACGACCGATACGACTTTACCAATTACTTTTGCTAAGTACATTACTATTTATTTGTCTCCGATGTTGTGGTGATAGAGTCAACAAGTCCAACAATTGTTATGTCAGTAGGGATTTCTCGATCNGCGTGGGCAAAAGCAGCATCACCACCACTGACAACGTATACCATATCANCGATACCAGCNATGCCCNCAATGTCAACGGCAACAATGGGAGNTCCNACTGGTTCGTGATTTTGTGATATGCGTTGTACGACAAAAAGTCTTAGTCCTNCTAGACTGGGATCTTTTATCGTTGNGACAACTTTGCCAATAATTTTNCCTATATCCATAGATTCTCTTATACNCCAATTNCGTATTCTTCAATTTTAACATGTAACGTGTTTCTGTTAATACCNAGTATCTCCGCTGCTTTGCTACGATTTCCTTTTGCCTTATNCAACACGATTTCAAAAAGTGGCTTNTCCATCGTTCTTCGAATGTTTTGATAAAGAGACTTATCATCCACTCCTGAGTCCAGATAGTCCTCTACTTTGCNNTCAATTATTTGGCGTATATGTNTCTCNTGNNCTGATTCAGCTGCCGTGGTAAATTTAAGTCGCTCACCTAGTAGCTGAGGACAGTGTTCTGGTAATAGNATAGTGCCTGAGCACATAACCAGTCCTTGNTTAATNGTATTCTCTAGTTCGCGAACATTACCTGGCCAGCTGTAANCCATCAGAAGTTCANNGGTTTGATCAGATATGGCTACCTTCGGTTGGCTATACNCATTNGCAAATCGTGTGGTGAANAGATCTACAAGNTCAGGAATATCCTCTTTCCTNTCNCGGAGAGGTGGGATATAAATTGGTATCACATTCAAGCGGTANTAGAGATCTTCACGGAAAGCGTNCACTGTTACATCCTGTTGAAGTTGACGATTCGTGGCTGCGATCACTCGGACATCTACCTTTCGGGNCTGATTCGCTCCGACNGGTTCCACTTCGCGTTCCTGTAAAACGCGCAGTAGTTTCANTTGTGTNTCAGCTGGCAGTTCACCAACTTCATCCAAAAAAATTGTGCCGCCNTTACTCTGTTCAAATTTACCTTGACGGGATGTATCTGCACCNGTGAATGCGCCTTTAACATGACCGAACAATGCACTTTCGATTAGATTNACTGGNATTGCGCTACAGTCGAAAATCACGAATGCTTGATTNACACGAGCACTNTTTTGGTGAATTGCATGTGCGACTAGNTCTTTACCTGTACCACTTTCCCCCATNATTAAGACAGTTTCATCGNTAGTAGCAGANCGACCAATGATCTGGTACACACGGCGCATTTCTANACTTTGTCCAACAATTTGTTNGCTTTGNAACTTNGNNNTGTCATTGTAAGAAAAGCCCTGACTTTCTTTTGCCTGTTGTGTGGCNTTNACGGCACGTTTTGCCGTNTTCNCGACTTCTTTGATATCGAATGGTTTGGTAATATAATCATATGCNCCTTGNTTAGCNGACTCGATGGCTGTTTGCGTNTCACCATGTGCAGTAATCANCACNATCGAGACAGCATNTTGTATTTCAAGTATTTCAGGGATTAGATCTAAACCGNTAATATCTGGCATGAAAATATCAAGGAAGATAGCACTGACGGGATCTGACTNGAGTGATTTTATTGTCTCTTTACCATNACGAGCCTGTAGGGGTAGATAACCTTCTTTTTCCAGTGNCTTTGATAAAACAAAACGAATGCTTTCNTCGTCATCGGCGATAAGAATTTTGTGTTTTGTCATTTTACCAGAGTTTCTAGNTTGGCTGATGTTGGTGACTANTAGCTTNNCCTCTTACTATGAGNTGGCTATANTGGAATATCATNCAANAGGTTGTGTCAAGTTAATTGGNTAGTTTCCTANAAATGGATTTAGTNGGTTAAATCGGNATCGTAATAAGGAACGCTGTNCCTTTTGGCGATGTTACATCAACTTCAATTGTACCNTTGTGATCTTCAACCATCTGTCGACTAATAGCAAGTCCGAGTCCCGTGCCCTTTGGTTTTGTCGTGTAAAATGGATCAAAAAGTTTGTGNGNTATTTCTGGATTTATCCCACGGCCAGTATCTTCAATACGTAGTTTAATTGCTGCTTGNTNAAGATCGAAAGTCGCNTTGATAGTTAGTGTGCCATCGTTTTCTATGGNCTCAATAGCATTCCGAAAGAGATTGAGNAAAATCTGTTCTATAGCTTCGGGNTTCACTTTAATCTCTGGCAGATATTGNTGGTAGTTTTGTTTGACTTCNATTTGGTGTTGTTTNAGTTGNGGGNNACAGACTTTGAGTGCATCAAAGACCAGCGATTTTAGGTTNCACAGTTCNAAATTTNCGGCTTTAGATTTGCCAAANGTTAGCAATTGTTCAATAACGCGATTAAGGCGATCTACTTCTTTTAAAATTACATNAATATAATCTTGNCCATTAGCATCAANNTTTTCTTCGGATTGAAGGAGTTGTGCTGCACCACGAATGCCGCCGAGAGGATTACGAACCTCGTGAGCAACGGTTGTTGCCATTTTTCCCAAAGTTGCTAGGCGTTCTGATTGAACGAGTGAATCAATTACTTGCTGGATTTTTACCCGTTGAGCCATGATTGAGGCAACAACAGTGAGAATCCGAAGTTCATCTTCGGTAGAGAACTCGTCAGAACCTTTGTCAATTGCTAAGGTTCCAACGACTTCTTCATCAACAATTAAGGGTAAACACCAGAAAGCAATTGGGGTTTTAGAAACAACCGAATCGGCAAATGGAAAGTTCTCATCATCTTTTCTCATCCATCTGTGGGGAACACCGATTGGGCGGCCATACTTTAAGACTTGCTCTTGAATAACATCGATCTGTTTCCCATCCCGGGTTTCTGCTTTTGTTAGGCCGAATACGGCTTCAAGATACTGATTTGGCCGATCTTTATTGTAGATATTCAGATGGGCTTGGTACAATCCCATGCGAGTTGCTAATACTTTGATGACCTGCTGGAAAAAATTCTTAAGATCGTGGGCAGAATTTGCTGATGCGCTGACATCGAAAAGTGTCGATATATCTCGGATTCTCCTCTCAAGATCTTGATTGTCTTGATCGGCTCTCAGGAATTGNTTTTTCACTTCTGTTTCTGTCTTTTTGAGCTTTTGTAGTGTTTGGAGAATACAAAGGGAAATGAAAGGATAAATCATCACCGAAGCCGTGAAATGGACCCAATTATAGACAAAAGCGAGGTAGATAAAGTTAATAGTTGTTGTGATTCCCAACATGAGGAATTGACCAAGACGATTATCGTATCTGCCTGAGAGAGTTATCAGAGCATAATATAGATGGATTACAATATAATAATCTTGGAGATTGTCAGAGCCATAAATAAAAGCATTAATTAGAAAGATCAGAAATGTAAGGCAAATCGTTTTCACTTCTGTGGCACTCAGTTCCTAAAATGTGCTGTGGGATGAAGATTATACAGTTAATGTGGAATTTTTGTCGCCTTTCATTCCTTCTGTAGGAAATTGTTGAGCATCTTAAGCCCAATTCGACCGCTTTTTTCAAGATGAAATTGCGTGGCAATCAGGTTTTTATGTGCAATTGCGCTGCAAAACTCTACTCCGTAATGGGTCCTACCAATTATGATTTCAGGATCCTCAGGGATTGAATAATATGAATTGACAAAGTAGAAATATCCTGAATTTGGTACATTATTAAAAATCCAATGATTGTGAATCTGTTGCACTTGATTCCAGCCAATTTGTGGTACATTTATCGTTGGTGAGGCTTTGAATTTCTTGACTTGCCCAGAAAGAATACCCAGACAGTCTGTGTCTTCTTCATCACTGTAATCAAATAAAATTTGGATGCCAATACAGATACCCAACATCAATTTTCCAGATTCATAGGACTCAAGTAGTACCTGAGAAAGTCCTGTTTCATGGAGTGTGTCCATTGTGGACTTAGCTGCNCCAACACCAGGGAAAATGATTTTCTGCGATGCTAGGATTTTTTGCGGATTTGCTGTGATTTGGCATCGATAACCCAAAAAATTTACGGCATGGGCTACGCTCGTCAAGTTCCCGGCATTATAATCAATAATAGCGATCACGATATTTCTTTAGGGTTCACTCTTTTGTTAATCGATTTGGATTATGGCCTATAACTGATCTATTTGTTTGTACAAATTGATTACTTCGATCGCCGCTGTTGCGGCTTCGGAGCCTTTGTTACCTGATTTTGCTCCCGCACGTTCAATTGCTTGATTAATGGTGTCAGTTGTAATAATCCCAAAAATTGTTGGGATGCCAGTTGCATACGAAACTTGTGCAATGCCAGACGCACTCTCACCTGCAACGTAATCGAAATGGGGTGTTGCTCCTCGGATTACAGCACCAAGACAGATAATAGCATTGAATTTGCCTGTATCTGCGAGGCGCTTAGCCGTGGAAGGGATTTCATACGAACCTGGTGTGCGGAATACAGAAACATCATCCAAATCTACGCCGTGACGTTTGAGTGTGTCAAGCGCACCTTCAAGCAATCTGTCAGTGATGAAACTGTTAAATCGGCTGACAACAATTGCAAATGTTAACCCACTACCAATTAGATTCCCCTCATAAATTTTTGGCATGTTTCTTTGTCCTTTGCCTAATTAATTGTCCATTTTTTGAAGAATCAGATGACCTAGCTTCGATCGTTTTGTTTCAAGGTATCGACAGTTGAATTGCTGGGGAGAGACCTCAATCGGCACGCGTTCGACAACTTCAAGATTATACCCATCAAGGCCGCTGATCTTGCGTGGGTTATTTGTCATTAGATGCATTTTACTAACGCCAAGATCAGATAAAATTTGAGCCCCGATTCCATAGTCTCTGAGATCTGGTGGAAACCCAAGTCTTTCATTGGCTTCAACTGTATCAAGTCCTTCTANATCTTGGAGTTGGTAGGCACGTATCTTATTGCCAAGTCCCATCCCACGACCTTCCTGNCGCATGTAAAGTATTANGCCACAACCTGATTCTTCAATGGNTNTCATCGCGTATTCTAGTTGTNGTCCACAATCACAGCGTAGCGACCCAAAAATATCACCTGTTAGGCATTGTGAGTGAACTCGGACTAAAATTGGTTCTCCCGAAATNATTTNGCCTTTAACCAATGCNATNTGNGTTTTTGCATCGTTTGTGCTTTCNTANGTGTAAAGCCTNAAATCACCATTTCGGGTTGGNAGGCTAGCTTCAGCAATCCGTTTGACGAGTGATTCCTTTTGGTGTCGAAACGCAATTAAATCAGCAATATTGACAATTTTAAGTTTATGTAGAGAAGCAAAATCAAGGAGTTCGGGAGTGCGTGCCATTGTACCATCATCATTTAAAATTTCACAGATAACACCAGCGGGATATAAGCCAGCGAGATGAGCGAGATCAACAGCGGCTTCTGTATGACCCGCACGTCTGAGAACCCCACCTTCGGTTGCTTGAAGCGGAAAAATGTGACCGGGGCGCATGAAGTCGGTCGCGGTTGCATCTGGTTCAATGAATCGTCTTATTGTCATCGCTCGTTCATAGGCTGATATGCCTGTTTTAACGCCTTTAACATCAATTGTTACTGAAAAAGCTGTACGCATAGTTTCGTTATTTTGATTAACCATTAATGGTAAATTTAGTTCTGACAGTCGATTCGTTGTTGCAGGTAGGCAAATCATTCCCCGACCATGCTTTAACATGAAATTTACAGCTTCCGATGTAACCTTTTCAGCTGCCATGACCAGGTCTCCCTCGTTTTCACGATCAGGATCATCTACAACAATAATAATTTCACCATTTTGTATGGCATCAATTGCTTCTGGAATAGTGTTGAATCCACTCATTTTTGTGTTTTTTCTTGAGCATTAACTAGATGATTGGTTAGTTTGTGCCTTGGAAGCTAACAGCCGTTCAACGTAGCGACCAATAAGATCTACTTCGATATTAACCTGGTCTTCTATTTGCTTCTGTCCCATGGTAGTTACTTCTTTTGTGTGAGGAATTAGCGATATCTCAAAAGAGTCGTCTAACAGGTTGGCAATTGTTAAGCTGACACCATCAACGGTAATTGAACCTTTATAAACAATGTATGGCATTGATTTTAGCGAAATTGACACACGCATGAGAGAAGAATCGCCTTCGTCCTTCCAGCCGATGATTTTGCCAACTTCATCGACGTGCCCTTGAACAAGATGTCCGTTAACACGATCGACAAGTCGAACTGATCTCTCTAAATTTACCAGTGAGCCAACCTTAAGATTTCCTAAATTTGTTAACCGTAATGTTTCGGCGGAAATATCCGCATTGAATCTATCCACAGTTAGATTTGTAACCGTTAGGCAAGCGCCGTTAACAGCAATGCTGTCGCCGATTTTGCTGTTTTCTAAGGTTTTTTTTGCCTCAATTTCGATTCTGGCAGATTGGGGTAATCTATCAACTAGTTGAACTATCCCAACTTCTTCTACGATTCCGGTAAACATAGGCTTAGTTAAGATATCCTTCAACTAGGAAGTCCTCACCAATTTTTGTGAATTCCCAATTATGAATATCGATTGCCTCCGACAAATTTGTGATTCCGTCACCTCCTATTACTCCCGGAGCACTTGTTCCCTCCAATCAATTTTGGAGCAATGAAAAACATGACCTTATCAACGATACCTGTGTGTAATGCAGAAGAGTGAATCTCGCTGCCTCCCTCGATAAGGACACTAGTTATGCCAAGTTCCATTAATTTATTCATCAAGGATATTAGGCAAACTCGCTTACTATTGGAGTCTACAATTAGNACGTTTGCGCCTGCAGATTTAAGTTCTTCAATTTTTGTTCTNGGCGCAAATTNGGTTGTTGCAACNATGACCTNTGCATTACTTTCTGTGTTGAAGATTTTTGCTTTGNTTGGTGTGCGACAGAATGAATCAACAATGATCCGAATTGGATCCTGACTATCTCGATTGGGCAACCGTGTNGTCAAGGATGGATTGTCTTCAAGTATGGTCCCAATTCCAACAAGTATAGCNTCGACCTTGTCCCNAAGTTCATGTCCTTTTTGACGGGTTGCTGATGAGGTAATCCATTGAGATTTTCTAGTAACGGTTGCAATTTTTCCATCNAGGCTGGTTGCTGCTTTCAGGATTACAAACGGTTGTTTCACCACCATATTTTTAATGAAGATCTCGTTTAACTGATATGCTTCATCGTGGCAGAGACCAACTTCCACCTCTATTCCTGATTGACGAATTTGTTTTATGCCNTTACCCGCTACTATTGGATTGGGATCTTCGATGGCAACGAATATTTTGTTGATTTCTGATTGNACAATCATGTCAGTGCAGGGTGGTGTCTTTCCCCAATGGCAACATGGTTCTAGTGTTACATACATTGTAGCACCCCGAGTAGAGCCTTTTGCCTGATCCAAAGCCTGTGGNTCAGCATGCGGCGTGCCAGCTTGTTTATGGTAGCCTTCACCAACAATTTGANCCGAATTGACGATTANCGCCCCTACCATTGGATTAGGACTTGTCCGTCCACTGGCTTTGGCTGCTAGGTCTATAGCTCGACGCATGAAATGCTGGTCTACTTCTGAAAACCCCATTTCCCATATTATATCATAGCCGATTTTCCGAATCAAAACAGAGTTCTATTCATTTTGGATAGCGTGTTTAATCTGGCTATATATAGACTCCCAGTCTTGACGCGAATGGCTGATAAGAATCAGCCGATCTGTTTCCTGTAGTTCGAGGTCTGCAGTAGGATTNATCCAAGGTTGATTATCNCGAATAATGCCAACCAGAACAAGTTGTATCTTNAGCTCGACCAGAAAAGACTGAAGATTGTTAACAGTCATAGGTCTGAGTGAAATGATTTCTTCGATTGGTTCACTGTAAAGTTCGCTNCCTTCTGCTTGTGTTAGTAATTCTGATANTGCTGGTGCNAGTCCGCGATCTCGGATTTCTTGTGCTAGCAACTTAGCCCCGATATTTTGTGTTGGGATAACTGCGGAACAACGAAGTGGCTCAAAAAGTGTCAAATGCTCAACACTGCTACATTCTGCAATNACACGGATGNNGGGATTAANTTGTTCAATCATTGAAACTGTTGCTGCCGTTAAGGCATCAGCAGATCGACGATCCGAAGCGCTNGAAAGAACGAGAGCGACGTAAGCTTCCTTGACATTTGCGCGTTGGAGTGTGTCCATTTGNATTGATGATCCATGAATAAAATGAACTTTTTCTCTNNTAAATGGGAGTTCTTGGAGNGTATCTGCAATGATNACGATTTCTCTNTCTGCACATAATGGGTCTGATGATAGCTGATCAATTATGGCACCCACAGTTAGTTCATCNGGGAAGTTAACTACGATTATATGTTTTCCTANACTGTCTCGTAAGTCCGNAANTCCACGCCGTCGTTCGTTAGCTCCTTCAACGGTTAAATCAACCACCTGAGTGACTAAGTANGGGAAGGAAGCTAATCCAATGAAATATAGTAAGATCATCGTGGCTAATCTGCCTTGAATNGTCTTGGCCGAAATATCACCATAGCCAACTGTGGTGATGGTGGTGAAACTAAGCCAAAACGAATCCCAAATGCTAACGTCTTGCACTTGTTTCTCAAAGTAATAAAAGGTGCCGGAATTGATCATGATACAAACCATTACAATGCCGATGGTAATCATGACACGTCGAATATAACGGTTTTGAATCCGGCGATGTAAACGTCGCAACATTCGTAAGATAGAAAACATTTTCGATCTCTTGCTCCTAATGGTCTAATACCGATTTTTGGCCTTGACGATTTTACGTGGTGTCAAGTATATTCTTGAGATTATGTTGATGGAAAAAGAAATGACGTCTGTTCAGTTGTCCGCTTTACGACGTATTCCTGCTATCGAAAAGCTATTAGCTTCTCAATCCTTTCTTATTATTCAAAACGAGTTTTCGCGGAATCTGATAACAGAAGTCTTGCGATCCGTTATTTTAGATATCCGTCGGCAGATAGTATGTACGCCAGAAGTGGAGGATATACCGGATGAGTCAATGATTGCTGAGATGGTTCAGATGCGACTTAGATCAATCATGACACAGAATTTACAACCGATTGTCAACGTAACTGGTACGATTACACATACAAATCTGGGCAGGTCGATACTGAGTGATGAGGCCCGTGAAAGTTTGGTCGAGGCGGCAAAGAACTACGTTAGCTTAGAATTTGATCTTACCTCTGGTAAAAGAGGACATCGAGACCGCATTACAGAGCCGCTGTTGCAGCAACTTACTGGATGTCAAGCCTCAACGGTTGTTAACAACAATGCTGCGGCAGTTTTTCTCGTACTCAATACCTTTGCTCGGGATAGAGAAGTGGTTGTTTCACGTGGAGAATTAATAGAGATTGGCGGATCATTCAGGATCCCAGATGTTATGGAATCCAGCGGCACTATCCTGAAAGAGGTTGGTACAACGAATCGAACCTATTTGGAAGATTATGAAAAAGCAATTAATGAAAATACTGCCCTTCTTTTAAAAGTCCATCCTAGCAATTATCAAATTGTTGGGTTCACGGAGATGCCNGCAATACATGAAATTGTCGAACTCGGACGGCAATATGATATCCCTATAGTAGAAGATTTGGGTAGTGGATCACTTATTGATTTGACCGAATACAGTTTGCCAAATGAGCCGGTTGTGCGTGACCGGATTGATGCAGGTGTTGACCTTGTCTTGTTTAGTGGGGATAAATTGCTAGGTGGACCTCAAGCTGGTATCATTGTTGGGAAAGATGAGATGATCAAGAGAATCCGAAAAAATCCAGTCATGCGCGCCTTGCGCGTCGGAAAACTGACAATTGCTGCTCTAGAAGCCACGCTAAGATTATATCTTAATGATCTTAGTTTGGATAAGAAACTGCCGATGCTTCATTGGTACACACGCCCACTTGACGAACTCCAGCAGGTGGGTAATCAATTGCTAAGACGGTTGGAGGAGATCTTCAAGGAAGAAATCCAAGTTAGCATTGAGAAGAGCCTCGCTCAAATTGGTAGTGGATCTTTACCTGTCGCTAATTTGCCGAGTTTGGCAATTATATTGAAGTCAGAACGATTATCTGCTGATTCAATCGCTGAACGCTTTCGTAACCAGCCAAGATCGGTNATTGGTCGAGTTAAGGATGACTGTTTTTGGATTGATCTTCGAACAGTCGANGATCGAGAAATNCAGTGGATCTGCGAAGCTGCAAGNTCAATCAATAAAAAGNNGNACACAGAAAATNNATGATAATCGACTGGTTTTATTTTCGAAGATCTTGAACTTCCTGCCAGAAAGCGCAAGAGGTTCTTGACGTAAACAGTTTTCAAGTTGCACAGTATAGTTACGCAAATAAGGAAAAAATCGACGGAAATTCTGCGTGGGAGCTAATTCATGGTGCTTCACGAGTCTACGTAGCCAAGGGTAACAAAATCGAGGTTTTTACTCCAGGAAAAACAGATAGATCGATAATTCTAATGGCTTCGCTTGGTCGTAGTGGTAATTTGCGAGCTCCGACCCTACAAATTGGTCAGATATTTTGTGTTGGGTATAGTCAAGAACTGTACCAGATGATCGGTGGGGATACCCTGAGTACAACAGAATAGAACTGGTCAGGTCAGACCAAACCTTTCCATTTTCGCAAAAACCATTCGGATCCAAGTAATCCTGCTGCAAGAATTAATATAATTGGACTATCCCAGAGATCTTTTTCCTCGGTAGCAAAGACTGGTTCTTTTTGATCCTCAATTTGATCTGGTAATGATCTCGCTTTTTCAATGGGGAAGTATATACCATTCGTTTGTTTTGCTAGTGATGTCAATAATCTGCGGTTGAGTCGTGGATTCTCAAATTCAGTAACTTGTTGCTCAGAAAAGACTGTGATTTTATCTTCTCCGATAGATACACCATCAAAGGTTCCTGATGCTTTCAGTGTGTATTTGCCCTCCTTATCTGCCAAGAATTTCGCCGTATATCTACCAGGCACTGAATTGTCTTGATCAGTTCGAATCTGGAAAACTTTATTGTTGGGCAGTGTAACATCGAGCTTAAGATTTGCTGTGTTAAGGGGCTGGTAAGTTTTATCATAAGTGTAAATGGTTGCTTTGATTTCTTCACCAATCAGATATGTGCTTTTATCAGCAATAATGCGGATCTGTTTAGCAGAGGATTGGCTTGCCAACCAACGAATTGCTTGTCCCCAGAAGCGAGTATAGCTGTCGTCCTCATGTTTGAAACCCCATACCCCAAAACCCCAATTCCATAAGCCTTCAGCAGCAATTAACAAACTCTTTCCAAGACCATACGGTTGAAAAACAATGATTGGTTCGGTTAATGTAGGATGGTGGAATTCAGCCAGTGTTGTCGCTCCACCTCTGAGTTGAAACCCGCTAATTCGTCTTGAAAGTGGGGGCAAATCCCGCCAGATAGTATCGTTTAATTCGCTTGTTTTTCCAAGTTGCATAATGGGATGGAATTTACCTTGTGTTGTTAAGCGTAGCGAGAAATCCTGATCCCAGGAACGGCAACCAGTTAAAGGTGAAACGATTGGCAGCAAATCAGCCAGCTCTGAACGTCCTAAGCCTTTTCTACCTAGTGAGTTTTTACCTCCTAAAAACACGATTGATTTGCTGTGCTTCTCAACAAAAATCTTAATTAGTTGTTGTTGGTTTGAGGTAAGTTCATTTGCCTTGATATCACCAATAATAAGCACATCATAAGCAAGCAATTCTGCTTCACTTCGTGGGAACTTTGGCTGGATTCGTGAGCTCTCTTTTGCCAGTGATAGAACTAGACAGGTTGCTTCTATGTTTGGATCTTTTTCCAAGACGCGTTTTAAGAAAGCGTAATCCCAGCGAGGAAGGCCATCGACGTAGAGGACACGGAGTTGTGATCGGACAATCTTGAGGCTGAATTTTTTCTGGTTATTTTCGGTTGTTATTTCATTGTCTAATACTGGTAGCGAAACAAGATATTGAAGCATTCCTTCCTCTTTGGGGATAACAGTAAAGGTAACAATCTGGTCTATCTGATTCGCCAGAGTAGTTGTTTCTGTGCCTATAATACGATCGTTCTGTTTAAGCATCAGACGGATTTTCGCACCTGTATAACCATTGTTGCGTATGGTTACCTTGATTGTTGTTTCATGATCAAGATAACTTACGGGATCAGATTCGATCCTGATAATTCCCAGATCGTTCTGTGGGTTGGGATTACCAACACCAATAGGGTAAATTGGCACCTTTAGGTCCACAAGTTGGTCTACGTCAAATTTTGACGCATTGTGTTCTCCGTCAGTAATTAATACGATACCAGAGATTGCTTGTCCTCGCCATTCATTGATGGCAGTTTGAATGGATTTGGTAATGTCGGTTAGTCCTGTTCCCGTGTGGATTTCAAGAGTTTTTCCAGGAATTCGTTCAAGGTTTTGATCAAACTGGTAAATATGCGTAGTAAAACGATCATTGAGCTGTTTAACGAAATCACTATCCTGACTGAACAGCAAATGATTCACTGGAAACATACGGTCGACTTTCTCATCGTTGTATGATACGTCTCGGATTTTCATGCTTTTGGATCTATCAGCTAAAATGAGTAGGTTATTCGGAGGGGTAATATCTATCTGCTGGACTAAAACTGGTTCAAGTAGGCAAACGAGAAGGATAGTTGCCGCTAGAATTCTTAGGCAGATAAGAATTGCGCGTACTCTTGTAGAAACTGGACTTTTAAGCCGGATATAAACGAATGATGTTATACCGATAACCATGGCTAAGGCTAGAATTACCTGCCACAATTGCCAGAAATAAGTAAACCGCATAAGGGCCCTTATTACAATTATATTAAGGTGGGATAGTTAGCGAATTACTGTGCAACAAGAATCCTCTCTCGAAAGACTAAAGAGAGAATTAGAGAATTAAAAGGAGAGAGGTAAGTAGTTGTTACCTATACGCTAAAAGATTCACCACAACCACATGTTGAGTTTGCGTTTGGATTCGTGATTTTGAACCCAGATTCCATCAAACCATCATTGAAATCGAGAGTCGATCCGGCAAGATAAAGTAGGCTACGTGGATCGATCAAAACCTTCAATCCGTTATGCTCAGCGATTTTGTCATTGCTCTTTTGCTCGTCGAAGCCGAGTTCATACTGAAAGCCAGAGCATCCACCACCGACAACTTTCATGCGTAAACCGTGTTCTTTGTCTTTATCAAGATTGTCTTCTGCTGATTGTTCTAGCAGTAAGAGCGCCTTTTCTGCTGCAGTGTCTGTTACTATAACCATCATAGCTCCTCTTGGTTTCTCCACTTAAAGAGACATCCGAATACGAATTATAGTTAAATTATGGACAAATGTCAAATTTAATAAAGGATTTACATTAGCTGTGAGACTAATGTATAATCTGGATTAGTCCCAAAAGCCGAATAGAGCCGAAAACGTGTATGGCACCAGAAGATAATGTCGAAATTTCTGTCGTTGTTCCTCTGTTGAATGAGGTTGAGAACCTACCTGAGCTCTATGATCGGCTCTGTGATGCACTGTCAGAGCTCAAGAAAACTTACGAAATTATTTTTATTGATGATGGTAGTATTGATGAAAGTTTCTATGTCTTGAAAGAGATTGCTTCTGCTGATCCAAATGTGCAGGTCATTCGTTTTAGACGTAACTTTGGTCAGACTGCGGCTATGAGTGCGGGCTTCGACCATTCGCAAGGTAGTGTCNTTATACCAATAGATGCGGATTTACAAAATGATCCTAACGATATACAGTTGTTGCTCAATAAGATTGAAGAAGGTTACGATATTGTCAGCGGCTGGCGTGCGAACCGGAAGGATGGATTTGTTCTTAGGCGATTGCCGTCAATGCTTGCTAATCGTTTGATAGTTCGCCTGACTGGTGTCAAACTCCACGATTTCGGATGTACACTCAAGGCTTATCGTCGTGATGTNATTGAAAATATCCGTCTCTATGGGGAACTGCACCGCTTCATTCCCGTGCTTGGGAACCTTATTGGGGCGAAGATCACGGAAATTAAGGTCAACCATTATCCCCGTACACGCGGCCAGTCAAAATATGGGATTTCTCGTACTGTGCGCGTGATGTTGGATTTGGTTATGATTCGGTTTCTTATGAGCTACTCTACGAGACCGATTCAAATCTTTGGGTTGATGGGGAGTCTCTCCTT
The DNA here is from genome assembly GCA_002729415.1 of Candidatus Poribacteria bacterium. Classification (GTDB taxonomy): domain Bacteria; phylum Poribacteria; class WGA-4E; order WGA-4E; family UBA9662; genus UBA9662. The sequence continues at coordinate 16,697 of PBXZ01000100.1, read as the reverse complement.
TGGTGCTGGNTTTGTGACATCCGCTTACCTTTCAGTNGGCAAGCTCTTTTTTCCNGNAGGAAGGAAGGAAGGGTGGCTCTCTTACCTCTACTCTGAAACAAGCTTAAACGAGCGCATGCCGATGTTAGTCCTTAGTGTGCTTTTATTGTTTACAGGTGTCCAATTGATCTCAATGGGATTGATTGGGGANCTCGTTATTCGTACATACCATGAATCTCAAAGCAAACCGATTTATGTGATTCGCGAAATTGTCAAACATGAAAATGGAGAAGGATGAGAAACTATATTTTATTAGNAATCAACGTTCTCCTGACGGTGATTGGACAAATTCTCATGAAGCAGGGAATGACTAAAGTTGGTGAGNTCGATGGTTCGTTGAGAGATNTAGCGNCTAAGCTTATCCAAGCTTTTACGAATCCATTTGTTATTAGTGGTATCAGTATTTATGGGTTTACCACTATGCTTTGGNTGATTATTCTCTCGCGTGTTAAGCTTAGTATTGCCTATCCGATGCTCAGNCTTGGCTACCTTTTTTCGATATTCTTTGCTTGGTTGTTGTTCAAGGAGTCTGTGCCAAAAGCGCGGATTCTTGGCGCAATTATTATTTGTTTGGGTGTGTATTTTGTGGCTAGCNGNGAGTGACCTACATTTGTGGTAGTCACATCCGNANATGTAGAATCTGACCATCCATTTTNTTGTTTGCTCCAGACGGAAATGTGCTGACAGTCTGCATTTTAACAGCGTAACTNTNCTCGGAAACAGCTAGAGAAAGGGAATAGGAAGTTATCNAATTCNAANTGTGGTATAGAAAACTTGATTAAGGAAAANCTATATGATCGACTTCTCAGAATACATACGNANTATTCCGGATTTTCCAGAAAAAGGTGTTGTTTTTAAAGATATTACTCCATTGCTCGGGGATGCNNAGGTGTTTCGAGCTGTTATTGATGTTTTCGTCGAAGAATATAGAGATCGAAATATAGACATGATTGCTGGGATTGATGCACGTGGATTCATTTTAGGTAGTGCTTTGGCTTACCAACTTGGGGTTGGTTTTGTCCCGATTCGAAAGAGTGGGAAATTGCCATATAAAACTTACGAGGCAANTTATCAACTCGAGTATGGTAGCGGTAGTACACTGGCAATTCATCAGGATGCCTTTTCTAAAGGNAGCCGAGTTGTTATTTGCGACGATGTGATTGCTACCGGNGGGACACTTGCGGCAACGATTANTTTGGTTGAAAAGCTTGGTGCAGATTTAGTCGGAATTGCTGTNCTGATTGAGCTNGNGTTTCTTAACGGTCGTGAAAAGTTTATTCACGAGAACATCTTTTCTCTAATTGAATTTTAGAGGGTAGTGTGATATACTTNTGACTTGATAATTTTCAGGNAAAANGTTTTGCACGCCTGTAGCTCAGGGGATAGAGCAGGGGCTTCCTAAGCCTCGTGTCGGGGGTTCAAATCCTCCCAGGCGTATTATTTATTGGAGAAATTTAATGTANAATTTTAGTGCTTGGAAGCTCGCTTTAGTTCTAACCGTACTTTTATTTTCGATTTTGTATTTGCTTCCGACTACTTATGACAAGCTATATGGCTACCTTCCCCTCTGGATGCAGGAGGGACTGCCTATATTTGATGTTGTCGACGACCATACGCTAAAGATTAGTCTGAAGGAAACTGATGAATTTAGGTATCCTTCAGGAAAGAATTATAGGAAAGTAGTAAATGAACTTTCTGATGTCTTAGATAGTCAAATCAATAAGTTCGGCTTGTCTGAAGCGGAAGGAGATTATATCTTTGAAACCACAGCAGATCGCGAATTTTACGTAAGATTTCTCTCTGAAAAGGCAAAAACAAAGAAGATCACGGTAGGTGATCTAAACCTTTATGGTAGTATGCCTGTTGCTCTTCGTCGTATGCTTCCCGATAGTCGTCTTAAACAAGGGTTGGATTTGGCTGGAGGTGTTCATCTTGTACTAGGAGTCGACGTTGAAAAATCAATAGAAGCTATGATTAGAAATCGTGTGGATGTAATACCGAGCAGAATGCGTGCTGAAAAAATTCGTTGCCGAAAAGGTAATGTCTATGGTGGTTTTAGTGTCCAAGCGACGTTTGATAAACCGGTAAATCAGGATGATTTGGAAAATCAGTTTGCTGACATTGGATTGGGCTTGTACCGATTTGAGCAGGAGGGAAACAAGGCTGTTATTTCTGTACGATACGCGGATGTTGCAGATTCAGAAGATGGGGCAAGTACCAGTCAAGTAATCAGTAAACGCTTGCGAGATGAAAAAACACTGTGGAAAGTTTCACCGGGTAGTATTGAAGTTACCGATTACTGGCTGAAAGCCTCTGTTAGTATTCCCACCAACCGTATTGCAGATGTTGTCAAGAAAGAAGAATATCTCTCTACTGCCAAAGAAATTCTCAATAATCTACGGTATTTTAATGAACCGAGTGAAGAGAGCTCGTCTTCAGATACACAGATTGTTTATCGAATTCGCATAGATTCGGATCAGATAACTGAGTATAAGAATGAATCAATAGATCAGGTTCGGACAGTTTTGGATCAACGTGTAGATGCCTTTGGTGTGGCTTCACCATCAATTCGACGTGAAGCAAATCGGCCTCGTATCGTGGTAGAGTTACCGGGGGCTAAGGATTCTTCTGGGCCGCTCAGAATTGTTAGGACGATGGGACTGTTAGAATTTAAACTGGTCGAGAAAAACCCAAGTGGTGGTGGCAGTTGGTATGGGTTGGCCAATACTCCACTTCCCGACAAGATTCCTGAAGGTGCTAAAATCTACTATGGAAAAGTGGGACGTTCTGAAGAGTCTGACGGCTGGTATGTTCTGAAGGACCAAGTCTTGTTGACAGGTGATCAAATTGCTGATGCTTACCCTGATACAGGTGTCACAGGATTTGAGAGAACTGTAGCGTTGCGGTTTGATCGAGGTGGAAGAGGGAAATTCGCTGAAGTTACAACGGATAATGTTGGAGAATCTTTGGCTGTTCTTCTCGATGGAAGAGTTCAGTCTGCTCCTACAATTCAGGAACCAATTATAGGGGGAACTGCGTCGATCTCTGGCAACTTCACTTTCGAAGAAGCTGAGTATTTGGCTAATATTTTGAAATCAGGGGCATTCCCGGTGGGAGTAAGGATTGCTGAGGAACGGACTGTGGGACCGACGCTTGGACAGCGGTCAATTGACAATGGTAAACGGGCTTTTGTGGTGGGAATGATGTTGGTTGTGATATTTATCTTGGTTTACTACAAAATGTCTGGTTTAGTTGCTGTGATTGCTTTGTCCTTCAATATGCTGATTGTTCTTGCTGCTCTCGCTGGGTTTGGTGCCGCACTGACTCTGCCAGGAATTGCCGGCTTAGTACTTACCATTGGGATGTCGGTTGATGCCAATGTTCTGATTTTTGAGCGAATTCGTGAAGAATTGCGTACGGGTAAATCGGTATGGTCAGCGATTGAGAATGGATATCAACGCGCATTTTGGACGATTCTAGATGCTAACCTGACAACGCTTGCCGTTGCCGCAGTTTTATATAATTTTGGTACTGGGCCAGTTAAAGGATTTGCTATTACACTCGGTATCGGAATTCTTGCTAGTATGTTTACTGCTATTGTGGTGACACGAGAAATTTATGGTTGGATGATTGGGAAAAAGCGATTGGAAAAACTAAGTATTTAAGGAGACTCAAGAATTGGAATTATTAAAGGACACGGAAATTGATTTTCTCGGGAAAAGATACGTCGGTTTCATGTTATCTATGGCCTTAATCCTTGCTGGAATCATCTCCTTGGTTTTGAATGGAGGACCTCGTCTCGGTATAGACTTTAGTGGAGGAGTAAAAATTCGTGCCCAATTTGATCAGGTGACTCATGACCAATTGAAGAGAAAACTGACTGAACTTGGTTATCCCCAAGCATCTATTCAACTCGATCAAGCGAAAAAGGAAGCTACTATCTCTGTNNCTGGGACGNATATTGANCNAGGTGNTATGAGTGTTGGTCAAGCAGTAGCCAANGGGTTGCTTTCCGCTGATGATNGTTCNTTGAAAATTGTTGNGGGCGGACTGAATATTNCTGAGGTTGGACCAAGTGTTGGNAAAGATTTGACATGGGCTGCATCGTGGTCAATTTTGGTTTCAATCTTAATTTTGCTTGCATATATTTCTTTCCGATTCCAGTTTCAGTTTGGTGTTGGGGCAATTATCGCACTCATCCATGATGTGTTGATTACACTTGGAATTTTCTCTCTGTGTNNAATTGAGATCAATCTTCCAACTGTTGCTGCCTTTTTGACTATAATTGGTTACTCATTGAACGATACGATTGTTGTTTTTGATCGGATACGTGAAAATCAAGGTGCAATGANAGAAGGTACAGACANCNTACACATTTTGAATAAGAGTATTAATCAATCTCTCAGTCGAACAATTATTACNTCATTGACNACGTTAGCTGTTGTATTGGTGATTTATTTTTACTCAGCTGCTGGTGAGGAAATAAATACCTTCGCGCTAGCATTGATTATCGGTGTCTTGNTTGGTACATATTCATCGATTTTCGTTGCAAGTCCAATAGTCCATATTTGGAAACAGAAGTTCACGTAAACACACCTCAGGTTTTCTTAAAGTAACGCATGTTGTGTTTAGTGAGTCTTTAANAAACAAAATTNAGTGTCTATGGCTCCCGAACTGACATTTGCCAGGATTATATCTCTTTTAATTCCGGGATTTACGCAACTTATTGATCGTCGTCTTCCTAAAGCTATTGACATTGTCTTAATTCAGGCCTTTTTGGTTTATCCTATATATCATCAAGTTGATACGTTGANTGTTATTGGATTGATTGCCTACCCTGTATTGTGGATCTACAGTGCCGTTGATGCTATTAGNACACACAACTTTCCGATTGTNGCAAAAGACGAGACTGTTTTTCTGTACAGTCAAGTCGTTAGCCTTATTTTGATTTNTGGTATTCTTCTTGAAATTGTAATTCTNCTCGCATTTCTGNTTACTGCCTTAAGTCCGCAANCAGGTCAACAGTTAGCACAAACTTTTCCAGTAGAGTTACAGGACCAATCACTTGTTCAAAGTCCAGNAAGACCGNGGATTGAGAAAGCTAAGTCGGGGTACGANAAACCAGTTCCAGGTGATTCGCGATCCAATAGAGTAACAACATCCTCAGATGTAGGTTTGACTCAAGCAGATACAGAGATAGAGGAGAACGTGCCCGATGAATTTAATACTAAGACAAAGACGGAGAAATTAGATTTTGTTGTAGTGGTTGCTACATTTGATAGTCGACAAAGAGCGGAAAGACAAAAGCGAGATCTGGCGGAAAATCCAAATATAGAAATTAAGGGAGTTGGTGAGAAATATCTGGTCATTATTACCGGATTTGATACGGAAGATGAGGCACGGATGGAACAGGAAAAACATTTAGAGAAATTCAAGGATTGCTACATTGCAAGGTCCAAAAACCCTGCCGTTAAAATTTTCTTCTGATTGATAATATGGGAAACATCTTATGGCTTGTTGTGCTAGGGTGTCTGTTTGTAGGGGTGGGTGTTGGGATTCTGATTACCAAGCTAAGTGATCAAATTCACAAGCGACATTGGCAAACGCAAGCAGAGCAGGCACAAATCGGTGTTTTGACACAAAAGCTGGTTCACGAAATTCGGAACCCTCTGAACGGTATCAGTATGAATCTTCAGCTTTTAGATGAAGATTTTTCCCAAGGACATGAAAATGGTGTGGATTTAACCAATAGAGTTCATCGTGTTCGTAAAGAAGTTGACCGGCTTGATTTAATATTGACAAATTTTCGTCGATACGCGAAATTACCCCCACCAAAATTTGAGTTATCCAAGCCGATAGAATTAATGGAGGAAGTTCTTGCCTTCAACGAACCGGAAATCCAAAGCCAAAATATTGAAATTAACCGTGATATTGAGGCTTTGCCTCTTGTTGAGCTTGACCCGGTCCAATTCAAACAGGTATTTCTTAACTTGATTATCAATGCTAGCCAATCAATGAAAAATGGTGGTGTATTGACTATTCGAGTTAAAAGCTTAGCCAATGAATTGCTAATCGAAGTTCAAGACACTGGTGATGGTATTGAGGCAGTTTATGTCGATAAAATCTTTGATCTTTTCTTCTCAACAAGGAAAGAAGGAACAGGAGTGGGACTTGCAATTGTAAAGCAGATAGTAGAATCGCATGGTGGTACCATCAATGTTAAGAGTAGTCCTGGAAACGGTGCAAAATTCTCAATTCGAATACCTGTAACACAAAATACATGAGCGCAAAGATTCTGGTTGTAGATGATGAAAAAACAAGTGTAGAAGCAACGGTAGAAGCCCTCGAGCGTGAAGGGTATGATCTCTATGCCGCAGCGGGTGGTCGAGAGGCCTTGAAGACGCTTGAGGAAGAGAGGATTGATGTCGTTATTACGGATCTGCAGATGCCAGATTTAAGCGGTATCGAGCTTTTGACCAACATTCGCGACCGCGCGCCAGATACACAGGTCATTATCTTAACTGGTTATGGGACAGTTGATAGCGCGGTTGAGGCGATGCATGCTGGGGCGGTATCGTATCTGCAAAAACCAGTGAATATTGATATTCTTCGTCAAACCGTTCGAAATGCGTTAGAGAAATGGGCACTCTTCATTCAAAATGTGAACTTGCGCCAGCAACTTGATGATAAGTTTGGATTTGATAACATCATTGGACATTCAAAGCCTATGATTGAGCTTTTTCGTCTCACCCAACAAGTGGCTCCAACAAATGCGACGGTGCTTATTACAGGTGAAAATGGTGTTGGTAAAGAGTTGATTGCTAAAGCTATACATAATCATAGTCGTCGAGCAGATAAGCCATATAAGGCGGTTAACTGTGCTGCACTGACGCCAACTTTGCTTGAAAGCGAGCTTTTTGGGCATGAACGGGGCGCATTCACCGGCGCGACAAGCAGAAAATTGGGTATCTTTGAACAAACTCATGAAGGAACACTTGTGCTTGATGAAATTGGTGAAATGGGACTTGAAGCCCAAGTTCGCTTCCTNCGCGTCTTAGAGNAGGGCGAATTTACCAGAGTTGGTGGTGACAAAACAATCACAGTTGATGTTCGTATTATTGCTGCTACTAATAGAGACTTGGAGGAAGCAGTGACGAACAAGGATTTTCGATCAGACTTGTATCACCGTATCAATAGATTTCGGCTGAGAGTNCCACCGCTTCGTGAAAGGCGTGAAGATATTCCGCTGCTGGTTGATGCCTTCATNAAAGAGTTAAGTCGTGAGCATGTTAAACCANTCTCGNAAATCACTGCTGAAGCGATGNATTATCTNAAANAACAAGATTGGTCGGGCAACGTTCGTGAATTGCGTAATACAATTGAAACNGCTGTTATCCTGACGACGACAGAGTCAATTTCGATTGNAGATTTTTTTACTGATANGCATAAGATCCCACAGCAACATAAGATNCCACAGCAAATAGANGGCCNANCTGGAGATTCTGTTGGTACAATTGGTATGACAATGGAAGAAATTGAGNAGGAGGCAATTCGCAAAACTCTTGGGNAANCCAGCGGAAATAAGANACAAACAGCCAAAATCTTGGGGATTGGNCTTCGAACACTTTATCGAAANCTTGAGTCTTATGGTTGGATAAATGCTGAAAGAGAACTATAAATTGGATAATAAAGGTGAAAAAGCAAATGCAATTGAATTTTCAGAAGGTTATTGATCTTTCTTACCAAGTGGATGAGAATAGTCCACGTGAGCTTCCAATCGATCCAGTTAGAATTTATGATACGGCAACGATTGAAAAAGACGGCTATTTTGAAAGTCGTGTAGATTTATCTGGTCACTGTGCAACTCATATTGATGTGCCATGCTTGATGTATGCAGATGGTTACACAGTTGCAGAGATTCCAATTGACAAACTCACTGGTGAAGCAGTCTTGATTGATTTATCTAACAGTAAACAACCTGGTGACCAAGTAACAGCAGAAGATCTACGAAATTGGGTTTCTGAAAACGGTGATATTGGTGCAGAAAGTATCGTCTTTCTTCGAACTGGAATGGATCGTTTGGTTAACGAGGAAATCTTTAACCAGAAGTGGATTGGATATAGCAAAGATGCNGCTGAGTTGCTTGTAGAAAAGGGAATAAAAGTTGTGGGAACTGATGCATGTAGCATTGATGCACTAGTCGGCCATCAAGAGGATGGACTGCCTCCTGCCCATCTTGTTTTTCTCGGGGCAGGAATTCCACAAATCGAAGATCTGAAAAGTCTGNGTGATTTGCCTAAACATTTTTATGTTGTCATCGCACCAATGAAGTTAGCCAGAAGTTCTGCGGCGCCTGCCCGAGTTTTGGCTTTCATCTAAAAAGAAAAAATAGATNAGGTGTTAGTTATGAAACCGTTTTTTTTCATTGCATGGTTGTTATTGGTATCGGGTATGAGCGNGGCTGGTATTTGGCGAGATGATTTTGAAGACAAGAATACCAAGGAATGGAAAATATTCAATGAGGATCCAAAAGTCGAGAAATGGTGGATTGATGATGGGGAGGCCGTTGGAGAAATCTTCCTTGAAGGCTTTATGAGTCTCTGGACTACAGGGCATTTGGATTGGTTAGATTATTCGATGTCATGTCGAGTGAAACTAGGCAAAGAGAAAAAGATTTTCGATACCCCATATCTCGGAATGACGATTTTTGATCGAGGTGAAGAAGACACACGCTATCTCTTTTTCATTGAATACGCTAATGAAAGGGCAACTATTGCCAAAGCAACTCCAGAGAACTGGTCTATCGTACCTTTCCCTTTTGTGGCGGAAAAGGATAAATGGTACAATCTGCGGGCAACTGTTAACGGTGANCTACTTGAATTNCANATTGACGATCAAGTATTCTCAGCAATTGATCCGGATCCNCTTAAGTCTGGTCAAGCNGGCTTAATTGTTTCAGATGCGCANGCCCGCTTTGATGATGTCGAAATTAGGGGTGAGAATATNCNGNACGGTGGGCCNGGNAAACCTCGNCCTGTTGAATTAAAGCGTAAACTTACGACAACTTGGTCNAAGGTCAAGNTTGGCCAACTTAAGCGATTTGAGTGATTTNGGCTTTGATCTAGAAATCCAATTTNACACCAATTTCGAACGATGTTGTTTTAATTGGTTTAAATGACNTTTCACCGTCATCATCCANCATTTGTTGGAAGGTATATTGGCGGATAATGTTAAACTCGAGCGGTACGCCGGCAGAAATGATCTCGTATCCTAATCGCACTGTAAAAGCTGACTTCTCGTCAAGCCGAGCTATATCCTCAAAAAAGTCGGGATCTACTTCTTTTCCGTCATTATCTATATACTTTTGTCCAATATTTCGTTTGGTGTAGAAGGCACGAAACGATAGTTTGTCGATTAGCCCGTCCTCAGAAACGCCCAAATACATCTTCGGATCACCATCACTATAGCTCTCAAAAGTACCAATCAAATTAACCTTGGGAAGTATATGGGATGTAATTAGTGAGTAAAACCCTTTTCTGGAAACTCCATCCTTTGTCTCGTCTAACCCGAGAAATGTTGGTGCTAACACATCATAATTGTGATCAAATATCGTTGGAATAAACTTCTCACCGAAAATTCGATACTCTAATTTGAAGATTGACTTGAAAGCTGAAAGTCCTATACCTGAGGCATTTCCTTTTGCCAACTCTTTTTTATCATTTGACCCAATCTTGGTGTTCAAAAAGACAAGATCGTTATAAAGGTCTATTTGCAAGGCATCACTGCTCACAATTGGTATTCCAATATCAACCCCCATTGCTACAAGTGGATCTTCCTCTGTTTTGAGATCATTGTCCAAATTGGGATTTGTGTCGGTTAGGTATGTACCTCCTAACTCGAAACGACCTAGTGGTCGATAGTATACGCGTCCACCTAGAACAGACGGGTTACCTATATCGTTGATGACTGTTTCAATGCCGAACTTGTTCTGTAACCGAGTGTTTAGACGTAACCCACGCCGATCATGGTTCGAATAACCCGACATGATGAACCCGTGACCGATAGTTATGTAGTCGAAGGCGCCAAAATGGGCGTAAAATGGCTCAGCTGGTTGTCCATATCGAATGAAGCGAAGCGCACGTAGATAGTTACTTAGACTGTTCCATTCTTCACCGTTTTCAGCCAATACTTTGAACTCATTCTCGCCAGTTTCTTCGTTGGTTACGTTACCGAGAAGGAGAACAAGGTCAAGCCCAATACCAATTTTGCCAAAGGTGGCTTCTGGTTGCAGTTGCGTACGAAAATATGGTGTTCCATCAATCCATGTAAATCCACCACCTGTTAACCCAAGTTGTTCCGTTGCCATCGTTTGCATGTCTAAACCACCAACTTCTTGTGCCTGTGACAGGCACACACTTACAAATAGTAAAATAGCAAACAGGCTACCAGTCCAGCTTTTAATTGTCATCGGTTTCCCTCTTTAGTGAAATTCAGATAATTTTTCCATCTTTCATGTGTATTACTCGATCAGCATTTTTCCTTAACTCTTGGTGGTGTGTTACGATGGCTATGGTGGTCTGATTATCCTGACGGAGTTCTCGCACCAATCCCATCAAATTTTGACTTTGGCGACTATCAAGGTTAGCCGTAGGTTCATCGGCGAAAATAATCTTTGGTTTGTTGGCTAAGGCGCGTGCGAACGAAACCCTCTGTTTCTCACCTCCTGATAGTTGACCGGGGCGGTGATTTACACGGTGTTTAAGACCAACGCGTGCGAGCAATTTTTCAGCCCGTTTCTCAGCCTCGAATCCCCTAGTATTTGATATATCCATGGCAAGCATCACGTTTTCTAATGCTGTTAAGTAGGGTATGAGGTTGAACAATTGGAATACAAATCCAATATCTCTACGTCGAATTAACGATAGATTGTCATTTTCGTAGTCAACTAATTTTTGATTGATGCGGAGTTCCCCTTCGTCAGGGGTTAGAATACAACCGAGAAGACTGATCAGGGTGGTTTTGCCGCACCCACTATCGCCCATGAACATGACGAGCTCACCCATCTGAATACTGATATCAACTTGGTTGACAGCTACAATTTCTGCGGCTGATTGACCGAATTTTTTGGTTAAGCCTTTGGCTTCAATAATCATCAGATTTCTCCTCTGAACGCAACCATTGGGTCAACGAGGGTTGCCCGATGTCCTGCCAGATAGCCTCCAGCACAACAAGCCTTGAAACTGATGGCTGCTACCACTGCCGATTCAACAGGATCTATTTTTACGAAGATTGGTGCGAATATCGCAAAAAGATAGGATAGGATCAGTCCAAAGACAACACCGATAACAGAAGTAAGCGCAACTTGCTTTAAGATCAGTAACATCACATAATGATTAGATGCTCCAATTGCTTTCAAAATACCGATTTCTTGTGTTTTCTCAAGTGTGGTTACGTAAGTAATCATTGTTACTAGAATAAAAGCCGCCAAACAGAGCATAACTCGCAGGAACGTGACTGCTTTCATCGGTTCATCAACGTAGGTATCAATGATGTCATCGAGTGTTTGGTCAAGTGTTCGTACTTCAATTGAACCTTGCTGATTTAGATCTGTAGCAATTTCTGATACGTTGTGGTTGCCTTTGCTTTTGGCAATCATCATATTGACGTGTAGATAATTATCAAGTAACACATCTTGGGCTGTTCGAATATCCATAAAAAGGAGAGGTGTGTCAAGAACGAACATCAGACTTTTTGTTTTGCCGACAACTTTTAACTCTTTTCCCCCAATCATGATTCTTTCACCAATAGTGAGACCCATTTTTTCATCAACGACAACTTCTGCTAGTGGCAGGTCTTGTGGCCGATAATCCTCAAATTCGCTTGGTGTGAACATTCTGCCTTCAATTGCGTGGCGAGGCCCACCATGTTTGTCACGTTTATAACCGACAACTATGGCTTTACCGGCCTTTCCTCTGATGATTGGTCGCGCTTGAGCAAAAACGAGGGGAGATACGGAATCGGCTGTTAGTCTTTTGTCGTGTCTGAGGAAAGCAAGGTATTCTGGTACTAGAAGGGAAAAACCAATGAATGCGCCTCCTGATCCTTTAGCAGAAATCCAAATGTCCGCGCCAGTTGACTCCACATATTGACGGGCCTGAATCTTCATCCCATTCATAATGCCGCCTAAGAATAGGATGAGCGCAATCAAGAGGGTGATACCAATTATCGTCAAGACAACTCGTGCTTGACGATATATCATATCCTTAAGGAAGATTTTACTCATACAAGCCAGTGATTTTATTTATGGAGATTGAAGGCTTTGGTACATGTGACAGCAAATACTTTATTGGTCTTCACTTTCGGCTTTCCGTTGCCCATTGTTTCCTTCTGGTGATTCAGCCTCGTTTTTCTCGAGTGTCTCAAGATTTTTTTGACGTTTGAACAGAGGTTCACGAAGATAATCAATTGCAAATTTCCGAACAGATAAAATAGGATATGGGCCGTCAAACCCTGTGATATAGCCACGAATCCGGACTAGGTGTTCGCCTTTTCCTGCTTCCAATCTCAGTAAATCAAACTGGTTGTTATCACTAAAAACGAACTTTTGTTCAAATAATCCTGAGGTGATCAGTGCATGGTTTACAGCAGAGGTCTGCTCACGCCAGTTACGCCAGAATGGGACATTTCGAATGTAACTGCGTGACCAACCAGCATGCGCAAACATAGCTCCAGATACAGTTGCATTAGACTTAACAACGTAATTTTTGCTGATAGCACCAATACCACGAAAACGATGATCGTTCAATTGGCGTATGATGCGGTAGGCATGAACATAACGCCCTCTTTTGGGAGTGATTTCAACAAGTGTGGTATGGTAGCTTTTTCGACCGTGAACATCGATAAAATCACGGAAGTTTACGTTTTCTGGTTCAACATAGGGGCGAAGTAATCGACGGATTTGTAAGGCGTCGGCATTACTGATGTGACCAAAATTTGAACTTCAATCTTTTCTATCGAATTCGGTTCTGCTTCTGCGGAATCTAGTGCCGCTAATATTAACACGGGTAGAAAAAACATTCCGATAAAAGCTGTCATTCGAACATGAATCGGGAACCTTGGTGAAAACATTTTTCTTATCTCCTGCTTTGACCACAAGTTAACAGAAAAAATAAACGACAAACGAAGCAACCTGAAATTCAAATTGCTTATTAACCAACACAAACATAATTATACTTCAGATATACTTTGGATTCAACTTTTGCTGGTATGTCTGATTATGTTATAATCCCAGATCATCATTAAATGGTAGGGTGGTATTGAGATGGGAGATTTTGGAATTGGTCTCGTTGGTGCAGGTGGTATGGGCAAAAGTCTGGTACTGGAAGCCAACCAAATTGAAGGTGTTAAAGTTGTATTTGTAAGTGATCTTGATGAAGACCGGGCTAGGAGTTTGGCTGAAGAAGTTAATGCGTCTTATACACTCGATTATCATGGATTGCTTTGTGATGATCGGATTCACGCTGTCTTTGTTGCATCTCCACCGTTCTTGCATGCAACTATATCAATTGATGCTATGAATTCAGGTAAGCATGTTTTTTGCGAAAAACCGATGGCGACCACGCTCAAGGACTGTGATGCTATGATCAAAACCGCAGAACAGAATCAGGTAAACTTGGGTGTTGGTTTGGTTTGCAGGTTTCACGCGACTCACTCAAAAGTGCGGGAAATTGTTGTCAGCGAGCAACTCGGAAAGCCAATTAGCATGCACGTACATCGTATTGGTGGGCCATGGCAAGGTGGGAGTTATCATACCGATTGGCGGATGCAACGCGAAAAATGTGGTGGGTTTTTGATGGAAGTTAATGCGCATGAAATCGACTTTATGCGTTGGACATGTGGAGAAATTAAGAAAGTTTATGCTGCTGGAGGTACTTATATTCAGCACGAAGCAGACTATGCTGATCTTGTCGTTGCTTCTCTGAATTTTGAAAATGGAGCCGTCGGTCTCCTCCATTCCGGTCAGGTGTCAGCGATAGGAGGTTATGGCGGACGTGTTGATTGTGAGAAGGGATCTATTTTCTTTCCACAGATTTGGGGTGGAGATTCGAAGATTCAGATTAAGAGATTTGACGGAAGTGGTGAGGACATCCCTATTTCTTCAATTGAAGTGGAGAGTCCAGTCCGAGCTGAAATACGTGCATTTATTGATGCTACCATTGATGGAGTAGCACCTCCAGTTGCTGGTGCTGACGGACGGGCGGCCACGGAGATTGCGCTAGCTGCATACAGATCCATTGAAACTGGGGATCCGGTTAATTTACCAATGTGATCTGTCTTAATTACATCAGTGATGTTCGGATTATGGATTCCGGAATGTGTGTTTGTCTCGGTTGAGTGACGAGAAAGAGAATCAAATTCGCAACATCTTCTGGTTGGATCAAGTGCTCGATGACATCATCAGGATGGTTATCCCTACGCATTTTAGTATCAGTTGCTCCAGGGCAGACGACGTAAGCTTTCACTCCGTGTTGCCGTCCTTCAGCGTATGTAACTTCAGTTAAACCTGCCACGCCAAATTTAGCTGCACTATAGGCGCCGAAGCTTGGTGGTCCAACTTTTCCCGCTGTCGATGACACATTGACGATATGACCGTATTTCTGTTCACACATTTGTTTAAAAAACGCCTGTGTACATAGAAAGGTACCTTTTAGGTTCACGGCAATCTGATCATCCCAATCCTGTTCCTCAATATCGGGGATCAAGTTATGTCTGGCCAAACCTGCGTTGTTAATCAGGATATCCGCTTTTCCAAATGCATCATAGGTTTTCTTCGCCATGTTTTCAACCTGCGGCTTCTGGGTTACATCGGTTGGAATTGCCAAAGCCTTCCGTCCAAGAGCACGAATCTCATCAGCAACTACCTCAATTTCTGATACAGATCGTGCAGCTAAGATGAGATCAGCCCCTTCCTTAGCTAGCACTACAGCTGTTTTTCTGCCAATACCTCGTCCAGCGCCAGTAACGATAGCAACATGATTTGCAAGTTTCATATCCTATTCCTCTATATTTTGACATCCCTCAGATCTGCGTTATCTAAATTATTTGTTCCAAGCTCCGCCTTGGATGCGGATCGAATGTGTTTGGCGACCGTTGTGATAGAAGAAAGTCCCATTTTCGTTCGTTTCTCATCGATTGTGTCAAGTGCTATTTGGTCAAGAATCACTGGATCGGTACTAGCGAAGATTCGACCATGTTTCCAAACACCATTGGGATCGTAGGTGGGGCCGCCATTAAACCCCGCTAAAAGTGCGTCGACGATGTTTAGGATCAGTTTATCCTTAATCACTTTGTGGGCAAAAATTTCACTAACTGCTGGATCACAGTTCAACGGGTTAGAATGGAATCGTCGCGTATTATCCACACCCCCAAACGTAACGTTCTTTAAACATCCACTCACGCCTGTTATGGCGTGGTGTTTCATGACTGGGACATTGATGATAACTGTGGCTATCTTTGTCAGGATCTTGCTGTAGTTTGAACGCGTGCTTTGGCTTTCACGACGTATTTTGGTGTCGTTTTCAGTCTCATAAAAGACTGTCTCGTCATACCCGATTGCATCACTATCAGAAGCGAAATATCGTACATCGTTATCATTTTGGTTAATCTTATAACCAGCATTGACCAGATGTTTCTCAAATCGATCCCAGACGATAATCTGGTTTTTCAGAACCCCCGCACCATAAAGACCTTCTACGATCTTATCGATGATAACGCTGTGCGTACTAAAATTCTTTCCACCAATTGGATTTATTTTAATTGCGACAATATCATCTGGCAAAACAAAGTCTTTCCAAGCTTCCTTGGCTGATTCTCGTCCAGTAAGTTTTGTCATCGCATGTTCTATCATGTCACCAACAACTATTGGGTCGAGAAGACCTTCCTGCCACACATTATCACTCATGACTTCTACAACTGGTATAGGCGGTTCTTCGTCCATTTTAATCTGTTTACTTACCTGTGCATGAGCTAAATTGCTTATAGTTGTAATAGCACTTGCTGCGATACCGGTAGCAATAACATTCTTAGTGGTATCCTGTAAAAAGTTGCGTCGATTAATGATGCCCTGTTCAACTTCATTGCAATCAGCCTGGATTTGTTCAATTATTGGGTCTTTAGGTTGATCTTTCATTCATTCTATTTCCATTTTAATTTAAGAATTATGATTTGCTATTGTGCCTGATAGATCCAACTTCAACAGAGATATCGTGCGTTCCACTTTCTTGAAATGTTATTAGGATTATATTGATCCTATAACAAATTTCGTTGAAGCTGAAACACTTGAACGAATCTGTTTGCAAAGGGGAGTAGTTCCTTCTGACTACTGGCGATTATTTTACACTTTCAATCCACATTAATGTACGGTCTAGAACGGTTCTAACAGGCTTCCTGTTTTTATATATGAGTGACATCAGTATGCTGGCCTCAAGGCTATGATGGAGTGATGGGTTGTGTCTTTAGATTGATGATTCATGTCTTACAAAGGTGATTTCTCCATTTCCGAATGGGAGCCTTCTTCCTATGATGGGATAGACTATTGAGATTCCACGCAATAAACGCATTTCAACTTCTTATACAGATGGTGCCATGAGCACCAACGA
>PBXZ01000099.1:0-16210 GCA_002729415.1 Candidatus Poribacteria bacterium | reverse complement strand
CATGTCGGACGTATTCATCTCTTATTCACACAGCCATATCCGGTTCCCTTCAATATCTGCATTGTGAATAGGAATTCAGAGGTTGTGAATTCTAGGCAGACTTGCGGGGGTGTTCTTCCTGTTCTTTCTTAAATTTCTTAATGTTTATAGACTTTCGAAACCAAATATGATTGATAAAAGATCTTCCTCAATCCCTTTTAGCTCTAGGTCCCGCCTGTGGGTTGTGCTGACGATCGGCACTTTCCTTACTATGGCTAACTGCTACTGGATGGTATTGGCAGAAGCTATGTTCCGCACTATCCACATGACGGTACAATCAATCGCTATGAATGCAATCTTTTTCCTCTTTTTTCTTAATCTGATCAATATGGGATTGAAGCGTGTCATGCCTCGTGCAGTCCTTAATAAATCAGATCTCTTGCTGATCTATGCTATGGTCTGTATGGGGTCAACAGTTAGCGGTCATGGATTTATGCAATTGCTGATTGCAATTATGACCTATGTCCACTGGTTTGCATCGCCGGAAAATGACTGGGCTAATCTCATTTGGGGGCATCTGCCACCATGGATGACAGTTACTGACAAAGAGGTTTTAGCTAGCCACTATAAGGGTGAATCCTCTTTTTATCTCGAGTCTAACCTCCAAGCGTGGACGATTCCTATCTTGGCTTGGTCAGCTTTTATTTTTGCCCTGATCCTGGTAATGCTAATGATTAATGTAATAATGCGTCGACAATGGGTCGAAAGCGAAAAACTCACTTATCCTATCATCCAACTGCCGTTACGTATGATTGATAATCCCGCTGGATTATTTGGTTGTCGGCTACTCTGGATCGGCTTTGCCATTGCTGGAGGTCTGGACATTTTGAATGAACTCCATCATATTTATCCTATCATACCTGGTATTAATCTAAAACTACATGATTTGAGTGGATACTTCACCGGACATCCTTGGAGTGGAATTGGCTGGTTTCCTATCTCCTTATATCCATTTGTCATTGGCTTGGGTTTTTTAATTCCTCTCGATTTGCTCTTTTCCTGTTGGTTCTTTCACCTTCTTTGGAAAGTACAGCGTATTGTTATCTTCGGCTTTAGTTTGTCCACTCGTGGAGGTAGTTATGCTGGTTATCAGTCGATGATTGAGCAATCAACTGGAGGGTATTTAAGCCTCTGCCTAATTGCTTTATGGGTTAGTCGTCGGCATATCTATACCGTTTTGAAAGTCTCACTTAGTTTAGAACAGTTGGATCAATCACGGGAGCCCATCTCTCATCGAACGGCACTTTTCTGGTTGTCCTTGGGTTTTCTTTTTTTGGTTGGTTTTTCGGTTGCAGCTGGCATGTCGGTTTGGTTAGCAGTAGTATTTTTTGTCATTTATACTATGATTAGTGTAGCTGTTACCCGCATGCGAGTGGAGATGGGAACACCGGTGCATGATATTCACTATGGTGGTCCTGATTTATTAATTCCACCTACGGTCGGTACACGGCAACTTGGTGCCAGAAATTTGACCATTTTGGGTATGTATTCTTGGTTTAACCGAACTCGTTATAGTGATGCCATGCCCCATCAGCTAGAAGGGTTCAAAATGGCGGAGCGAACAAACACCAATAACCGATGGCTTCTCTTTGTCATTTTACTCGCTATCTTTGTCTCTATTTTTGCCACTTTTTGGGCTTTTCTGCACAGCAGTTATCAGATGGGAATGTTGAATAGTCATATGATTTGGCCTGGTAGAGAGGGAATGGAACGATTACAGAAATGGCTGACTCAACCCCTTGCACCTAGTGCCTCAACTCCGATTTCTATCAGCACTGGTATGATTTCGACGCTCTTATTAGCCTTAATGCGGATGCGTTTTTTATGGTGGCCTTTTCACCCAGCTGGTTATGCAGTCTCAAATAGTTGGGGAATGTCTATTTCTTGGTTCCCACTTTTCATCGCTTGGGTAATTAAAGGGTTAATCCTGCGACATGGAGGATTAAAGCAATATAGAAAATTGGTTCCATTTTTTATGGGATTGATGCTGGGTGAATTTATGGTTGGGGGATTTCTGTGTGCTTTCGGCACTTTAACAGGAAAACCCGTTTATTCTTTTTGGCCATATTAGGCCCTGTTATTAAAACTGGAGATACCAAANCAAGGTGTAGGTTTTNAATATTTCTCATTAGCAACTGTATGCAANTCTANGCCTGAATTGCAAGGTGAGAAAGACAGTCCTGCANACGCTAATNAGAAAGGNAAAAGTCAATNATAGCGNTCAGTANNTTGANGGNNNAATATACTATTCAGTGCGATAATCGATTNGTGTTAGTGGTATAGTGTGATGAGAAAGATGATCAGATNTAATAGTGTGACTTGGTTCAGTCTGAATTTGGAGTATCAGNGGCCTNACCTTTTTCCAAAGCTTGGTAACNGCTATAGAGAAGATGATCTCTCGCTTTTGTTGTGTTTTCCCTCAACTTTTTATATAATTGTTTACTATGTAAAAGTTGTCATGTTAGCGGAGAATAGAAATGAGAGTTGGTGTAATTGGATTGGCTGGTGTAGGTCGCACCCATATCAGTAAATGGTCAGAGATAGCGGACTTGGTTAGCGTTTGCGATCTGGATTCAACAGTGCTGGCACAAATCACTGAGTCTTCCCAAATCAACGGGTATACAAGTGTAGAGCAAATGTTAGACAAGGAAGACTTGCAGGCAATTAGTATCTGCACGCCACCGAAATCTCACCTGTCAATTACACAGCAGGCAGCAGACCGTGGAATTCATGTCTTGTGCGAAAAACCGATGGCCAGCACCGTCAGTGATTGTCAAGCAATGATTGATATCTGCTCTCGCCAATCGGTGGTCCTGCAAATTGGCCATAAAAAGCGGTTTTTGCCCGCCATCCAGCGGTTAAAAGAGATCTCTGAGGGTGACTTAGGGATCATCCAGTATATGGTGCATCGATACCCACATCCGGGGACGTCAAACCGCGATTGGTTCTGGGCTGAAGATGATGGAGGAGGACCAATTCTGGAAAATGCGGTTCATGCTGCTGACATTCTTGGATTCCTGATGGGCAACGTTACACGCGTTTACGCCGAAGGAGGAAATCTCTTGGCTACTGACCACAAATCACAAATTGATTGTGCAGTTTATACACTTCGTTTTGCTAGTGGAGCTATTGGTGTAGTTAACGCAGGCATGGTTTCGACATCGCAATTTAACTTTGAGGATTACTATGTGGCCACTTCTGCTGGAGTTGCCGAAGTAAAAGGCAAATTTGATAGTGCAGATACTATCCGTTACAGTTTTCGATCAAACCCAAATCAGGTTGAGGAAAAGAGTTTTCCAAACTTTGATTCATTTCGAGCTGAGATCCAACATTTTGTCAACTGTATTGAGACTAGTGAAGTCCCTTTGGCCGATGGCTATTCAGGGATGAAAGCGGTTGCTGTCTGTCGGGCTGTTAAACAATCAAGTGAGACAGGAAAGCCCGTTGAACTCTGAAACTAACATCCGTAAATTGGTGTATGATAAGGAGATCTCTAAAGTAAGCTTAAGAGGCAGCTGAATATGGAGCTTGTTCAATGTTTGTACGATGAATTGGAAGCCAAAGGTCATGAAGGTGGGTAGGCTGCAAAGGATGCCCGTGTTTCAAGAATAAACAGACGTTCAAATTAGGACTTGTAGGAACCACCGAACAGGAAAATAAATTACGAAAAAGCAACATGAAGATAGACAACTAAAACAACTAGCTATAACAACAATCGCAGTCGTGTTGTTGGCAAAATTTGATCCAGATGATTTAATGTCCGCTGTTGGTCGAGAACACAGCGAAGTTACCAAACAGCACTTGATTAAAGACGTAGATGTGAATGGAATGGATTGTCACGGTTAATATAACAGTTCGTGTCGTCAACGATGCTCCAATAACTTATTTATAATTAGTTGCAACATCAAGAATATAGCCAAGCTTACCCTCTGTTACTGTTAGCCAATTTACCGATGTCGCTCGGTATATCAAAGCACTGTGATCAGAATTGAGTTATGGAAATATTGAAAACAAAGAAAAATAGGTTAGTTTTGGGAGGAGTGAGAAACTCTGGACTTCTTAATGCATTGAAAAAAATCACGCATTTTTTCAATGCATCCTACTTATTGGTTCCTAGTGTGACGAGGGATAACAGGTAGGATCAGTCGTGAAGAATACTGATTGGAATGGAATATTGTTTGTGTTGCAGAGACAACTTTAGTTGCTGTAGGTAAAAACTCTCCCGTATTTGTATTTCGATCATATCTTGGGAAGTTGCTGCTTGAAATCTCCAACCTGATTTTATGTCCTTTTAGAAACATGTTNCTTGTAGGCCACAAGTCAATTTCAATCTTCACTGGGGCTTTATCCNNGTTTTGTGTTAGTTCATAATCGCGGCGTAATACNCCATCGCAAAGATTATAGGCTGATTCATCCATATGTACATCGACCAGCTTGGCCATNAAATCTGTAGAANGAGCAGATGTAGACACATAGAGAATAACACGCACTGGTCCTGTCACATTTACAGGCTCAGATAAGGGAGNGGTTGTATAAACAAGCACATCAGGTCTTGACTCAATGGCATTCTGAAGTTGAATNCCAGATCTTTTTCCAAGCATAGCCCCNCCGGCAGAAGGAACAGGGTCTAGAGGATTGTAAACATACCTATCTGGTGTTTCTTCTCCTTTGGGAACTTTATTGTCAAGCCACCCATTACCATCAAGAGAATTTGCTGCTCCATTGCTGTGAAGATAAAAGGAAGTATATTGAGTTCGTGCAAGCGGCCATTCATTCTCATCATGCCAACGGTTTTCTCCCATCACGAAGATCTTCACGCGTGACATATTCAATGGATCATTACCAATACCAAACTGATGGTCAAACCACGGAATGCTAGGAGCAATGCTTTCACGCCGATATGGTAACGCTTTTTGAGTGCCGGGTAATTTNACAGAAGTTGCGTGTCCCCANGGNCCAATAATNAGACGAGTTTCTGATGCAATTTCTTCTTTTGCATGGGTTATTATATTTGTAAAATCCTCAATTTGGGTAGGAAGAAATGGATCAAACCAGCCCGCCATTAGCAGTGTTGGGGACTGCAATGTGTGTGTCCGATTCGTGCCGTCAATCACTTTCCAATAGGCATCATTATATTGATTAATCANCCAATCATTGAAAAAATTTGTATCTCCAATGGCACGGTCATCGGCTTCGAGGAGAGGAAAACCTTCCACTCCTTTTTCNAGATCTGCTATGCTCACNTCACGATCTCTGCTACCTCGGCTTGTTATAGCCCAATATAGGCCGCTTTCCAATGAGAATGCATTACCTGGATAGAACATCTTACGAAAACTCGTGCTAGAGATCTGAACAAATAAGACGTCTGGCCCTGGATGAGTCTGATCAGCAATNGCCCATTGTGTGTGTCCAAATGAGGATGCTCCCCACATTGCTAAACGTCCGTCATACCAAGGNTGTTGTTCCAACCAGTGAAGTGTTTCGATACCATCCTCACGTTCATGAATTAGTGGATAGAATTGACCTNCTGATTCNTATCTCCCGCGNGTTCCTTGAACGACAACCGTATATCCACGGCGGGCCCAATAACGCCCAATTACATCCGAACGCCCTCGGNTTCCAAATGTTTTGGTAAANGGAATACGAACCAAGATAGTGGCTGTTTTTTTCAANCCCTTTGGATNGTGNACATCCGCGAGTAGCTTAATGCCATCGTTCGTTGTAAATCCTANGCNTCGTTGTGTTCGTGTCTCATATGATGCCTNTCTTATCCCTTGATTTGGGAGGAAAAATTGGTCGGCTATAAAATCGATGATGGATGTCCAATTTGATAAGATGACAAAGCATATGCCGAATAAGATGANAAAGCATATGAACACGGAAATCCTAAGCGAGCCAATCCGAGGTGCCATTTTAGCAAAATCAGCCATATCNTTTCCTGATTTTTATAAGATACAATGCAATCCTAATCCTTGTTTAGCAATCAGAGAATGGGTAGATAGCACTCCACCTTTTCCAAACATAAGTGGTGTTTCTACAATATCCTNTTCAAGCAGATAAATACCAAAGGCACCTTCTTGAGCTAGGAGAATATTACNATAAGTATTGGCAATAGTAAGTGCTGCTCTGGTAAGAATGCTGGTTTCACCGACCTGAGCACCAANGATGATAGGGATATTCAACCGNCTTGCTTCTTCAGCAACGTCAAGAGAACGCAAGATGCCTCCCATTTTAGATATACGGACATTGATAATCCATGTCTCAGGACTGTCTTGNATATGCTCAAATTGCTCTTTNCGAAGNAAACTTTCATCAAGGATAATTTTAGTATGTAGTGTTTTAGCTATAGTACGGAGTGTATCATATTGATTAGTCTCGACAGGTTCTTCTATAGCGAAGAAGTTAGTGTCTAATTGCTCTAGATAAGCGATCGCTTCACTTGATGTGTTCCAAAGGTTGTTGGCGTCTAACCTGATTCTGGTTCCCTTATTTTTTAGTTTCTTTAGTAAGTTTAGTTTTTCTATATCTTCTTCCAACTTCCCGGAAATCTTCAACTTGAAATCACTGAATCCGGCATGAGCATATTGCTGAAGTTGCTTTTTGAAAATCTCATGATTGCTGGCTCCTAAAACAGCCGTATAGTGAAATTCACCTTTAAGCGTGGGTAAGGATAGAAGTTCTTCTATAGATTTTTCTTGCCCTTTTCCTAATAGGTCTAGCAATGCCAATTCAATGGCACACCAAGCTGCTGGATTAGCGTCTATGTCTCCCTTTTTTCCCTCTATCCATAGCCTAAGTTCTTCAAGATTTTCTATGGCTCGAACTGATGACTTGTGCTTCTCAAAAAATGCTATGGTTGAGTCAATGTGCTCCTCAGTAACATAGCTACGCGGACAACTTTCGCCATANCNTTNATGNNNGTTGTCNGANTCNGCTACCACCAAGATNCTTTCGGTNGCNTTACGNTCGGCAGATGCATGTTTNAAACTNATATTGAAGGGNATTTCTANTTTTCTAATNNNTAGATTAGTGATTTTCATATNNTANTCNGTATNAATATGTTGGTGNAANTCGAAAATACAATCCTNTNTATANTGNAAATNNGCNACTTTAAATTGTCCCTCGCGTTGACCGTTCTCAATGCAATGTTTCTTATATGCTTCACCTGTNCCAAATTTCAGGAACCTCAGATTTAATGGTTGTAGACGTCCACTTTTTCTCTTGTTTTCATATTCAATATTGAGACTGGATAACTTCTCTTCCAGATTTTCCGACAGTCCGAATTCCTCTACAGGCTCATGTTCTAGATAGAGATGGTACTGTAGACGTTTCTGGTCGGCTAACATTATAAAGAAGCTGATGTCTAAACTATACTCTTGTTTTATAGCTTTCATTGTTTGAATAAGTTGGTTTTCGTAAAGTTTCTCTCCAGTGATGTTCGTTACCCCTTTTCCTTTCTGAATGAATCGAATAGTAGGAGTCTTGTTGTATGTCCCATTGACTTCAATAATATCATTGATGCAGTAACGATACAGACCGTTTTGCGTGGTTGCGAAAATATAGTATTGTTTACCTCCTTCGATTTGTTCGAGCGTCAGAAACGTAGGAGTTTCATTCTCCCATTCTTCTTTTTTTACAAACTCAAAAAAATTTTCCTCTAAGGTCGGAATTCCCCTGTTGTTAAGTACATCAACGGTGATACTTCCGCGAAACTCACTGGATAAATATCCCATCTCAACAATATTTGTAGATGGCAAAAGTTGTTTCTGCAAGGAAGGAATCAGTACACTGCAACTGCCGCCAGTCCATGTACAAACAGCTTTAAGATTTGGCCATATATCCGCAAAAGTTAAATTCCCTTTCTCAGATAAGATGTTTTCAAGTTCACTTGCTCTCTTTGTGTTTTTTTTGAAACTTTGTACTATGCTCTTCTTTTGATCAGCACCTAATTTTTCTAGATTTGTAAATGTACCTGTCCTAATATTGTGGATTAATCTATCAGCCTGCTTTCCAATGATGTCGCCTAGCTTCAGAATGGTGGAAGGGTTCGCCGTGGCCATGAGCGTAACATTGCCCTCCATGAGAGAAAAGGCCGTTATTAGGTAATATTTCAGCTCATAATCTTCGATTTCAAAAATTTCTGTGGGCACTACAAACCTTGAACGCACCAATCCAGGCATACTCTTATAAATAAGCCCTGACATAGAACCGTACGGTGTACCTGTGTCTAAGTATCCTTCTACAGCAGGACTTCTGACGCCTAGCACTTTGCCGTTGTAGACACCTGATATAGAAGCATACACTGCATAAGCAAAGACCTGCTGGCTTTTGCGATATTGTGAAATTGAATTTTTGGAGATGGAGATAAATTTCGGCTTACCTGTTGTCCCGCTTGTTTGGGCATACATTATAGGTTGTTCAGCAGTTAGATATAGCTTCTTTTCTTTTTCTTGTTTTTCAATATACCCCCGTAAATCTTCATATGATTGAATAGGTATAGCGCTACAAAATTCTTCATATGATCTAATTTCTTCAAAGCCATGCTCCTTACCAAAAACGGTGTCTTTGTTCTTACTGAGAATTTGTTTCAGTAATTCATTTTGAGTCTGTTGGGGATTGCGAGTTTTCTTAATAAGCGAACTCCATGAAATGTGCTTTATCAAGAACATCCTTAGCCTGATAAGACCATTCAGTACAACATTAATAAGTGGAAATATCATATTTGATCCTGGTCGATACCTTTAATAAAAGGAGTCCGCATTTGGTTTGCAAAATCCAGTGGGTATTGTCTGTTCTTCAATCCTAACTTCTCAATTTCCCTGTCTGTAGGGAAAAACCACGTACCAAAGAGTAAATCCCAGATAATCAAATTGTTGCCGTAGTTCCTGTTTGCTTCCTCGATTATAAAAGAGTGGTGCCAGCGATGCAGTTCTGGGCCACTAATAATGTAGTTGAGGAAACCAAGTCTTAGATCGATATTACAATGCTGGAAGAAGCCATTGATGGCATAGAATACGAAGTAAATGGCTAAAACTTCTTCTGAAACACCAAGAATTATAAAGGGCAGAGCATCGAATAAAAATTGGAGTGCTTTGTCTATTGGGTGAAAACGTCCTACGTTCACCCAATAGAGTTTATGAGGTGAGTGGTGCACAGCATGTAAGCACCACAATGGATACCATTCGTGGCTAGCTCTATGGAGCCAGTATCTCAAAAAATCAGCAAATAGCACCATAAAGATAGCTTGGATAAGTGNTGAAAAGTAATGTGGCCAGTATTCATCTGGTGTTAGNCCTTTAGCTTTTAGATATTTCAAGAGNGTAATAGCAACAAAGAAAGAGAGAACCCTAGGTAATATAATCTGTACTGCAACCATAAAAGTGGCATCATCTCTTACGTCTGAAGTATTAGGAAGCCATTCCTTTCTNTACGGAAANTTATGTTCAAGAAACGTGATAATTACAATACCAAGAATGATAGGAATGTATGCACTGANTTGCAATGGATAGNCTAANTNCAATAAAAAACTATTTAGGGTTANACCAGAGACAATTACTGTGGGATANGCTGTCCANGAAATNANNNNTNCTNTCTTACTCNTCGATGTATTTGTCATNATTTTATATTACTATAGTTTGCNATACTTNTAATGAAAACTGCCTAGCAACAATAAAAAGGANGCAAGTACCAAATGGAAAAAGGTTGGAATTCTTGCACTAAACCAACTATGATTAGTAACAAAAGTTAATCCTGCTACCAGACGAAATAACATCATAGAGAAGTACACAAATCCCAAACCTAGATAGATTCTTCCTNTCTTATGATTNGGGTTTACTCTGNCGNGTATAAATCTGATAACCACATTTATGCATGCTAGNATGATGATAAACTGGAATATTACTAGCAACCAGTATGGTATCGTACGGCTATGCCATGCTTCAAATGAAGGGAGAAAGTCGACGGGATATAATACTTGAATGAGCTGTGCTGCTACGCGAAAGCAGAAAAGTAGAAGTAGAACTAAGAACCATATAAAATACTTCTTGCTAATAGANGGTAGCATCTAGGCACTTCCTTAGCAATTAGCTNACCTNAAAATCTGAAATTGAGTTTACCTTTTTTNATNTTACGCATTAATGTGGAAAAACCGATTATNATACTTGATGGGAACNCAAAATANAATTAACANGATTATATCACAATTTTTTNGTTNCCACTTTAATNAAGTCTGTNGAAACGNCCNCAATCTTTAAACTGTCCCGATATNGAGGTTGTGGNNTATATCCATGATGCTANAGGAAAAATNTTCGTATGTTGGATTCCAGTTATATNGCNATTATGCTGGTCGGGNTNAAGCAACCATAACCAATGGTAATAAGAGNAATACATGTGTTTTCTAGTTCCAATAATTGACACCGTTTTTCATNGCTACTATAATACTATTCTTTAATATCANTGAGNTGTNCGGAAATTCACTNGATTTCTGATTTATNGAATCNATTCTAGGAATTATGTTGAATAAAGGNAATAGAGGTTAATAATATGAACCCTCAGGATTTGAAGGCCGTTGTTGTNGGAGCTGGCTGGGCTGGTGAGGGGCATACTAAGGCTCTACAACACTGTGGTGTGGAGGTNGTTGCCATCTGCGCTCGCAGGCAAGAAATTGTTGATAAAGTTGCTTCTAATTTAGGAATAGCAATAGCTTCGACTAATTGGGANGAGACTCTTAAGNNGGTAAAACCTGATATTGTTGCCTTNGCCACACCTGCTATTTTGAGAGCTCCAGTGATTGAACTTGCTGTCGAANTAGGCGCACACCTTTTGTGTGACAAACCACTGGCTAATACAGCCAAAGAAGCCGAGCANTTTTATCANCTGGTTAACCAAGCAAATGTTAAACACGCTTANGCAGCTACNCACTGTTATCATCCCAGTGTAACTTGGGTAAATCAACTGTTGAGTAACCAATCAGTTGGTAATTTGAAGCAGATTGATGTNATTTCTTCCCACCCNAAATCTAAAGAGCTAAAATCTTGGAGTTGGATGAACTCGCTATCTCATGGTGGGGGAATGCTTAACAACGGATTCCCACACTGGTTAGGAATACTAGAAAGAATGACGAATNGGAAGCTAAGTTCGGTTGTTGGTCAAGCACAANGGAGGCAAGAACGGGCCCCTGTTNTACCTAATGTACATGACTTCCGGNAATTCAGAGACACCAAAATTAGCCCTCAAGACGCAACCGATATGGAATGGCGAATTTGCGATGGGGAAAGTTCCTTTTCAGCCNTATTGAAACTAAGCTTACCTGCCNCCCAAGAAGAAAATNTTGTTCCTGTCATGATGCGAGTCACAAGTGGGATTGCTGAATCGGTTGAAACTAACGGTTGGTATTTCTATGGTGATGAAGGAACCTTAATAGGGCGNGGAGGAATGTTATCNCTCTCACTTTCAAAAACTGAAAATTCTCAGACTAGTTCTTTAGNAATACCGGANGCATTAACTAATGANCTTCCTCAAGTTGGTGACATTATCCAAAACATGTGGGTGGCATTAGTCATTGATTTCATCGCAGATATTTGCAATCAATCCCATAAAAGTTATTTGACTTTTCGAGATGGTTGGCGTTATCAAGTGGCAATCGAAGCCATTCGGCAAGGAACTGGTTGGAACCAGATTGCAAAGTAAAGTGATCATCTTCACCCTGATCTTGTTCAGCATCCTTTTATCATGCCATTATGGTATAAGGTAGAATCTATTCTTCAATAGGTTTACAAGATTTTTGCACAACAACCATGTTAAGTCCNGTATCGACTGTTAAGGCTTCTCGGAAGATGTTACTCATTTTCTCAGCGTCATCATCTTCTTTGATAATCCAAATAAATTCCACCCCGCAAGATGAAGCGAGGTCAACGATGCCAATGCTTGTTCCAACATCGTTAAAAGACGATAATGCATTGTTAGGTGTGCTTTGCCCACCTGTGGTGACGGCACCACCGTTGTCTAGCACGATTGTTAATAGATTCAATTTCGTTGCGCTTGCGTGAACTAGTGCATTAAGGCCACTGTGGTAAAAGGCGGAATCACCAAAAATAGCGATAGCTGGCTCGTCAATTCCGGCTTTTTGCAGGCCTGTAGCCGCGCCTATTGCGGATCCCATGCAAAGCTTTGTATCTAGCAAATGTGCCGCTGTGATGACACAGCCAGGATCGGCTGAAAGAAATGGATTTTGCCCTAGATCTTCGGCTACTTGACGAAGGATGGTTAGAATTTCAATGTAAGGGCAACCTGCACAATATGATTTTCGCGCGGGTTTTTCCTTTTCCCATTCATCTTGAGTATAGTATTGACTTGGTGAAAAATTAGGCAAGTAAGCGTCAAGTGCCTGCTGTATGTGCCACCGAAAAAGTTCTCCTTCCCAGTTGACATCCGTAGTTCGTTTTCCCAGTATTTTAGGTGTGTGGCCGGCATCATATCCCACAGTTTTAATTGCGTCTTCTAAGTAGGGATCTACTTCTTCCAAGACGAGGATCTCTTGACATTGATCTAAAAATTGAGTTAGTAAATCTTTAGGGAGTGGATAGAGAGTGCTCAATTTGAGAATTGATAAGTCTGAGGTATCTGTGCCGGAAAGTGCCTCTGTTAATTTGCTGTAGGTAAAACCACCAGCAAGAATTCCTTTGGAACCTGAACCTTCAATTTTGTTGAAGGGCAGATGGCTGAATTGTTTGGTTGCTTGTTGTATCTTATGATGGACTTGGCGGTGGTTCTCCATAGTATTACTGGGACCAGAAATCCATCGCATTGGTTCTCTATCTGGTGACAAAGACAGTTTCGTTTCTGGTACAGAAATTGGAGATAGGAGATTTTCCGATAGGCTGAAGCTTCGTGTAATCCGAATAATGACAACTGTACGGAGAAGTTCTGAGAATTCGAAGGCCCATTTGATCATCTCTCGCCCTTCTTTAGGCGTAGAAGGTTCAAGCATTGGTATCTCAGCCATCGGGGCGATGAAACGTGTGTCTTGTTCGTTTTGGGACCCCCAAGCACCTGGGTCATCACCTAAAAGAATGACCAGCCCGGTGTGTACACCTGTCATATTTAACACCATTAATGTATCTAGAGCGACATTCATTCCAACACTTTTTAAACATACAAACGCGCGCTTTCCTCCTTGAGACACACCTGCTGCTATATCTAGAGCAATGCGTTCGTTGATACACCATTCAGTATGATGTCCGTATGCTTCAGCGGTTTTTGCTAAGGTATTAAAAGTTCCAGTTCCTGGGGATCCTGGATATCCTGTGACAACACTAACCCCAGCTTCTATCGCTCCCCAAGCAATAGCATTCTCTCCGTTAACAAGTTGTAGGTCCATGACAGTATCCTAAAATAGTCGTGTTTTCGTATTTGGGTACTACTCTGCTTGAGCATTAACGGCAATTTTAATTGCTGTCTCATTACCCAAGCGGTATCCACCATCAAGTGCTTCAAATCCTTCTTGAACACGGGATAGTGGTAAGATGTGACTTACCATGTCAGCAAAAGGAAATTCGTTCTTCTCCAAAATTGGTAACCCACGAACAAAATGTTCATGCCGACTACTCCAGACTGCTTCTAACCGCAGATTTTTCCGCATTAGCATTTGATTTGGATTAAGCTCAAATGAACCTACGTCGACAAAATGTCCAACCTCACAGAAAGTCCCGCTGTATTTAACATAACCGAGTCCTTCGGCAATAGCTGGAAGGAATCCGGCACATTCGAATACAATGTCGGCGCCCTCATTCTGTGGTGTCTGATTTTTAACTAGTTGCGTCCTTTCTTCGACGGATGTAATTTCCTCAATGTTGATGGTTACGTCTGCTCCTAATTGTTTTGCCAACGTCAATCTGCCGCTGGGTCCGCCAACCATAATCAATTTTGCAGCACCACTAATTTTAGCGCAAATTAGTGTCAACAATCCAATTGCGCCTGACCCCTGAATTACGACTGTATCGCCGATTTTCACTTTCGCTCTCATAGTAGCATGTACCGCGATAGCAAAAGGCTCTGTTAGTACAGCGACGTTAATAGGTGCCGACGTTTTAATAAAACATGTACCAGAATAGGTGAGGTATATGTAATCAGCAAATCCTCCTCCAAAATGTGGGGTGTCATCGGGATCAATCTGAAACCCATAAACACGTTCATTAGCCCTAGGGGCAAGTATTACCCTATCTCCTTCTTGGATAGGGTTGCCAACATAATCAGTTTCCACATTTTTCCCGACAGCATCAATAATACCTACATTCTCATGACCGAGAAGCATTTCGCCTTCAATGCCTTTCTGCCAATTATGTAGATCTGTTCCACAGATACCTGCGAGTTCTTGACGAAGTAGAATTGTACCGGGAGCTGGGTCCGGTACTGGATATTCGCGAATCTCAAAATCTCGCCCACTTGCTATAACTGCTCTTCCTGTTCGATTCATAATTAATCTACCTTGTTACAAACAATTATTAGATATTTAACTGGAGTTCAAATGTCAATATGCAATGAATTATGGCTTGGACTTATTTGAAAAGTCGCTCGCTACAGCAATAAACGTAATAAATTCAGACTTTTTTGACTCCAGTCTTGATAATAGATTTTTTTACAAGCCTGATGCCTGATTTTGTTGACTTAAACCTGAAAATGGTTTGGGCTTCCTCTATAGTCTCTCTATATTAATAACTGTTAAGTCAAGGTCTATGATGTGCTGATTGCTATGTTTGCAATATTTTTTCACAAAAATGTATTGGTTTTTCAGAAAAACCCAATTTGCCTTGAAATAATATGAAATGGTAATTCAATAATTATACCATAGGTAATGAACTAGAGAAGAAGGTTAAAATAGGAAATTATAGAGGATACATGGGAGCTAAAGGTGTAACTATTATCGTTGGTTGGAATCGTATCGATAAAGGGTTAGATAAAGAGTACCAAGTTTATGTCAGATCTGTAGATGAAGTTAGAGTTAGATCAAGAACACTCAGTGCAGATGAAATTGCCGCTGATATTTAAAAGCATCGTTAATCGCTTCAACACCAGTTGATTTCGCTGGTTAAGATAGCAACAACTTGGGATAGATCTGGATCGTATTTAGGCGATAGGTGAAGACTTAGCAACCTATCGACCTTTTTTTATTGTTCTATGCTTATTTGTATTATGTAAGGTCTTTACTAGATGTTGACATATAGATATCTATACTCACTCGGTTCGACATCAAGCTTTTTAGTATCTAAATGGAAGTTAATTTCTATCATATCTCTGTTTTTATAATTGATAGTCAAGCTAGGTTAAGCACTTGACTTCGCTATACCGGTTCAGTAAAATTACCCTTTGAATAGGAAGAGAGAATGGAAGCAATATTTCAAAGAATTTACATGGATCATCATGCTACGACCCCTTTGGATCCACGTGTTTTAGAAGTGATGATGCCTTATTTCACCAACGAATTTGGTAATGCTTCGAGTAATACTCATGCTTTTGGGTGGCGCGCTAAAGAAGCTGTAGAATTGGCACGACAGCAAGTAGCTAGACTCATTGGATCTAGTCCAGAAGAGATTATTTTTACCAATGGTGCAACAGAATCCGACAATCTGGCGATTAAAGGTATTGCCCAACAATATCGCCGAAAAGGGAATCATCTCATTACTTCTCAAATTGAACATAGTGCGATTCTTGAGTCCTGTAAAATGCTCGAAAAAGATGGATTTGAAGTCACATTTTTACCTGTTGATCAGTATGGTATGGTTGATCCTCAAGATGTGAAAGAGGCCATTACTGACCATACAATACTGATTAGTATCATCTATGCTAGTAATGAAGTAGGCACGGTTAATCCATTAAGTGACATCGGAGAGATCTCACAGAATCATGGTGTCCTATTTCACTCAGACGCTGTACAGGGAATTGGAAAGATTGAGTCAAACGTTGATACCTTGAAAGTGGACTTGATGTCGCTGACAGCGCACACGCGAATTGCTGGGTCGATGGACGCACAAAAGAACGCCAACGCGGCACGCTTGATTACCTTGAACCAGGGGGGCGCCGACACTACGAAGTCGAAATAGGTGTACTCACATCGAACCAAGAAATTGATGAATTTTCGTCAAAGGTAAGAAATAATTTAGAATAATCGGAGCTT
>PBXZ01000098.1:0-24102 GCA_002729415.1 Candidatus Poribacteria bacterium | reverse complement strand
CGCTAAACTCTTGATGGATACATCGGTTCGAACCGGAAAAACAGGGATGGTTGGCACCATGTGGAGACACGCTCCCGCCCACCAAATGGCAAAAGGGCTAATGGAGAAAGACGATTTTGGCCAAGTTTGTCAATACCATACACGTTACTTGGCACCGTCTCCACGCATACATTCGTCCGATCCTCCTTTCGCCTGGTCTTTTATGCTAGATCAAGCAATTCACCCAACAGACTGCATGCGATTTTTTATGGGGCCGGTTAATGATGTATTTGCCTTTGATGGCACTGACACAAATACGGGAACCGTTTCAATCAGCGTGAACCTACGTTATGCCAATGGAGCAGTTGGCACCATGACATTAGGCATAGGACCGGTTCTGGAAGCAATGGTTTATATTAAAGGCCTAAATAACCAAGCAATCCAAGTACTTGAAACTCGTAAACTTCGTCGATATCGAGTTCCAACATGGTCAGGACAAGGTGGTGGTTATGCAGACACTCCAACAGAGGANTGGNATCTCAACACAGCATTCCACAGCATTGGTCGTCCTGGTTATATCGAGGAGATGCAGCATTGGGCAAAGTCCTTACTTCAAGGAGTACAACCCGAGGCCAGCCTTGAAGATGCCTACCACAATATGAAGGTATTAAAAGCAATTAGCGACAGTATNGAAACACAAACAATGATAAGTTTGTGTTGAAATCAAANGCTGAGGATATTTCAACTGATGTAAGGTGTGAATAATGGTTAGACCGACTGCTGAACAACAAAAACGATGGAACGATGAAGGATACTTAGTTTTCGAAAAAGCTATTCAAGGCGATGATCTGAAACGATTACAAGATGCATTTGATCATTGGTCAGCCATTTGCAAGGAAGACTGGCTCAATAGAATTGAAACAGGCCAAAGTGCCGGTACTTTTTATGATATACCTGACCCCTTTGCCAAAGATGAAATATTCATTGATCTGGTTGACCACCCTAGTTACTATGGTGCACTAATGTCTTTCACCAATGACCAACTAATACTACTTGGCCCACAAGTACGAACCGTCCCACCTGGGCCAATAAGCTATAGTAGTTGGCATCCAGACGTGCCTTTTAGCAATCCATTGCATATTAAAGTTCAGATCTACGTACACGATGTCTTGCCGGAATCCGGCGAATTTGCTTTTGTCCCAGGAAGTCATAAACCAAACAGTGGACCATATCCTAAAGTCAAACGATCCAAGAGCATGCCAGGACACAAAGCCTTCCCAAGTAAAGCAGGTACCGCCATCGTTTTCAATTCCTACGGCTGGCACACCAGTATGGATAACCATACCAATGTCGCCCGAAAATCTATCATTCTCATCTACGAGAAGTCAACACCTAATCGAATCAGTCCTGACACATTTGCCTCTATCGCCAACTACTGTCAAACACAACAACGGCGCAAACTTTTTGGTCTGGAGAAATATGACACCTAAAATTGACTCACACGGTCATGTATTTACCAAGGTTTCAAGAGAATTTCCAAGGGAAGTTAGTGGATTAATTCCCGCAGACCACGAAGAACCAATCGAAAAACTATTAATAGAGATGGAACGTAATCAGGTTGATCAAGCAGTATTGGTGCAAACTGGAGGCGCTGACATAATATCCCATGCCTATTTACTACGCTGTTTAAAATCTTATCCTAAGCATTTCTTAGGAATTGGACTGATTCCCCAAGATATTTCCAACGTAGCACTACACATGGACAAACTAGCAAATAATTCGGCAATTGTCGGGTTTCGCCTTTCTTCATTGGGAGGACCACGAGACCCGTTGGCACAAATTGATATCAGGGAATTTAAGACATTTCCTATCTGGGAACATGCAGCTGAAAAGGATTACGTCCTTTGGCTATACTTGCGTGCCATCGATGCACACCTAATTCCATATTTACTGGAAAAGTTCCCACAAGTTCGAGTTGTAATAAACCACCTTGGTATCTGTCCTGGACGAGAAAAGTTCTCCGTTGATCAAGACGGTCGACCACAAGTCGAAACGCCAGCCTATAATCCTGCTTTCCACACTACACATCGGCTCGCCCGGCATGAAAATGTTATGATCCATTTGTCAGGCCAATACGCTTTTAGTAAAGAAGATTATCCGTATCAAGATCTGGCTGGCTGGCACCGAAGTCTCCTTGAAATATATGGTATAGAAAAACTGATGTGGGCAACTGATTTTCCTTGGATTTTCAAAAATCCTGGTTATGACAAAATGTCGCGAATTATTGACGAATTGTTACCAGACCTATCTGAATACGAATACAATCAAATTGGGGGTGGAAATGCCCAGAAATTCCTCAGGTTTCCTGCTTGTCACGATTAAACGTTTTTTCATTTACTCATACCTCATATCAAAAATAACGGTAGTTTTCAGGTTATTGTTCTGGCTGTCTCTGATTGGTTTTATAGGATGCAACCAAGACGATGAGGAAATGCGAACTACTCAATTAGAAGAAATCACTTGGAAAGATGGATCCAAAATGTTGCGGATTCCTGTCGGAACTTTTGAAATGGGAGACCAATTCAATGATGGACCAATTTATGAAAAACCAGTTCATACCGTTGAGCTCTCATCTTTTTACATCGATGTCTATGAAATCACTAATGCCCAATATAATAAATTTATCAAGGAAACGGGATATAACGAACCGATTTTTTGGGAAGACCCTGACTTCAACGCCCCTGATCAACCAGTAGTAGGAGTAACTTGGTATGATGCCATGAGTTATGCCATTTGGGCTGAAAAAAGGTTACCGACTGANGCAGAATGGGCGTACGCTGTCCGNGGGGGACAAACTAATAAAAAGTTTCCTTGGGGTGACAGCGAGCCAGATAGACCAGACATAGATGGAAATTATATAACCAGCCAATACGTTGGAATTAATGGATCTGCAGACGGATACCGTTATACGGCACCAGTAGGTAGTTTCCCTCCTAATGGTTATGGTTTGTATGACTTGGCGGGTAATGTACGAGAGTGGTGTCTAGATGAATACAGCGATTTCTACTACCTTGAAANCAGTCAAAAAAACAAGCTGTTAAAGAATCCNTTATCCGGATATAATCACCTGATTGAATTAATCACTGGAGAAATTAGTGTTGATGANTTCACAGTTCAAAGTCAAGANAGGAAGAAACAGGAGAATAAGAATATGTTGCAACCCCACGTCNTNCGCGGAGGGTGCTGGTACTTCAAATGGTATGGGTTACGTGTCGCACTTCGCAACAAGCAATCTCCAGCTAAAGCTGACAACAAAATCGGGTTTAGATGCGTTCGATCATATAATCCTATAGAAGAAATTAAATGGAATGTTGAACCAGAAGATTAAAAAAACAATGACAGTTGTTGTATATTATTACAACCCCCTACCACACTAAGGAGCAATAAAAAATGTATTTTATAGGCGAGGAAGAACAACAAGCCGCCCTAGAAGTTATAAAATCGGGTAGCCTCTGCCGATATGGGCCAGAAGAATCCAGAGTCACTACATTTGAAAACAGCATCACAGANAAATTTAANGTCGAGTATGCACTAGCTACCAACGGAGGAACCTCTTCGTTAATTGTCGCACTTTACGCNGCGGGNATTGGTCTTGGAGATGAGGTCATCGTTNCCGCTTACACTTGGATTGCAACTCCTGCCTCAGTAGTGATTGCCAACGCAGTTCCAGTTATAGCTGAAATTGATAATTCGCTGACAATCGACCCGAACGACATCGAAGCTAAAATAACTCCACGAACAAAAGCCATCATACCTGTTCACATGATCGGAGCCCCATCCAATATGGAAGCAATCAAAACTATCGCAGAAAAGCACAACCTGATGGTAATTGAGGATTGCGCACAAGCAATTGGAGCGGGTTTCAAAGGAGCACGACTTGGCACACACGGTGACATAGGGTGTTTCAGCCTACAACAGAGCAAAATCATAACTACCGGAGAAGGAGGGATTGTCATCACCAATAACGAAGAACTGCATGATAGAGCACGAATGATTCATGATGGTGGCAATTTGTGGGGGGTTTCCAANCATACTAGTGCTTTTTTCCCCGGGATGAATTTTCGGATGGATGAAGTGCGAGGTGCAATCGCATCAGTACAATTGACCCGTCTTGATGGATTTATCGAGAATATGAGGACCCGAAANTACAAGCTGCGTGAAGCTATTNCTGACATTGACGGNATTGAGTTGCGAAAGGTTCACGATAAAAATGGTGATGCTTCGACTACCATGGTGTTTTTTCTNTCTACTCCCGATTTGGCACGAAAATTTGGTGAAGTAATGGGGAAATACNGTGTTCCTGCTGGACCAATGTACACGCANGGCAATGGCGATAAGCATGTTTATCCCGGTTGGGATTATATACTGCAAAAGAAAACCTATCACTCAAAC
Source organism: Candidatus Poribacteria bacterium (assembly GCA_002729415.1). Classification (GTDB taxonomy): domain Bacteria; phylum Poribacteria; class WGA-4E; order WGA-4E; family UBA9662; genus UBA9662. Next base: position 19,671 of record PBXZ01000098.1, on the reverse strand, counting down.
GGCTTACCGTACACACATCCTACCTATGGAGACATCCAATATTCAGATCGTATGTGCCCGAAGACGTTAGACTATCTCGGTCGAGCAATCTGCATTGGNATCGGTCATGAAATGAGTGATGAAACTATCGACAAAGTAGCAAATGCCATCAGATCCACGGCTAAAGACACGCTTTAGTTTTACTATAATTATTGTTGCGTAAATATTCCCTAAACATTAAGGAAGGATATGAAATTTAGAGCGAATTCACTAATTACCTCAGCATAATGTCGAAGCTGAAATGATCACTGAAATTCATAAATACCCATTAGATCTATCATCTTTTTGGTTTTTATTTGTTATGAAACCTGTTGGAGCAGGCTCTCTTCAAATCAGCTATTTATTCTAACCTCTCTACTTCTGCTATTTACAACTTTTCGACTATCATAAAGTATACAAAAATTATTTCTATTTATAATTGACCAACTATCGTTATTGACAGCTAAAAATTACCGTGCTATAATCCTCGGGTTCCCAAAATTCCCGAGGTTTTCCATGTCACGAAAAGACGCCTTCCTAAACATTACCGGGCAGATCATATGTGGTAGTATCATCGGTTTTATCACCTCTCTAGTTTGTTATCTTCTTACCTATGAATTGTTTGTTAAAATCCTAGTGGGAAACCGAATTGAGCATGGGTTACTAATTGGGTTACTAACATTTATTTCCCTAGCAATCACTTACGGGTGTGGTATTGCTAGTATGACTGAATGCATTCGACTCATTGGCAAACGATTTGGAAAAGAGATTGACCGACGGAACACCTTCAATGGAGCCTTTCTCGGCGCACCAGCGGTAGTTGTCTTAATTTTGCTACTAAATATCTCTTGGGATTCGCTTACAGATTCATTGGGACAAAACATGGTATCTTATTCTCTCCATATGTTCAGACCATTTGCTTTTATCATTACATTTCCTCTAAAGACGCTCCTCAAAACTAAGTTTCCAGTGGAGCTATTGCTAATTCTTTCGGCAGCGATAGGGGCAATTCTCGGCAACAAGTTTGGCCAAAGCATAGAAGCAAAATTGCAAAGTTCGATCGTTGGCGGTAACTCAGTCGAGCACACTACCTAAAAAATGTCATATATCAATTTCAGACATACAATTATTGATCAAAAAATGGGAAGTTAACATAATATGCAGTTTCTTGACGATTGGAGTGATGATAAACCAAAAGATGAATGTGGTGTCTTTAGCATTTTTGGTCATCCTCAGGCAGCCGAACTCACCTACTTGGGACTAAGAGCACTTCAGCACCGAGGTCAGGAAAGCGCCGGAATTGTTGTTTCAGACTCCGAATCTTTTTCTTATCATCGAGAAATGGGCCTTGTTGCAGACATCTTTGACTCTGAAACTTTAGCCAAAATGTCAGGGGACATAGCCATCGGCCATAATCGCTATTCAACCGCGGGAAGTAGTAGAATTGAAAATGCTCAACCTCTGGTTCGACAGTACAAACGAGGACCTTTAGCAATAGCACATAATGGTAACTTGATCAATGCATTTCGGATTCGAAGTGATTTAGAAGATAAAGGATCAATATTTAGTTCTACCTCTGACACGGAGGTCATCGCTCACCTCATTGCTCAGTCCCAACATGTCCTTCTAGAGGATAGGATCATGGACGCGCTCCAGGAAGTGCGGGGTGCCTACTCACTGGTATTTATGGGCAAATCAATTATGGTAGGTGTTCGTGACCCACACGCCTTCCGTCCACTCTGGTTGGGACGTTTGAATCAAGCCTATGTGTTAGCATCCGAAACTTGTGCCTTTGATGTNATNGAAGCANAGCCNATTCGTGAAGTCGCACCGGGGGAAATGGTTGTAATCACTTCCACAGATGAGGAGCCACAATCTTTTTTTATCGGTCCAGCTAAATTGGAATTGTCACAGTGCATTTTTGAGCATATATATCTTGCTCGTCCAGACAGCATTGTGTTTGACCAATTAGTCAATCGTCCGAGACGCGAGTTTGGCAGACAACTGGCGCGCGAATGTCCCGCCGAGGCTGATATTGTTATTCCTGTTCCTGACTCCGCTACTATTGCAGCTATCGGGTATTCTGAGGAACTGGGTGTCCCTTTCGAATTTGGATTACACCGAAATCCGTACGTTGGTCGAACTTTTATGAACCCTTCACAGGAAATTCGGGATCTAATGGTGCGGGTAAAATTGAATCCAGTAAGAAATGTACTGGAAGGGAAACGGGTTATTGTTGTTGACGACTCTATTATGCGTGGNACAAATTCACGAAAGATTGTCAAGCTAATTCGCGAGGAGGGAGGAGCCAAAGAAGTCCATTTCCGAGTATCTTCTCCACCAAATAAATATCCTTGCTTTTACGGTGTAGATACTCCCACAAGGAAAGAGCTAATTGCCAATTCGTGGTCAGTAGAAGAAATCAAGAAATACATTGAGGCAGACAGTCTCGGTTACTTGAGTATTGAGGGAATGTTGGAGTGTGTTAAATCTCCGAGAAATTTCTGTACAGCTTGTTTTGATGGCAGCTATCCGATAGAATTTAGCGGACAACCTGGTAAACAACTGGCAATTGAATTTGAAGTTAAAGGTTTGTAATTACCTAAGAGCAGTCTGATACCTGTGTTCCTTGCTAGAATACATCAAATTGTACGCATCGTCATACCCCCAAACTGCAACGTAGTAGATTGAATTGGGTTCTAGGGAGGTTGCGATCGCAGGATTTGAAATTTCACCGTTTTTAACATCAGCTCCATCACTGAAACTAACATTTCCTTCACGGCCTTTTCCAATGCCTGAATGCCAAGTCCAAACAACGTCTTGCGAATTGGTGACTGCTTTTCCTTCTAGATCTATTTTATCTTCAAAAACAGCTAAAACTATGAATCTTGAGCCGGTTGTTCTCCAAGCAAAAGAAGGCGTATTTGATTTTGGCGTAATTTCCAAATTAATTGGGATAGTTCCATAAAAAATCTGATTTTGCAGTTGGGTATAATCACTTCTAGGAACAATCATCCCATCTGTATTCTCAGCTGTTGCATCCTCATAGCTCTCATCAGAACCTCCACAACTTAATAGAACAAACAAGCTGATAAATAAAAAGTAGATCCTTCTCATTTCGTTACTCTCACTATTTTCCCAAAGACCAATAACTATAAGTTAAGGCTACTCCGAAATAAACATGATCTGAGCCGAGTGCTTTGGTGTTGTACATCGCCTCCCCCCAGTAGTTTGCCGTCTTGTGTTTATAGCTCATTTTCCCAGCGAAATTGCCGCCAATGAAGGGAGAAAGTTTCAAGGCTGTCCCGAGATAAAACCGCATTCCTATTTCACCACCAATTACGGCATTAACATACCGCCCTTCAAGATTATTGTCACTTAAATCATACCAGCCAAGATTATATTGTGAAGAGTGGGTTGATGCATAACCTAGTTGCGACCCCACGTAGAGATCAAACTGATTGAGCTTTTCCACAAGATTAAATTGACCAATCAAACAAAATCGCGAAAAAGAAATTTTAAACTCATTAGTGGATGAATCTTTGCCGAGGTAAGTCTCAAATTTCTGATTTGCATGCCAAGAAGATCCCATTGCTGTACTGACTTCCAAGCCTAGTTCCCATCGATTGAACTTAGACGTATAGCGAAAATTTGTCACGTTCCCTGTTTCAGCATTGATCTCACTCCAATTCTGCCACTGCATGCAGGTACCAATACTAAAATTCATGGAGTCGAGTTTCCACGGGCTTTTTTTGTTCAGCAGGTGTTCAGTAATCTGGTCATACATATGGCCATGCACATACGTGCGCTGACCTCGGAACACCACTACTTCTTTTTGATATGGTGTATAACCATCTTTGTCAATTTTAATTTTGAGGATACCATCTGTTACGTCCAGTGATTTAATTGGCGTTTTCCCAACCATGTGACCATTTACATTTACATCAGCATTAGTTGGTTCGGAGGTAATAGTGATAGTGGAGTCGTAATAGTGAATTAATGTATTAGCAAAGGCTCTAACTTGCTTTTCAATACTTTCAAGTAAACCTGATCCAAACTTCCCTTCAAATTGGTCGTTAAAATAGATCCTTCCGGATGAAAAATCAACAAGATGAAGTTTGACAAAGATTTCTTGTCCGGTCTGTTCCAAACTGCCGGCGACAAAACCATCAAAGCCCGTCTGACGCCGAATCTGCAGAAGCTGAACTTTATCCAAACGCAGCATCTGATTAAGATCCTGAAAGGTGCTCTCAATTTTGCTATCAGCACTGTAAATCTTAATCTCAGGAAATGATAGAAGTTGATTATTGATGGCGGATACTATAGACTCAGAAAGATATGCTAACTGTCCTGAAGAAACAGTGAATTGAGCATTATAAACGCTGACACCCTTCTCCCCATCAGCCAGACTAACATGGGCCAAAACTATCAGAGGAACTATAAAGGCGAGTCTATTGAAACTCATTTCAGATATGGAGGAAAATCTATCACAAAAATACTTTTACAAGGGAGTTTTACCCTTGAGTCGCTTAATATGGTTAACCGTAGATGGAATGAGATACTACTAACTACTAAAGTGATTGTCCGATCTATTATAGAGGAATTAAAAAAACGATATCTATATTAAGAATTAATCTTGATGAATCCTTTAGCAGCGAGTCGTTGAACTAAATCAACGATCGCCTTCTGTGCAGTTGAAGCAGTTTGTTTTTCGGTAAAACTGAGCTCACTAAACTTCGATTTGATGGCGTCTGCCGATTCTTGATCCATGGCATCGAAAAACTTATTCTGGACTTCTAGAGGAACGTTGTGGAGAGCCACAGAAAGCGTAGGCATTCCAAGATAATTTATAATTGTTCCGATTGCATCACCATCAAGCTTTGTCAAGTCATCAAATGGGAAGAGGGTTTGATTAATTTCAGTTACAAGATCCTCATTCTTTGCTTCCAGTGACTCAAGCAAATTTCCTCGATTTTCTTGCGACATGTCCGATAACATACTTATCAGGTTCGTTTTCCCATCTCCAAAGGCAATTGTTTTTTCTGCAGCCTCCGTGATTTTCTCAATGATTCGATGTGTTATCGCCTTTACCTCGTCAATGTCAGCCATTTCAATTTTTACCACATTTTCTGCCACAACAGCTTGTTTCTCTAGAGGAAGCGCAAGCAAAATTTCAGATGCATGCTTAGCAAGTTCTTCCGAAGTATGGTGGAGAGTTAGCAGGAAAACGGCCAGATCGGCTGCCTGCTCTTCTGCAATTGACCGAAATGCAACTTGCGAATTGGTTGTCGCTAGAACATCGCAAATCTCTTTTATGGCCGCTTGATCTAAAATTGGTCTAGATAATTTCGATTCTATGTTCACCTGAAACAATTTCTCCAATTAAAAATGGTGTCTCTCCAAAATCTTCCAGAAATACCATCGCACCATCTACGTGATCTCTAGGCACCACAATTACCAACCCAATGCCCATATTAAACACACGGAACATCTCTTCCTGCGATACATTTCCTTCTACTTGTAAGAAAGAGAAAATAGGAGGCACACACCAACTGTTCGTTCTGATTACAGCTTGGCAATTTTTGGGGAGGATACGAATCAGATTGTCTGGCAAACCACCACCTGTGATGTGGGCGAGACCTTTGACCTCACAGTGTTTGCGCAAATCTAAAACAGCTTTGACGTAGCTTTTATGATTTCTGAGTAACTCATCACCAATTGTCGTACCGAGTTCAGGTATGTGTCGATCTACTTCATAGCCACAATGCTCAAAGACAATTTTTCGAGCCAGCGAAAACCCATTCGTATGCAGCCCCATCGAGGAAAGACCGATTAGCAGATCTCCTACCTCAATCCGGTTGCCAGTAATCACTTTATCTCTTTCAACAACACCAACAATAGTTCCAACGAGATCGTACTCTCCATCGTTGTAAAACCCGGGCAATTCAGCCGTTTCACCACCAATTAAAGCACACCCAATTTCCAAGCACCCTTTCGCTAGACCATTTACGATTTCGGAAGTAACTTCAGGAGAGAGCTTACCTGTACCAATATAGTCTAGAAAAAAAAGCGGTTCTGCTCCTTGCACCACAATATCGTTGCCACAATGCGAAACTAGATCAAAACCCGTAGTGTCATAACGCCCAGTCATAAAAGCTAACTTAAGTTTGGTTCCAACACTGTCAGTACTAGAAACCAAAACGGGCTGATTGTAATCACCAAGTTGAAAAAGACCACCAAAGCTACCAACATGGCTTAGAACTTCCGGCCGATAGGTCGATTCAATCGTTGATTTGATGCTGTTCATGGCTATTTCGTTAGCATCAAACGAAACACCCGCACTAGCATAAGTCAACTCTGCTTTAGACATCTGAACGGTTAGCTTCCGCCTTATTCTTTAAGCGTTGGTTAAATTTTTCCAGTTGACGCCGACTAATTGCCTTCAAAATTTCATCCATCTTAAACACAACACAAAATGAGCTTATAACCATAATTCCCAATGTAATATAGAAAGCTATATTTTCATTAGTAACTAGAACAAGCACTTTCTGAAGTACAAATGCCGTAATTGACATAACCAAGATAACACAGAATACATACCGACCTTGCGGAGTGTGAATATCCCTAACAGCACTTCTGAACGAAAGTGAAGATTTGGTATTGCGAACAGATCTTAAATTCTGACGTTGCATAGAATGAAAATTAATTATCTTAGTCGTTTTTCAACAAATAAAACATGTTTGCGAACTTTAGGATCGTACTTTTTCCGCTCAATTTTATCTTGTGACCTAGTTGGTTTTGTCGTAATGTAGAAATAACCAGTCCCGGCAGTACTTTCAAGTTTAATCTTTTCCCGCCCTGCTCTCGCCATGTCCGAGCTCCTTTAAATATGAAATTATTTTCATTGTCTCCCAAAGAATTTCCAAAATAGCTTCAAAGACAATGCAGTGAGTAATTGTACCATATAAATATGCGCTTAAACAATAACGTTAAGTTTACTGAAGACCTCTTGTACAGTAACCAAATAGCCAATCCAAAACAGCCTTCCCATCTTTGGTAAGTCATGGTATCAAAGCCTAACCATTCCCATTAATACTAGTAATATTCATGGGCTTTGCATCTAACACGATATCTATTTCCCAATTTCTACCATTACGCGTAAACTTATTTTTTAATTCGGTTTGGCAACGTCACATAAAACACAACCTAATTTGATGTAGGGTTGCAATTAGCTCCTTGGAATCCAAAAAAATCGCCTCCCCTTGAAACTGTTTCTCCAATTGCATCGTATATCTAGTTGTAATCCCAATATTCACATTATATTCACAGTAACAGGAGAAACAATAAATGATAGGGTCTCCGCCAAATAATCAACTGAACTATATCCAAAATGGATCTTATCTCCAATTCCAAGTGCTTGCAACCTATGATCAAATACAAGAGCAATTAGGCAAACCAAACATTGATGATGATATGTCAAAAGTACGAGTAAGCTGGGCCGTGCGACATCAAGATGGNAGGAAACTCGCCATTTGGGATTATAACCAGTTTAAAGTCCCTTTAGAAAACATAATGTCATGGAATGCTTGGGGGGATATGACTTTAGCCAACGATTTGTTTATATAAAAATTAATACAGTATTCTAGTAATATTCCATCAATTTATGAATGGGAAGAAGGTTTCTTATTTATCTCACTCAGCCAGAAATCCTCTCATACGTTTCTATTAAAGGATTTCTGGCTGACTCAAAACCACGCTCACTAATCTACAATAAGCTCTCTCTTCCCACCACCACAGATTTATCCAGCCTTTATAGATCCAAAACAGTCACCAGTCTTGCCTTATTCTCTCAATTTTTTATCCTATATCAAGAAATAACGGACTGATGATGAGTAGAGGAAACAATAGGCCAATTTGGTCGCCTCGCTAGAGAATAAATTGATCTTGGTTGCTAGCACACACCAACCGAATNTAGGCTATGTTGATAACNATCATAACCCACATTTGGATCTCTGACAGCTCCTTACAATTGTAGAATTGCCCTAGCCTGTAAGAAAATGAAGAGCTAAATTCTTTCCGTGGGATTAGCAGCTAGCTAGACTTGCGGCTGTTTATCATCCCTCTCTTTTCTTACAAACCAAGCACTCACTACCGAAAATAAGAAATTAGGCCTTTGCAAACTAATACCGTCGGGTGGAAATCCTAGCAAAAGAACCTGCCAATTTTTGGTCTTGTTGGGTGAAATTAAATCAGTCAGAATAATACAACAAGACAGGCATCCAAAAATATGGTTATCTTAGTCCGTTCGATGGACCGAATGCCCTCTTGGGTTTTCAAATGCATCAACCCAAAGGTGACACCACTCATTATAATTGGTCAACACACTATCCGGGTTACTTTGACTCCGTACGATAAAATCTGGGTTTGATGTTCGTCCTGTATGCTGACCTGTTGGTTGATAACGTAAGTCAAGTGACCAACGGCAGTAATCAGACTGGTTAGGAACAGAACAGTGAGGTGTAAACCGGCTAATAAATACAACGTCACCACGGTCACATTCCAAGAAGACTGGATCAATCTCAGGCATTAAGTCAGGCACAATCATAGTACCTCCTTCTTTCTGATGCCGCAAGTAACCCATTTTAGAAACCCTAGGCAGAACTTGTAGACAACCTCGTTCAATCGTGCTTTTGCTAAGTGGTAACCAACAAGTAACAACATTTGATCCTTCTGCTTCCTTCATCATTACAGCGGCGTCTTGATGCCAAGGAACCCCATGCGACCAGCTACTACTACCATAATCCGATGGTGGTTTAGCACGGACGTGCTGTATCGGATTACAGGTAATCTCAGGCCCAACCAGTGACTCAACTGCATCTAGAAAATTAGAATTACCTAAAAACGCAAACATAGCAGGAGAACGCATGTGCATAATGTCCATGCCATTACCAATTTCCGCACATTGTTTGAGCAGTAAACCATACCGCATATCAAAAGGCGCATCCGCATGTAAGTCAGTAATTTTATCTTGATCATATAATTCACGAGCTTGACTATCAATAAAAGCTCCAAATTCATCAATTACAGGTTTTGTATCACTAGGACTCAGGACATCTTTGATTAAGACAAAACCTTGTGTGTTGTATGCGTCAATTTCTTCAATCGTTAATGCCATATTACGACCTCTTTATTAATTGATAAAAACTACCAGTCCATAATATCATGCTAGGAAAGCGATTTCTTCCCTAGGCATTTTGTGACAGCGACCGTTTTCGTCGATTTTTATAATCAATTTCATACAAGACCTCTGCTGATTTTCCTAAAGGGTGCTTATCAGCGCCCGCAACTTCCAGATATTTGCGAGTTTTATCGTTTAGAACTCCGTAGAAGGCGCGGACTTCTTCGTCTGGGTGATCTCGCCAGAAATCAACAGGTATTAGAGAATCATTGGCCATATGTGGTCGATCTCGATGTCCATAATAAATCTGAGCGGTTTTTCGTTCTTTCTTGGTTACACGTACAGTCGCGGTATGTAGGACGGAAAAATTACACAAAATAGCTGTTCCCGCTTGGCCATATAGATTGTGGACACCTCCCCGTTCCAACTGAGCCTCCTTTTCTAAGATCGGTTGGCCAACTGATTCAGGAGAGATTGAGAAACAATGGGTTGTTTCATCCACATCAGACAGATAAACCACCAGTTGAATATTCCTTATCCGCAATGGGTGTTCCATTAGGTGCTTTCCTCCATGAACATCACCATCTCGATGCCAAACACAATGTCTTGGCTCACCAACATAGGCCGCCATGTGTCTTATACCAATCTCCGAAAAACAGATGCGGTCTCCCATCAAGTTGTGTAGGGACTCCATAACTTTAGGATGTCGGATCAAACTATCAAATTCGGGAGTACTAACAAGCACATCATAATTTGCCGTTTGATGATGGTGTCCATAATGAAACCAAAAACTTTTCTTTTCATCACGATCCCGATCATAGAGACGCAAGTAAAATTCTAACTCTTCATCAGTTAGAATTCTCCCTAAAGGAAGATACCCGCTTTGCTGAAAAAATTGATAGTCTTCTGCTTTCATTTCCTATTAAAATTCTATATCATTTTGGATCCGATCTTAGCAAAGAGATCCCATCAATAAAAAAACTCCGTGGACAACTCTTCCAGATATTAAACTGACTCAGAACTATTCCTTATCTTCATCAAGTACAATACTAGGTCTTCCTCCAATGGAAGGAGGAGCTAACATTAGCTCTTGTCTCTCTGACAATTCTTCGTAGTCATTGAGACTATAGTAATTTCCGGACCAAGCAGAATGTCCCGGACTGTATTTATAGAGTAAAGAACGTCGCTCGCCTTCGGCTATCCAGGGCATCGTACCATGTATTAGCGCCTCGGTAAAGAACACAACGTCTCCAACTTCAACTTCCGGCTGAACCACATAATGGACCTGACGCTTAAAACGACGGACGTCATCAGGCAAATTACGGAGAAAATTGCTTTTGTGACTTCCAGGGATACAGGCAAAACCACCATCACCAGATTTTACAGGAGCCAGATTGTAGGCTATCACACACAAACCGTTACGAATTACTCCATCTCGGCACTTGTACCAATGGTCTCCCTCATTACCTCCTGGTCTACCACCATCCTCCCCGCCATGAAGACCACCTCCCGAACTGCCATTTTGCATAAAAATAGCGTAGTCATGATCTAGCCGGACACTTGGACCAATTAGCTCAATCAAATAGGGTAGAATTTTNGGATGATCAATCAATTTGTTAAAAAGCTTCCCCCAACGACTTGGTGGACCACTTCTGCCCCCATTGTCGATGATCTGGTTCATTTCCATAATTTCGTCTTCTGTCAGGACGTTTTTAATCACCAAGTACCCTTCCAAATCAACTATAAATTTTTCCTCGTTTGTCAATTTACACCTCACTATCTTTCTGCCAAACTAGAGGGAAAACATCTCCAACGAGTTTGTCACCATGAGAAACGGTGACAAACGGCTTCATCATATGACCGCCAGTTTCATCATAGACCGTGTTTTCGGTCATATAGTGATTCGCAATAGCACGCCGTTTGCGATCGCTGGTGTTCTGATGGGAGCCATGTACCGTCAAAGCATGATGATAATGAACATAACCTTTTTTAACAGGTCGCAAAACAACATGAAGTTCCTGATTTTCGAACGATTTGGGCACGTCTTGAAAAGACGTCATCTGAGACCTTATCTGGTGCAAGAAATGTCCGCAAACGCCCCATTTATGCGACCCTTGAATCATACTCATACAACCGTTCGATTCATCAACATCATCTAACGCAACCCAAGACGAAATTTGTGTTGTCTTCGGTGCAATATTGGGCCAAGCAGGAGAATCCTGGTGCCAACCGGTGATACCACCGATCCCCGACGGCTTATACTGAACCTGATCATGCCAGACACGTAGTTCCTCAGCATTCAGTAATTGCGCAACTTCTTCAACAATTATGGGGTGAAAGGTTAAAGCACGAAAAGTCTCGCTAGCTTGCCACATATTGACAATTTGCCAAACCGGAGTATCCGGGTTACCACCCAGATTAGCAATGCGCGTTGCTTTTGACTGACTGAGATCTGGTTCCTCCGGTCCTTCAGCAATAACACGATCTAACTCCTCACGGAGTTCTTCCACCTGATCGTCATCTAAAATGCGATCTCCGAGCAAAAAACCATCCTTCTGAAAATCTTGTATCTGATCCACATTCAACATTGATCTATCCTCACCACTATTATTTGCTTGGTATTTTCTTTCACGAAATTAGCTATTAAGCCAGAAATATTTTACCGCGTCAATCTAATCAGTTCAAGCTCTGTAAACCTGATATTCGAGATCAAGTATCTGTCGATATAATCTGCTTTGCAACTACTTGCAAAAGCCATGCGGTTTTATATACCAAATACAAAAAAACATACTAATTACTTCTACACCGATATATCTTGAACCTTTGACTAATCTAAAACAAAGTAACCCGAAAGAATAGGAAAACGCGTCAACCAATTCATTTTTCATCTCTCAATTCATCTTCTTAAAGAATGCTCAACGAATTTCCAATTCGAATAAGAACAACGAGATCACAGAAAAAAGTCTTCATACACCAAAGTCCTAGTTGGGAACCTGCTAAATCCCTCAACATGTGTCCCCCATCTCTACCCCGGTTTCTTTAACTCATTGGAGATCGAATAATACTTGACTACCAGGGATTGAACTGTTTTTCAAGGTTAATCAGAGAAATTGTGCTTTGTCGATGCGAACAATTTGTCAATGGCAAACTAAAGACGATTCCAACTGAAAACGACAAACGACAAACGACCTGCTAGCTCGCATAATCGTCCAAATTATTCTTTCGCCAATTTGGGAGATAACCTTCGGTTTTAGCAAAACCATAAGATGGCCCAATTTGGTTTACACTTGACCAAGGCCATCCTTGTCCGCCAATGATCCGATATTCTTCACCTTTTCCACANAACCAATANAACATATGAGCAATGTANCTAGCGATGCCGTGATGACCATAATGAGCCTTCTGAAAGTCAAAGNCTGGTTCAACAATCCAATCTCTTTGAGGAGAAACTGTACGCCAATAATCGTANTTTAGCATGTGGCGTGTTCCTGTAGCAGTNGATTCACCTTTGCGATGCAAGATGCTTTGGGAGTGAATGGAAAGCGTTCCCGCTGGACCAGCGGCAGAGACACCTTTATCTTCCATTTNCCGGTGTGTNCGAGTAATATGAGNCCCAGGCACAACTTCAGTTGGCCCNATTTCCTCNGGAGTATCTTGAGGATAGTAAAATACCTCTAAGAAATTGAGTTCAGGTCCAAATATATGATCCGCGTCATGGTGCCACCCTTGGGCAGGAGAAGGGCATTCAGTCGTATGCTTGCTCACCANAACGGGNAACCCGACNTTTTTACCAAGTAATGAGCGCAGTGCGCCTGCNAATTGNGAATTGAGCAGAACATTTTCNATGAACCANCCTTCAAGAAGCAATGTACTTGGTTCATGTGAATTGCGAATTCGATCTAGATCCTCGTTTGTAAAACCTTCAGGAACGAAACTCGGATTAGAAGGCACCTCACCATTTAGATAGGCACATGTAAGTTGATTAGTTTCATTATCAACAACACCTTCTAGAACTAGAAAACCATTATGACAAAATTCTAATACCTGCGAATCGGTTAGGTTTGGATTACAATCAAACGATCTATTCACTTCGTTATGCTTTATCATCGGACTCCTCAACCATATTTATTCTAAAACCTAAGAAAACAACGCTGATAATCTAACATAGTACTAAAAAACGAAATACAAGTTTAATATGCCTACGAGCTACACAACGTAAATACGACCATCGATCTATAACATTCTCATTAGTTATCCTTCTGTTTAGAAGGCGGCAGTTATTTTCTTTAATTAGTGAATATACCTTTTTGGATAATTGGTGTTTCCTACTGAATTTTGCCACAATCGACAACAATTTCTCATCACATATTCCATTCTCAATTATTAATGACTCAGTGGGTGTTGACGATTTTTAATTGGGAAACTGACGCGTGCTTTAGTCAATTGTGACTGGTATGCACCAACAATCATCTCTAGGGCGGCTACTGCATCGCTAGCACTCGAAAGGGGTTGACGATTTTGTTCAATTGCCTCAATTAAGTCCACGATTGCCAAATGATTCCCATAATCGAGCGATTNTTCACTTNTCNGTGGNAAATCGCAAATTTCGATCATTTCCCATTGTTGGGATGGATCACCAATTCTCCAACACGGATCCAGACAGATTGCAACTTGATCAGCGCGACCTATATTTGGAGAAATAATGCCTTCACTACCGTAGATCTCCATTCCACCTCGCCCAAACCGATCCTTCCGAGAATCGTAAAAGCCAGTTACGCCACTTTTGAAGGCGAAGTAACTTTCAATACAATCTCCCGCTACAGGTCCAACGGGTTCAGTTGGCACACGAACATGGTCAAGGCCAACCTCTTCTCCAACTTCAGTAACATGAGCACTCATCCAATCAACATCCCCCACTAGAAAGCGCATCATATTAAAAGTGTGCGTTCCAAGAGTTATCATATCTTCTCCNCCACCACGCCCATCCTGTTTCCCATGGGCACGGATCGATTCAACTTGTCCGATTTTTTCATCTTGCAATAGCTGTCTTAGAGCATGAGTGGATGGAAAGTAGACNCCTTGGTGAGAGACGGCAACTTTCAGATCTTTCTGCGCTGCCATGTCAACGATCAGGTCCCCATCTGCTAAAGTTGCCGTCATCGGCTTCTCGCAATATACATGACAATCGGCTTCTAGACAAGCTAACACCACTTCCACATGATTTGTNACCCATCTAGGGCAAACACTGACAATATCTAGATCTTCTCGCTCTAACATCTCACTGTAGTNGGCATAACTCCGCAAGGCATTAGTTTCTTCCACCGCTTTTTGTCGACCAATATGATCGGGATCTGCAANTGCAATAAATTCAACACTTTCTAGGTNACGGTAGGCAAGATGGAGNCCATGTCCGTAGTTGCCTGCGCCAGTGTGTCCGATNNCCCCCGCGCGATAGNGCTTTTGACTCATCATCAAACTCCTTTTTCCAGTAGAACANCCCCTTGAACCCAGCCATTCTACAAGAAGTTGAGNAACATCGCAATTCTATTGTCTGACCTATTTTAAAAAACAAAAAAGGCCAACCGGGATTTCCCGGTTGGCCTGTCTAACTNAGATACNGATCAGTCTTAGGAACTAGCAGCCGCAAATCGCAGTTGAGATTTAGACTTAGATCTTCCCGATGAAGCCTTTTTGCGTCGAGAATGGGTTGACTTTTGCTTCACTTGGTTACGTTGTGTAGGTCTAGGCTTTTGTCTTTCCAGTGAGGTCGGTGTTTGCTTAATCTGCTTTTCTGGCACAGCTTTATCCTCTACTGTAGGACCATCCCAACCTTGGTCAAACTCCGAAGGCGGAATTTGAATACCCATCAACTTTTCAATGCCTTTTAAATAAACGTATTCCTCAGGAGCACAGAAGGCNATTGCAATTCCAGATCTACCTGCCCGTCCAGTACGACCAATCCGATGGACGTAGCTCTCCGCCTCATTTGGCAAATCGAAATTAAATACGTGGCTCACACCATGAATATCCAGCCCTCTGGCGGCGATGTCAGTGGCAACCAGAATGCGGGTTTCTCCCTGCCGAAAACTCCTGAGAGCTCGGTCACGTGCCGCCTGCGATTTATTACCATGAATCGCTTCAACACTAATTCTAGCTCTGTNCAACTGTTGAGCCAAACGGTTAGCACGATGTTTGGTTCTCATGAACACAATCGCTTGNTCAACTTGGTTTTCTCGAATGANCTGAATCAACAAATNACGCTTTTTTTGCTGTTCGACAAACATCACTTCTTGCTGGATTTCCGGAATCACCGATTTTCTGGGCGCAATGTGGAAGCGAAACGGTTGGTCTAAGACTGAATCAGCCAACTTAGCAATGCTCCGCGGCATAGTCGCTGAAAAGAGTAAGTTTTGACGACGTTCTGGTAAGAGCTTGATAATCCTCCGAATATCATTGATAAAACCCATATCGAGCATTCTGTCAGCTTCATCCAAAACGAAGAACTCAACTTGGTTCAGATCAACAAAACCCTGTTCTTGCAAATCCAGTAATCGACCAGGCGTTGCGACTAGAATATCAACACCACGCTTTAGCGCTTGGATCTGCGTACTAGGTCGAACACCACCAAAAATCACCGTCTGACGAATCTTCAGAAACTGACTATAGGCCTCAAAAGAGGTGCCGATCTGTGCTGCCAGTTCACGAGTTGGTGCCAAGACCAAGGCTCGAATATATGGGCGTTTGCTAAGGCTGGGTCGCTCTGAAATATGCTGCAGAATAGGCAGGGCAAAAGCAGCCGTTTTCCCCGTACCAGTTTGGGCACAACCAAGAACATCTCGCCCAGCGAGAAGTGGAGGAATTGTTTCCGCCTGGATTGGGGTTGTCGTGTCGTAGTTACGAGCCGAAACGGCTCGTAAAAGTGGCTCAATTAAATTGAGCTGCGAAAAAGTTTTCAAATGCATTTTCTCCTACATCCAAAGAGAAAACGTCAATCTAAACATATCTGANAAGAAAAAACTTCCATCAAAATCGGTATCCACATTCCCTCTAAGCATAATGTAACATCATAATAATATTGTGCTGAACTTATCAAGANNTAAGTTTGAGAAGCTCACGAAATATATAGCTTAACTAAGNCAAACCCTATTTAGACGTAGAAATACTATTTTNGATTAGNCCTTTTTNNAAATTTATTATTTNATGTTGAAAATAAACCTTAAAACCGAGACAAAGCGGATAGATCCAATTAGCAATTGTTCCATTGNNGTAGTAACNTAATCCTGTTACACAGGGNTTCTNNTCAAAAACGCGTTCGAAATAACCACCACATTTGACTCAAGGCACCTCAATCCAATGCATAAAAACAAATTATCGGCTACTATATTTAAGTATTGGCTGCATCACAGAGACTGATTCCCGGACAATCACAGTCTAAACTAAACTAGGTTTCAGGATCGAATAGCCGATCATCACATTAAGTGTAGCGTATGATGCTAGAATACTTTCCGCAAAAGATTCAGCTCTCAATTTTTTTGATTAATTCGTTTAATTTTTCATCAATAGCTTCGATTTTGTTGCTCATATCCTGTCTCAAAGAGTCCAACTCTAGATTTTTATTTCCTTCGATCAACGTGTTTTCGCTACTCCTTGTTCTATGTAATTTCTCGATCATACCAGCACTTAAAATCGCAGTGGGCAGCGCTACCAAACCAACACATAGCACTGAAACTAATCCTCCAATAATTTTGCCCAAACCTGTTTTCGGAGTAACTTCTCCATACCCGATAGTTGTTAATGTAATTACTGCCCACCAACATGTTTCAATAATATTTGGGAATTTATCAGGTTGAACCTCGTGTTCAACACTATACATCAAGGACGCAGCCATGATGGTTAACACGAAAGTGAACATGAATGCCGCCAGTAAATCGCTCTTTTTTTCTGTGATGATCTCGCCTAATAAGCCTAGTGACTTCGAATATTTACTTAGCTTAAGAATTCGTAATAATCGCAGGCTACGAAGAAGTCTACCAGTTCGAAGGAACCGGAAATCACCAGTTATCGGTGCAACTAACGACAGGTAAAATGGAAGAGTTGCCAGTAAATCAATCAGCCCAGATAATGAAAAGAAATATTTGACGGAAGAATCCACTTTATTTCGAGAATCTGGATATAATAGATCACTGGTCCAAAACCTTAAAACATATTCAATGGTAAAGATGACCACTGCAAACACTTCAAAATAACGGAATTGTTTTCCATATCTTGCAGTAAGATGATCAAATGATTCTAGGACTATCGCCAGAACACTCAATAGTATTAATAGAGAAATAAAGATATCGAAGATTTGAGACTTTATATTTCGTCCATCATCAACACTAATTATTCTGAAAATTGATTTCTTTATATTCATTTTTCTATCTAAATGGCACCTTCTTATGAGAAAGGTGATTTAGTCTTGATACTGCGAATATTTCTTTTATATGTCACTGTAACATATAAACTGAGACAATGATAAAATACGGGTTTGTGCAATTTTTTCATCCTGCCCAACCCAAGTGTCTGATATAGTTAATAGTTGATATGGTCAATTACTGATCTGTAATAAGTGCTACATATTACCATCTTGGCAACGTTAGAATCCTTCATAATATCTTCACCGTTATAAAACCTTTCTAGGTAGCGATAGGATTTTTCAATTAGTTGTTTGGCAGACTCTTTTTCTTGCGGACTTGATTTTTCATTTGTGTTTTCTTGATCGAGTTGACACCATTCACTAACAATATCCTCCGTAACGTGCTTGTTCTCCAGCACTCTTTCTGATTGTCTTATAAATCTCATAATAGCGGTAATATGAGTTTGGTTCGTTGATATATTATCAGGAACAACTATGTCTTCAAAGGAACCACGTCCTCGTGGTTGTGGCAGCCCCAGTTTCCTTGGGTATGCCCACCAGCATTCACGCACTTGTTTGTCGTACATATTTTCCCATGAAAAGCACTCAACTTCAGCAAATAGTTTGTCAAATTCTCCTTGCCATTCTATTTGAAAAATGGGTTTGATAATTCTTATTTTTGTCATATAAAAGCAGGGTGTTGCAGACAAAAACCATATTCTGCTAATATTATAACACTATTCATGTCTGGAAATTTAGAAGTTCGGCTTCTTGCTATGGATAATTGGGATGAAGCCGACATAACATAATATTTTTGTCATAGTCGCTTTTAGTGTGCGGATTTTTAGAGTCTATTTCTAATGCGAGAAATGTGCTATAATCTGGAAAAAGATCACTCAGATAGAGAAGTCTGTGTCTTCTATGGAGTTCTGAATGATAAGACACGCAAATATTTGGAAATAGTAGGATATGAAAAAATGTTTCCTACAAGAAGTGAAGCAAATTCTGTATAAAATTGGTGATAAATGCAGATGATAATTATTTATGATATTTGTTCTGGCAAGTCAGTTATTATTGGATTAGCGAATGGTGCTTAATTGAGGGAAACAGCTTAACCGGAGTTGCTTTTGCAGACCATTAAAAGAAGTTCCAATGAGGCATTCCAGCTTACCGAAAATCAGATTTATTCTTTCAAGCAGGAGGGCTACTTAGTTCTTCGAGATTTTCTTAATACGTCGCTTCTTGAAGCGTGGCGGGAACAGTTCTGGAAACAAGCTGGTGGGAGTTTGGAAGATAAAGATAGTTGGCCTACAGGCAAAAATATTGGCAATCTAAAACTAACGCCGGAGTTAGGTGGTTTGCCAGACATAAAATCTATTGTTGAACAACTAGGTGAGGGACAATTCAATGGTGGCGGTTGCGGTGTATTGATACGATGGCCACAAGGAGGACGTGAGTGGCAAATGCCTAAAACAGGGCATCTTGATGGTTATCCTGGGGAAGGATGCCAAGCGGTACTGATGATCGGCGCGACGACCTACCTTTATGACGTTGACTCCGGTGGTGGTGCTTTTGTCTATTGGCCCTGTAGTCACCGAGACGCACACCGCTACTTCCTTGATTTTCCTGACCAGATTGAGGGTACGTTTCGAGAAATACCGGAATGGGATGAACATAACTGGGGTATATTTCAGAGGGACGCAACTAAACCTCCACAAGAGTTCATTGCCAAAGCAGGAGACGTAATCCTTTGGCACGGTTGGCTGAGTCACAGTGGTTCAGCCAATATTCAAGAGTCACCACGAATTGGACTGTTTTCACGCTGGACACACAAAAATGATGCGGATATTCGTAAAAATCTGCCTCAAGAATTATGGGACTATTGGAGCGTCTAAAGGTGGGAATTGAGAGCTGTGTTGAATGTGGCTCATCTCTAATTTGCTAGAAGCATGATTAAATCTGATTAGCTGTTCTGGATTTTTCACCTGAATTTTTTTTGCAAAAACAAATAATCAATAGGTTCATCCGTAAAAACTGCGTTGTGATCCAAATCACAGGCCAAAAAGGCCGATTCACTCCC
>PBXZ01000097.1:0-9272 GCA_002729415.1 Candidatus Poribacteria bacterium | reverse complement strand
GATTGGCGAGTTACCAGCGGATGAAGGGCTTGTACCGGCAGAATTAGCGGCATGGACGATGTTAACCAATTTGCTTTTGAACCTTGACGAAGTATTAACTAAAGGCTAAGGCAAAACTCGCACATGGCTACACTTCATAATCAGTGCCTTTTGCCTCTCAAGCCGTCAACACGAATGTGACCTTAGTTGAGTAGAAACTTTGGTTTAACATTCTGTTATCCTCGATCCTTCAAGTCATACATAGCCATGATATAGGGGTGATCTGAGTCATAATGGGTGAGTGTCTGTGGGTTATCGACTCGACCAACGGGACGCAGATTCTGTCCTTCAACTCCGGTGATTTGGTCACCCAGATCCTGACGGCAGATATTTAGTTTGGTCTCCAGCTCGTCCACAATTTCGGGGTGTTGGTCGTAAATGTTGTTAGTTTCACCAATATCAGCTTCTAGGTCATAAAGTTCTTNGATAGCTANGATCTGACGATCCGGTGGGCTAAATGAGTAAGCGTGCAGTTTCCATTTNCCGCTACGNACGGCCATNAGGTTGTGTAATCNATAGTAGAAAAAAGTGTCATTNGGGGAAGTTGCTCCTTCTTCACTTCTCATCANAGCGCTGATATCTTTACCGTCGANGATTCGATCTTNTGGCATTTCAGAACCACCTAGTTTAGNCAGTGTTGGGCAGAGATCCATAGCNGTTNCTACTTCNTGGCAGACGGTTCCAGCTGGAATCTGAGAAGGCCAACGCATCAAACAAGGAACACGCTGTCCCCCTTCCCAAGTTGTTCCTTTGTGACCTCGTAATGGACTGTTACTTCCTCCTTCTCCTCGTGCTCGNGATCCATTGTCNCTNGTNAAAATGACCANCGTATTCTGATCCAATCCCAATTGCTTCAATTCGTGNAGTAGAACACCAACACTCCAGTCAATAGCTTGGACTGCTGCACCATATCTACCATTNTTTGACTCGCGCATAAACCGGTCTGGCGGATAAATAGGAAGATGGACATACATGTGAGCNAAGTAGAGNAAGAANGGTTGTTCACGNTTTGNACGNATGAAACGCACCGATTCTTCTACGTATCGTTCTGTGANNGAAGCNTGATCNGGNTGNGCCTGAATTACTTGTTCATCTAGCANCAATGGTAATGGCGGATGGGTATCTTTCTCACTNTGAATTCCCATNTCGTTAGAGTAGGGAATACCATAATAACTATCAAATCCNTGACGGGTAGGTAGAAACTCTTTCTGATCNCCACAATGCCACTTTCCNACGATTTTGGTGGCGTATTCTTGTTTCTTTAGTAGGGATGCAATGGTGTTTTCNTCCGGGTTAAGACCCAGCGCATCTCCGGGAAAAAGCACCCANTTACCATCGAATTCGGCAAATCCAATCCGGGGTGGGTAACAACCAGTCAACATCGCTCCACGAGAAGGAGAGCAAACAGGAGAAGCCATATAGAAATCGGTAAAACGAACCCCTTCTGCAGCCATCTGATCTAGATATGGTGTTTGGTTGATTTGAGAACCATAACAACCTAGGTCACCATAGCCTAGGTCATCGCAGTTGATAAGAATAATATTGGGTTGATCAGTCATTGGGAACTCCATTTTNAGTTGTTTGGATTTAAGCCAGACTAAAACTGTTCGTCAAATTTTACTTTTTTAAAGGCTACATCCGGGTTAGCTCAGTTATTTACCCTTAAACGGTTGTTGGTTAGTAGCCCAGATAGTTAAGGTAATTCTGGACCTACCTAAGGTTCCAATTGCACAGGCAGTTATAGGAGGAAACTAGGGCCGAACAGCTGTCCCATCCGCCTTTCTATCAGGGATAAAGATATGCGGACGATTTGCGTCTTCTTGGTTTAATAATGCTTTCGCTTTTTGCTCGTCAATATCAATGCCTAATCCTGGTTGGTCGTTAGCGTAAAGGTAGCCATTTTCAATGACGCCGTGTCCAGGGAATGCGTCCAACTCTTCAGGGCTAAAGCTGTTTTCTTCCTGGATGCCAAAACTGGGGCTGGCCATATCCAAGTGGCAAGCTGCTATTTGGTTGACAGGATCATTGTCGCCCCCCTCTTGCCATGCAGTATGAACACCATGCCATTCGCACATGGTGGCAATCTTTCGACATTGAGTAATACCTGCACCTTTGGAGACTCGTACTCGCACGAAATCAATCAGACGTTCGGTAATCAATGGCATCCATTCGTGCGGGTTAATGAATAATTCTCCCATGGCTTGTGGAGTTGTACATTGCTCTCGAATTAAACGAAACCATTGGATATGTTCTGGAGGAAGAACATCTTCCAGGAAAAACAATCGATACGGCTCTAGTAACTTGGCTAATTGAACTGCACATTGAGGCCTAAGGTGTTCGTGGACATCATGTGTTAATCTAACTTGGAAACCAAGTTTTTGTCGTAAATAGTCGAACATGTTGGGAATGTTTTCCAAATATGATTCGTCATCAAATACATGTCGATTCACTGACCATGGATCTTTGGGTTGAGGAGCTGTATTAGCTTCAGAAAAACCGCCTCCACCGTAACCACCTAGCTGACAACGAATTACTTGATATCCTTCCTCCATAAATGCTCGGATGGAATCTTCCAAGGCAGGCAACTCCGAACCACCTGCGTGAGCATAGCAAGGAACCGCAGACCGGCATGGCCCACCTAAAAGCTGGTAGACTGGCATCCCTGCTTCCTTACCTTTGATATCCCATAGAGCCATATCAATACCACCTAGTGCGGTGTTGAGAATAGACCCGTTTCTCCAATAGCCACTGCTATGAACACACTGCCAAATGTCTTCAATGTGGCTAGCTGGCCGGTCAATTAACATTGGAGCAATGGTTTCTACGGCTTTAATTACTGTTTCTGGGTGGTTAACATCACTAGCGGAACCGATACCGTAAAGCCCAGGCTGGTCAGTCATAATTTTGACGATTGTCCACATGCCACTTCGGCGTGTGCGAATACATCGAACTTCTTTGATTTTAGCCACTTTTGTCTCCTTAATAACAAAGAATTTACTATTATGTCCTAGATTAGCCGATAAAGTCACTCGGATGTCAAAAAATCAATTGACACAATTCGGATAGGTCCTGCCTTGAATGTGCAAGTAAGTTGGGCCGTCGCCGGAACCAGTGTGCCGAGACTTAGACGACATATAGGATAAGGCAATCGCCCGCCGCCATTTACCGGATTTGTTGGGTGCGGTATAGTGCGGCAAGAGAGAATGGAAGAAAACTCCTCCACCTGCTTTAACAGGAGCTAATACGCCTTCAGAGATCTCACATTGTGAGGGGTCGATGACATAATCATCTGTTACTGAGATGTGCGGTAAAGGTCCTCTTTTGTGCCAACTGGGTAGCACTGCTAGGCAACCATTTTCTGCCGTGGCGTCGTCCAGTGTAAACCAACAAGAGCATAAATTCATTGGTTCTATAGGCCAGTATGGAGAATCTTGGTGCCATCCTTTCTGAGATCCCACTTCCGGTGCTTTCATCAACAGGGAGTTCCGAAACATTTTCAGGTCGGTACCTAGAATTTGTGAGATAATTCCTACAATGTTGTGGTTCAGTCCCAACTGGTGGAACAAGTCATCTTCTTTCACCAAGTTGTCTACTTTACGAATACCATCACCNGCATGTGCAACCTGCATTTCTTGGCGTTGAACACGAGGTTCAATTTGCATCCGGATAGCCCCNGAAGGTCTACCGCCGTGAGTGTACTCTCGCAAACGATTACTGAGANCTTCAACTGTTTGTTTGGNTACCAAATCTTCTATCGCAATATAACCGTTTTGGTCGTAGCTTTTTAANTGGTCGGCTGTTAACTGTATGGCCATCAGNACTGAACTCCTTATTTTATTAACCTACTTTTGGCCCGGCGTTAGAAAATAAATGTTGTTCTGGCTGACGTTGACGACTACCTNGAACCATTAATCCTGGCCGATTAAGGCTTTGGCCTGCTGTCTGCTCATTCTCCGGATGACGATAACCAATTCGTACAATACGACGCCTCTTATCTGTCTGGTTTAAATAAGATCCGTGAATGGTGTGAATACTGAAGCACACGACGTCACCACGTTTGGCAGGCACAGGTACAGAATCTACCAATTTATACTGATCGGTGGGTAAATGTGGTGTGCATCCGGTGCCATCCGGATTTTGGGTAATATGTTCTAGTGCTCCGACTTTGTGTGAACCATCCAAAAATCGGATTTCTCCGTTTTCATGACAGGTATCGTCGAGGTGCACCAACACGTCTATATAACGACCATCCCTGTGTTTGTAAAATGGCCAATCCTGATGCATTGGAAAGGGTTGACCTGTTTGGGTGGGTTTAACATGCATTGTACTGTGGTGTAATTCAACATTGTGGCCTAGTAAACTGGCCATTGCACTACAAAGCCTAGGATTAGTGACAGCTTTCATCCAAGCTTCCGAATAGAAATACAAATCATGCATAGCAATCAACTTGGATTTTTTCTCCGTTTCTTCGTCCATGTATTCTTTCCTCCACGGCCCTGACCAGCCTAGAGTTTCGTTAGCCCACTCTTCGATTAACCAATCCAATTCGCTCGACAATTTATTTGTTTCTTCTACCGTAAAAACTTCAGGGATATGTAGGTAGCCATGTTCCCAAAAGAACTCAGACTGTTCTTGATTTAACATTGTTTAAGATACCTCCCTTAATATTCTGTGTATTAACAATCATGGTGATAATTCTCTGATAAGAAACTCTTTTCTGGCAAGCTAACGGATATCTTCCCTTCTAGCGGAATCCGATTGGAAAGCAATCTTATCAGAAAATAATCACGACAACAAGAAAAATGGGGTATGGATTATATTGTCTGTTTATGCTAGGAGAGTGGAATCTTTACAGATTCCGTTTTATGTGGTAGTTTCAAGTAAAGAATGAATGTATCTTTGAAATGGTGAGCAGATGGCAAATGACAGATCAACTGGGTTACCGCAACCAACCAGAGACTTAAATACGGCTACGGCAAACTTGAACGAATTTGGTTATTGTTTGGTGACTGACGCACTCAGTTCGATAGAAACAGACACCCTACGAACACGACTGATAGAACAAGCTGTTGCTGAAAAGCAGAAAGGACTGGCTTTTGAAGATGGTGGGTCACAGCAAAACTGGGGTGATTTTCGTGATGCTGAAGGACAGCTAAGATCTCAAAGTTTCACTGAAGACGGTGGAGGGTGTAACCAGCGTGTTTGGATGCTGATTAACAAGGGAGAGATTTTCCAAACGGTGTTATTTAAACCAAAAGTGCGTCAACTTGTGGAATATGTTTTGGGAGAACATTACCTGTTGTCAAGTCACACTGCTAATATTGCCAAACCGGGTGGCGTTTCCATGGATTTGCACACTGATCAATGGTGGATGCCTACGCCAACTCGGCGGGATAGGGCTCCGTTACCAATTGGTTCTATCACCCGAACCCGATTCGATCAAGACGAGAATGGTCTGTCTAACATGGTGTCACCAGCTGTGGTGGTGAATGTTCTCTGGATGCTGGATGATTTTAGCGCGAAAAATGGCGGTACACGTCTGGTACCAGGCAGTCATCTGATCGGACGACAGCCAGATAAAGAATTAGATCGAGATGTAGAGACAGTTGTGGCTGAAGGACCTGCAGGAACAGCATTAGTGATAGACGGCCGGATATGGCATGGGACAGGTGCAAATGTCAGTGAGAACTCGCGCTTTGCGGTGATAACTACGTTTTGCGGGCCTCAGTTTCGACCTCAAGAGAACTTTACAGTCGGCACATCACTAGAAGTATTGGAAGAGGCCTCACCCGATTTATTGGCTCTACTTGGGTTTAAGATATGGAATGCCTACGGTCGTATCGAAAGTCCATTGGCTGATTTTATCCAGCCTGGTCAAACTTCCTTGGGCGAAATGGTCCCTGAGTGAAATCTCACATCCAGTACAGCATAATAAGATGGTTTGAGAGTAGNAGCGCNAATGAAGATAACTGGTATCAANACCTACAAATTCTCTGTTCCCACGGGACAAAACGTCCTCGACCCTCATACTGGCCAATTACTCAGCAGCACTGCCAAACCCTGGTTATTTCTGAAGATTGAAACCAACGAAGGGATCACCGGTTGGGGAGAAGGGTCAGGAGAATGGTTGGTTCCGTCTATCGAAGCGACGTTGCATGAATGGTCGTGTTTGTTAGTTGATCAAGATCCACTCAAAGTGGTTGCTTTAACAGAAGACATTACCAATCGTATTCCTTGGAAAGGTGGGCCTGTCTTTGGCACAGCTATTGCCGCAATCAATATGGCACTGTATGATATTGCTGGCAAGGCTTGGGGAGTCCCTGTACATACGATTCTTGGTGGACAGAAGCGAGAGCGTCTTAGAGTATACTGTGGCGGTACCATTTTTCGTTCTCCGGAAGAAGCAGTTTCAGAAGTACATCGAGCCATTGATCAAGGATATGCTGGTATCAAAGGAAATCCGTTAGAAGATCGCACTTGGCCGATGGATATATCTGTAGTTGAAAACTGTACACTTTGTGTTGCTGCTATTCGAGAGGCGGTTGGTTCGGAATTTGACATTTTGCTAGACGCTCATGGAAGCCCCACTCCGGAATTGAGCGTTGAGTTCGCCCACAGAGTATCAGCTTATCAACCGTTATTTCTAGAAGAGCCGGTCAAGGTCGGTTCTTTGGAGGCCTTGATGGAAGTAAAGCAAAAAAGTCCGGTGCCAATCGCTACTGGCGAGAAACTCTTTACTGTCAGAGACTTTTTACCCTTAATAAACCAAAGGGCCTGTGCTTTTCTGCAACCGGACACTGGTCACTGCTTTGGTATTACCACCATGGTCGAGATTGCCAGAAACGCAGAACAGGCACAGATGCTGATGGCACCGCATATGGCTGCAGGGCCAGTCTTGTACGCAGCAACCTTACAGGCTGATGCTGTAATGAACAATTTCTTGATACAGGAAACGCATGGTTTTACAGAGTTTAACCGTTGCATTGAACATAACTGGATAATCAAAGACGGGTATATCAACATATCCCAAGATCCCGGTTTAGGAATCACAGTCAAGGAAGAGGATATTAGCCAGTTTAACTACGAACCTTTACCCTATCGTCAATATCGCCACTTGGACGGGAGCTGGAAGGGATGGTGATTTTTCCCAGTTTTCTGTTGACATTTTGTTTGGGGGCATTACAATAGCACGTTAAAGTATATTTTACATGTTGGCTTGGAAGTGTATAGTCNCACAATATTCTATCTGGAGCAAAATCATGTGGAAACAGGTGCAGATTGTTCTTGTTTNCANATGATTTCTTTTTAGCACGTTGATGTTTTGTCTTGTAGCACAAGCAAGTTTGGACGATAAATCTCTGGTGCTGTATCTTTCATTTGATGAAGGTAAAGGAGACATAGCTAAAGATAGTTCTAAACATGGTCATGATGGTACGCTTATCAATAATCCGAAATGGGTTGGTGGAAAGTTTGGTAAAGCACTGGAGTTTGATGGAAACAAGGAGACTCACGTCAAAGTTCCAATCACAGATGCCCTGCAGCTAAGAGAGAAATTCTCAGCTGCGTTTTGGGTCAAGCGGGGAAAACAAATACGAGACTGGAACTATATGATTGGCGGCGGCAGCTTGAAGTGGCATGTTATTTTCCAGAACGCTACCAAAAAAACTTATCTTTGGACCCGATCGGGTGGCGCCTGGGCGCAAAAAGCCATTTCGGATGATATTCAACCGGAAGATTGGGTGCATATAACCGTTACTCATGATACGGGATCAAAGATTATGATGTATTATAACGGCAAAAAATCTGGTGAAGGTCCCAAACCACCAAAAGTAGATGAAATCGATGGTTCATTTATGGTTGGCGCCAGGCATCCTGGCGAGGAATTCTTCACTGGCGTTATTGATGAAGTTCACTTGTTTAACAGGGTTATTTCAACAGATGACATCACTAAAATAATAGCAGGTCCGACAGCCGTTCGGCCAACGGGAAAACTTACTACAACTTGGAGCAATATTAAAGCTAAAGAGGAGTAGAAAAACTCAATTTAGTGTTTACATGTGTTTAAAGGANGTAAGAATAATTCCAAAAAGGAGCGAGTCTAATGTTAAAAACATGCAGCTTTTCTATTTTGAGTTGTTTTCTAGTGTTCAGCTTAACCATAGTGAATTTATCCCATGCGGGTTTAGACGATAAATCTCTGGTGCTGTATCTTTCATTTGATGAAGGTAAGGGGAAGACAGCTAAGGATGGTTCTCAACATGGTCATGACGGAGAATTAATCGCGGGGCCAAAGTGGGTTGATGGTAAATTCGAAAAAGCACTACAGTTCACTGGAACTGATGGAAGTCATGTCATGGTGCCAATTGAGGACGCTTTACAAACCCTTAAGACTTTATCAATAGCGTTTTGGGTCAAACGAGGTGAAACCAAAGACCAAATAAGAGACTGGAATTATATGATTGGTGCCGGCAGTCTGAGATGGCATGTTATTTTCAAGAAAGGTGGCGAAAAAACTTATTTTTGGACCCGATCGGGTGGCACCTGGGGGCAAAAAGGTATCTCAGATGATATTCAACCGGAAGATTGGGTGCATATCACTGCGACACATGACACCAAGTCAAACGTCACCATCTATTTTGATGGTAAGAAAGCTGGCGGTGGTGAGAAACCACCAGAGATAGATGAAATTGACGGTTCATTTATGGTTGGTGCTAGGCATCCTGGCGAGGAATTTTTCACTGGTATTATCGACGAGGTCTACTTGTTCAATCGCGTTATTGACAAAAATGAAATAGCGGAAATTATGGATGGAAGTTTTCTGCCTGTCCAACCAGCTGATAAGGTTACAACCTCTTGGGCGCATATTAAGGCTAAACGAGATTAGTACCTCACTAGTAACTAATTCGTTCTACTCTGCAGACGAATCAAGGAACAGCATGATTTAATTTGGCTGTTCCTTGATTCGTTTTTCATAGAAACAAACCATCGGTATCCTTCCCACCTACTATCTTCCGCATTTTCTTATCGGCGATCATCATTTGAGATTTCGCTGAACTCGTTACCATGAATTTTGTTTGAATGGAAACGGATCCGATTAATATGCGTATAAAATTGATCCTGATAATAATTGTTCTTCTCTTATCGCTGAATTTACAAATTCAGGCAGAAGAAGAATTGCCTGAGATTATTGGAGAACATTACAGGCATGGTTTACAATATTTCAAGAAAGATCA
>PBXZ01000096.1:0-59033 GCA_002729415.1 Candidatus Poribacteria bacterium | reverse complement strand
TGCCAGCGGTAGGAGGTGAGGCCCTTGAGATCGCGGACGTAGACTTCGTTACCGCAGACGACGAGGTGGGCCCAGGTGGGGCGCCCACTCACCTCCACCTTGCCCGAGAGCTTGAATCCTTTCGGGCTGGCCTCGATGAGGAGGAGGTAGCCACGGTTGTCGAGGGCGAGAATGCTCTTACGATTGGCCACCATGGACCAGTAGGAGCCGTAGACATCGGCGGTGGACCAGAGCTTTTTCTTCTGTTTGGGATCAAGGCAGTGGAAGCGCTTGTCCTTTCCGTGCATGTAGACGAGACCGTCCACCACGACCGGAGAGGACATGTAGCCCTCGACCTTGTGCTGCCATAAGGGGGAGACCGACTGATTGGATCCCTTCTTTCCGATTCCATACCAGAAGGTCCCTCCCCCATAGGTCGAGGTGAATACATTGTTTCCGATAACGGTGGGAGTGAGGATGTTCATGCCACGGAAGGCCTTGACCGGAGTTTTCCAGAGCACTTTTCCGTCATGAGGAGCAACCCCGGCCAGTTCCATACGGGTCTGCACCACGATCTGGTCGCGGTTTCCCACGGTGGCCCGGATCGGGGAAGAGAAGGCGGAACCAAACATCGCCCTCTCATCGGCCAGCACCTTCCAGACCGTCTGACCGTCTGACTTCCGGATCTTCCTCAGCGCGCTTCCAGCCTGGACGTAGACATAATTCTTATCGAGCAGGGGAGAACACACGAATCCGAACTGCGGCTTTGAGGTCTTTTCGCTGCGGGGAAAGTCGGCCCGCCATTTCTCCTTCCCGGAGGTGACATCAAGGGCAACGAGAACATCCACCATGCCTCCGACGTAAAGATTCCTGCCGTCACAGGCGGGTGAACTGCGCACCCAGCTTCCATTCTTGGCAGCGAAGAAGGGCACTCTCATCGCCCCTGCCCAGGACGACTCCCAGAGTTGCTTGCCGGTATTCCGGTCAAAGGCTCTTACGATCTCGTTTTTCTTTGACCGGGTCTCAACGGTTATTACGCGGTTGCCGACCACAACAGGAGAGGCATAGCCCTCAGCCAGATCCACCGACCAGAGTTTCTTCAGGCTGTCTTTGCTCAGGCGGGTGGGCCATTGCCTGGCCCCGGCGTGGATCTGTCCGTCGCGGGTGGGTCCCCGCCATTGCAGCCAATCGGGCCGGGCAGCGGAGGCGGACGAGATCATCAGGATCCCGGTCAGAAGCAGGAGAGAGGTGCAGTTCATGGTGCTTTGATTGTTGAGTCTGCCGAGGGGATCCGAATGTCTCCCCGGCGGATGGTCTGGAAAATGTCCATATTGATATGAGGGTCAATGTTTTGTCCCACATTCTGCCCGGGAATCTGTTTCTCCGGGTAGGATTTGATCTCGTGAGGGGGTGTCGAGCAGCCCCTTGATCGCCAGGCTGGGCCGCAGGATCAGTGCATCTCTACCGCGCAGGAACCGAGGCCACCCCGGAAGTAGTTGAACTGCACGTTGGAGTGGTCGGCGAGGAGGGACATGGGGACCGCGGAGTCGGCGAGGCCCTTGGAGATCATGAGCGCGGTGAGTCGCTGGCCAAGGGGATTGTCGTGCGTNCCGGCCTGCCAGATGGAAACCTTTCCGGCCTGCCAGGTTTCGACCGGTCCCACCGTGACCGCCTGGCTGGGGACCATGGTGATGTTGCCCCCACCCGAGGTGCGGGCATTCTGGGCGAGGGTGATGGGATGGAGCTCGACCATCCGGGTGCCGAGTTTGCGGTATTCCGCGGGGGAAGGCGGTTCATCGAGGTAGCGGCCCTCGCGGCGGAGAGGATCGTTGAAGGCCCAGTGCTTGATATCACCCTGTCCCCCCTGCATGACGGCGCAACGCACACCGGAGTTCCAGGAATCGATGTAGGGCTGCGTGTCGGCGGCGGGGAAGTGGAGGTTTTCCTCCGGGAACCCCGCCTCGATGCGGTTGAAACACAGTTTGCGGTCGGCCTTTTCAAAGGAGAGCGGATGATCGAGGGGGACTTCCTTTCCGTCATGGCCGACCCATTCGTCCATTCCCCAGAAATGGCCGCAGGAGACGTTGATGCCGAGTTCGTTGACGAGGCGTGCGACAAGAGGGAGCTGTTCAGTCGGCCCAATCGGTCCACAGATGCCGACCGGGTTGTCGGCGGTAGCCTGTCTCCAGGCGTCGATGTACTCGAGGGCCTCGGCGAGGTAGAAGTCCTCAAGGGTGTCATACATCACGACCCGGAATCCGGGACGGGAGAGTTCTTCGAGATCCTTCCCGGTGAGTCTGGCCGCATCCTGGATGATGGCGGGATCCAGGGTGGTGTAATCCCACCAGGAGGAGGAGATCTTGGATTGCGGGCGCATGGTCGGTGAGGGGATTGAGAGAGGAAGGGCGGGTGGGGTGGTCCGGATGGTCAGGAGCCTGAATTCCCGGTGAGGAGGTATCTCTCACCCAGAATGTCCGTCAGGGGATCCTGGTCGTGGGCGGAGAAGCCGAGGTGAAGGTGACGCCGCCAGCCTTCGGCCTGGCGGAAGCGGCCGGAAAGCTGGCCGACCTTGAGGGCGAGATCGTCGAGGACCCTGAGGTAGGAGTCGACACCCTGGGACCGGTCGAGCCAGTCCTTCTGGGAGGCGTGGGCGGCGAGGGCTTCGCGCTGGGTCGCGAAGACCGGGGAGGTGTCCACGAAGGATTCGATGGGGGCAGCGACGCGGAGCGGATCGCAGAGGCCGTGGGGGACGGAGTGGTAGATGAAAACGTCTTCCGGATAGGTGTCGTCGGAAGACGGATCGGTCACGAAGTTGGGCATGCCGTGCGTGAACCCCGCAGTCACTGCCAGCCGACAGGTATTGGTGTGATCCTCCATGTAGTCCTGCGGGGGGTGGGTGAGAATGATGGAGGGTTTCACCTGCCGCACCACGCCAGCCACCTTGCGCAGGGTCGGCAGGTCGTAGAAGATCTCAAGATCATCGCAGATGGGCGGATGGAAGTGGGCTCCGAGGAGATCGGCGGCAGTTTTCGCTTCCTCGAGACGAACGCGACGGGTCTCCTCCGCATCCATTTCGACCGATCCGCAATTGCCGGTGGAGAGGTTGAAGTAGTGCGTTTCGAATCCGGCCTCCTTCAGGAGGAGAAGAGTTCCGGCCCCGAAGTACTCGATGTCATCGGGGTGGGCGAAGATGGCGAGGGCGGTGCTTCGCACGGGTGGTTGTTACTGGGTTGCTGGTTATCCGGGCCGTGGCGGGCAGGGCCTGCGCCGGGAAGGCCTGGTTAGAGTTTGACCGGTTGACCGGTGGCAGCACTTTCGTCGGCAGCGAAAAGCACACGGAAGGTCTGCAGGGCGTCGCGGTAGCTGGTGAGGGGCATGGGTTCGCCCTTGTCGAGAGCATCAAAGAAAGCCTGGAACTGGTCCTGGTAGGGATGGTCGGCGACGTCGCCCGAATCTGCGAGGGCCACGGGCAGCCTTGTCCAGGCCTTGTCGCGGAGATGGAGCTTTGACGAGTAGAGCTTGTCGTCGAGGATGCTGCCTTCGCTGCCACAGAGCTGGGTGTGGAAATAGTAGGGCATGAAGCAGTCGATCACGCTGGCGCACTTGCCCACCGCGCCGTTCCTGAACTTCAGGATGGTTGTGGTGGTCGTTGGATACTCGTATTTGGCGAAGATCTCGTGGGTGGACTGTGCGTTGTAGGCCATGACTTCCTCGACCTCCGACCCCATGCAGAGAAGGAGGGCGTCCAGGGCGTGGCAACCGGCGGAGAGGAGCGAGCTGCCGCCATTCTCCCTGGTGGTGTTCCAGCGGTACTGTCCGTACCACGGACCTATTCCATGATAATAGTCGATCTCACCGTAGTGGATATCGCCGATGAGACCCTCCTCGATGATGGATTTGATGGTGGTGAACTGGGAGATAAACCGCAGCTCGAAACAGACACAGCTCCTGGTGTTGCTGGCTTCGAAGGCGGCCTCGATGGCCTCGGCGTCCTCGAGGTTGAGGGTGATGGGCTTCTCCAGGATGACCTGCTTTCCCGCCTTGGCGGCTGCAATGGCCTGATCCCTGTGCTGGGTCGGATAGGAGGTGATGTCGATCACGTCGATGGAGTCGTCGGCCAGGAGNTCCTCCACCTTGTTGTAGACTTTGATTTCGCTCCCGTGAGNGGCGGANAGTTCCGCGGGATTGAGGTCGCGGGAGGAGTAGACCGCGGTCACNTTGCCCTGGCTGGTGNTGTTGAGCGCTTCGATGTGNGCNGTGGCNGCCCAGCCATATCCGATGACGCCGACGTTGTAGCTGTTGCTCATGGCTGAGAGGATCTCTGCTCGCGTTGAAGGGTGAAGCAATTTCTTGNGGNCGGAGAAGATTCTGGGTTCCCGCGTGAACTGANTGGTCGGNNGNTTGGATGATTTCAGGGTATCCGGATGTGATAAACATGNGGTCTGGCTTCCTGGTNGAACANAATCNGGTTGGAGCGGGNGNCCTGTCAGCATGCTTGNGGCAGNNGGTGNGATTGGTTAGCTTTTGGCGATGATCCGTCACCCTTTNCTNGTCGCCTTTTTCCTGGCCGGNCCNGCCCTGGCCGGNCCGGACNCGCNCCCACTGGGACTGGCGGAGGGNCTCAGGAGCATCCANGTTCCGGACGGTTTCGTGGTGGAGTTGATGGCAGCNGAGCCGCATGTGAAGGATCCGGTAGCTTTCGACTGGGACACCANNGGGCGCCTGTTCGTGGTGGAGATGGCGGATTATCCGCTGGGNTTGGANGGAAAGGGGCAGGCNGGTGGTCGCNTCCGGCTCCTNGAGGATCGTGATCTGGACGGTCGCTATGACCATTCCACTCTCTTTGCCGACGGGCTCAATTTTCCCAATGGAATTCTCACCTGGCGTAACGGGGTCATCGTGACNTCTGCTCCGGATGTGATCTTCCTGCGGGACAGGGACGGAGATGGCGTTTCGGACGAGCGGGAAGTGCTCCTCACCGGGCTTTCAGAGGGCAATCAGCANCTCCGGGCGAATGGACTGCGCTGGGGCCTGGACAACTGGGTTTANGTGGCGGCGGGCGGGCACCATGGCAAGCACGCGTCATCCACCGTGGTCCGTTCCACNCGCAACAAGAGCGANNTCAAGGTGGGGAGTCGCGATTTNCGCTTNNATCCGGACACCGGGGTGGTGGANCCNCAGAGTGGTCCGTCGCANTTCGGGCGGAACCGGGACGACTGGGGNCGCTGGTTCGGNACGCAGAACTCCCGGCCGCTNTGGCACTACGTNCTGCCGGACCATTACCTGCGGCGCAATCCGCACCTCGCTGCGCCGGACGGTCGGGTGCAGTTGCCTGGTCCACTCAACCCGCCGGTCTANCCGGCNAGTAAGTTGCAGAAGCGCTATCACAGCTTCGAGCAGTCGGGCCACTATACNTCGGCCTGCAGCGGGATGATTTACCGTGACCATTTCCTTTTCGAGNAAGGCACGATCAATGGGTTTTCCTGCGAGCCGTTTCATAACGTGGTCCAGCGGCTTGCCNTGGAACGNTCAGGAGTCACCTTCAAGGCACGGCGGGCAGGAAAGGAGAAGGANCCTGACTTCTTTGCGAGCAGCGATCGCTGGTGCCGNCCGGTGATGGTGCGGACNGGACCNGACGGNNGNCTCTGGGTGGCCGACATCTACCGCTACATAATCGAGCATCCGCAGTGGCTTCCCCAGAAAGGGAAGGAGGAGCTCCTGCCGTTCTATCGNCACGGAGAGGACCGGGGTCGGATCTACCGGGTGCGGCGGATCGGGCATGCCCCGCGTGATATTCCGCGNCTGGCCGGACTNGATNCNNCGGATCTCGTNGCNGGGCTGCGTTCTCCCAACGGCTGGGTTCGCGACAAGGNTCAGCAGGANCTTTTGTGGAGAAACGACANGGCNGTGCTCCCACTGGTGCGTGCNTTGGCTGGACGAGGCGGACCTGGC
Organism: Candidatus Poribacteria bacterium; assembly: GCA_002729415.1. Lineage (GTDB taxonomy): Bacteria > Poribacteria > WGA-4E > WGA-4E > UBA9662 > UBA9662. Next base: position 53,102 of record PBXZ01000096.1, on the reverse strand, counting down.
GGAGACAATTCCACATGCGCTGGGAGTGCTGGACGGGATGGGGGCGCTTGGGGAGGACGAGCTGATCAAGGGNCTGGACGGTCNNCANGCCGGGNTCCGGGANAACGCCCTGCGCTTGGCGGAAGGTCACGCCAGTCCCCCGGTGGTGGCGGCGGCCTTGCAGCTGGTTGACGACNGGGATCCCGGAGTGCGGATGCAATTGGCCTTCTCGATTGGNGNNTTNCCCCCCTCCGCNGACTGTGGAANNGCCCTCGCGNGGNTGCTNCTGCGGGANCACNAGGAGCCNTTCGCCACCATTGCGGCGTTAAGTTCNGCCCTGCCGCATCTCGATCACCTGTGTGCCGCCCTGAGCGAGTCCCGGGATCCGGCCTTGAGCGCGGTGGNCCGGCCACTCATNGAGGTNCTCCTGCGTGCGGGCAANTCGGAGNAAGTCATCCGNTTCCTGATTCCCGTCTTTGAGAGGGCGCGTCTCACCTTGNAGGCCGAGACNGTGTTTCTCTGCGTGGAACTCGATCGGTTGCTGAGGANCCGGCAAGNNCAACTAAAGGAACTTGTGGAGNACAAGGATGCCGCACTCGNGGAATTCAATCGCGTGCACGTGGACCTGTTGGAGCGGGCAAGNTCGCTGATTGCGGGTGNGACCGGGGGGATGGAGGATCGTCTGGCGGCNGCTGCCNTGCTCGCCNGGCATCCNGGGTCCCGTGAGGTTGCCATGGAGTTTCTCNGGAGGCGCATTTCCCCGGCCACCCCTCCTGGTGAATTGAAAGNCGTGCTNGCGGTCCTGGGTGGAACGGGAGCTNAGGAAGTGCCGGCAATTCTCCTGGAGAAGTGGGNACAACTCTCACCCNCCGGNCGNGGCTGGGCGGTGGATGAGCTCTTTTCACAGGTNGCGTGGACGGAGNCTCTGCTCGCTTCCCTGAAAGGCGGGANGGTGAGGCTGGCCGACCTTGATGCGACCCGGCGCCTGCGGCTCCGNCAGCATCCCNATNAAGGAATTCGAACGATGGCTTCCGATCTGCTGAAGANCGNGTCTTCACCTGTNCGGGAGAAGGTGGTGGAGNATTTTNGANCGGCGTTGANCCTGGAAGGTGATGNGGNNAAGGGACGGGTGGTTTATCGCAGNTTGTGTCTGGCCTGTCACCGGCACGGGAAGGAGGGNCGGGAGGTNGGNCCCGATCTCAGNTCCGTNAGGGAGCACCCTCCCGAGAAACTCCTGGNCNGTATCCTCAACCCTAATCNTGACATCCAGCCGGGGTTCCACGCCTACAACTGCGAANTGAAGAGCGGGGAGTTTCTNTTCGGNCTCCTCGCTTCCGAGAACGCGGTCAGCATCACCTTCAAGGTTCNCGACGGGACCACCAAGGCGATCCTGCGCAGTGACATCAAGAGCCTCAAGAGCGTCAACCTCTCTCTCATGCCGGAGGGGCTGGAGGCNGGTCTTTCCCAGCAGGACCTGGCGGACCTGNTCTCCTTTATCAGNTCCTAGTTGNTCGGGCAGNTCCCNTNTCGCGGCCTGCCGGGAGCAGGGANGGGAGGTTCTTTCCCTGCNGGTCAGCTGGGACCTAAAGNGGCGGCANGGGGGCAGGATCGTTTCCCGGGAGCTCGGGAAGAGGAGCGGGAGNTGTGNCCCGCTCNGGNTCGGTGGANGNCGGGAGGGGATCCCGGGGNGCCAGCAATTTCTTGAGTTCGCTTTTCACCTTGCGCACCGCATAGAAGCGTTTCTGGGCCTTGGNGANGATCAGGGCACTCNCTGAGATGCCGCGGGCGTNCGGAATCCAGNNGCTCTCCGAGGAAGCCTTGAGCTGTTGGGAGAGGAGNGNCGTGCTCTTTTCGAATCCACGCAGCAGTTGNTTCGACTCNCGACTCCAGATTTCAGCGTTGTAGTGNGCGGAAGAGAGCCGTGCTTCATCNCCGAACTGCTTGGCCTTTNNCAGTTGCNNCTGGTAGCTGGANTCAAGGTGCTTGATGGATTTGTGNACGAGNTCGAGTTCGTTGAGGAGAAGTTCGATCTTCTCCAGGAGAGCAAAGACCTGCTGGTTGGGTACGAGGTGNTCGTCGCTCACGGTGGCGAGACCCNTGCAGGCCCGGCCGAATTGCTCGTCGTACTTCTGGTNCCAGGTGGTGACGGNCACCGCCTCNTNGCCCCAGATCATTTTCAGCNTGGCGTTGAAGCTCTCNCGGGCCTTCGGAGCGAGGTAGTAGAAGTGACTGTTGTTGTGGGTGACCATGTCGCTGGTGAGCACCTTGCCATCAGGGACGCCGAATATGTTGCGCNGACGGTCGGAGGGAAGTTCCTCTTCCGTCAGGAGCGAACGTGCTCCGCTGTAGTGNTCCCAGAAATACTGCGAGTAGGCGATGAGGGCGATGAGAGTCGTCTGCGCCTGNCGCCTGGGNTCCNTGGGNTTGGNGGNGATCCGGAATCCGCGTTCTACCGCNGACTTGATGGCNGGAAGTTTGAGGGCAACGAAGAACTCCGNGTCGGAGGAGCCNCCCNGNTTGGGATCGATGGAATTGAGGAGNAGCTGTGCNGCCTGTTCTTCCACNTTGAGTTCGTTCAGAGCATTCTGGGCATTGCGCANGTGCTNCTCATGTTNTCGTTCCAGGTNCNTNACGAACCTTTCGCGGTTGCCGAGNACCTCATCCCAGGCCGCCTTGCCCCTGGCNGCGAGCTGATTNAGATCAGCGTAGGCTCCCTGTAATGAGGAAAGAGTCACATGTTCGTCATTGGGCANCCGCTGAAGTNCCTGCAAGGCCACCTGNATGCTCCCNGCCTGGGCGCGNCGCTGCTTGTAGCGGGCCCGNTCCTTGATGAGGCTCTTGCGGAGTTCGGGACCCTCTTCGGTATNAAGTTCCGGATCTGCCAGGAACTCCTGGTAGCCGGCGATGAGNAGTTGCGCCTCCTCCGCCTCAACGAGAGCATGCTGCTTCTTCTNGTTGAGGGCGTCNAGCAGTGGCTGATACTTGCCGTCAGGGGCGGCCAGGGCGGCGAGTGAGCTGCNCAGGGCAAGCGNGAGTGTTGCGGNCATGCCCACGGCGAGAGATGGAGCGGGAAGGATCGTTTTGTGTTTCATTGTGCGGGAGGGTNCGGGNTTGTTGGTTTCCGTTCGGGATCCGGGTCTTCCCGTTCGCAGGCAGGCGGTCATCTGAAGAGGAGAATCCCGCAGGCGGCATNTGGATACGAAGCTACGGGGGCNTTCATTTCGTTCAACTGTTTCACATGGAGNCNCGGGCGNGAAGCTTTCTCNCTAAGTCATTGCTGCTCAGGGAGAAGGCTCTACGATCAGGTAGTANGCGCCNAGCTCNCTGCCAGCGGCAGTCTNGAAGACCGGGGCAAGGCGATGAGAGCCCACNGTGAGATCGGCGGTGAGNTTGATGCTCGTTTCCTCTCCCTCCAGCGGNGCCGAGATGATGTCCTTGCCGTTGATGCGCAGGGTAGCGGTCNTGAAGGCGAAGGCTTTTCCNGGAATGGCGCTGAAGGCCTTGCTGGAGCCGGGGACATCGGGNAGGGCCGGCAGTCCGGCATTGATGGGCTTGTTCGCTTCCGCCGGCCAGCGNCGTAGTTCGAAGGAATATTTACCCTTCTTTACNACCTTGACCGCCCAGTGGCCCGGGTGCTTGCCGTCTTTAGCTCCGGATCCGCGGCGGATGTGACCCTGGTTCCACGGTGGATTCTGTTCCTGGATCCAGTCGTGAGAGGTGAGTGAGACCCGGGGNTGATCCNTGTGNCCGAGNTAGATCTCGGTGGTCTGGGAGAAGGTGGGTTCGAGTTCAGTCCACCACTTTTCGTAGAAGGCGCGCATCCTGGTCACCTGTTCGGGATACTTCGANGCNACGTCGAGCTTCTGGCNGGAGTCCTNGTCGATCTGGTAGAGNTCCTTCCCGTTGATGAGGCGCCACTNTTCGGACATGACGGCGGACTTGCGCCACTTGATGGGATCGCGCACNCGCTGAGANTCGGTGATGAGGAAGCGGTCGGGCCAGCCGTCGTGGTCGCCCTGGNAGAGGAGGNTNCTGATGGACACCCCGTCAAACTTGAGACCGGCAGGNGTCTTCTTCGCGTTGCAGAGATCGAGAAGGGTGGGNACGATATCCACAAAGGANGTGAGGGTCTTGACGGAGCGCTTNCCNGTCAGCTTNCCCGCGGGCCAGTGGAGAAGGAAGGGAACGCGGTGTCCTCCGTCGTATTCGCTGCCCTTGGAGCCACGCATTCCGGCGTTGAAGACGTTGCGTCCCACCGTGGTGCCGTTGTCAGTNGTGAAGATGAAGATGGTGTTGTCGGCGACNCCCAGCTCGGCGAGNACCTTGCGGGTNCGTCCCACGTTGTCGTCGATATTGGTGATCATNCCGTAGTANGCCTGCTCGGCCTTGCTGCGGCCGGGATACATGTCCATGTACTTCTGNGGACAGTGGAGCGGNCCATGAGGGGCGTTGGTGCAGATGTAGGCGAAGAAGGGTTTCTNTTCCCTGGCNCAGTCCCGGATGAACCGGATTCCGAANTCGAAGAAGACATCAGAGCAGAATCCCCTGGCGGGGACGATCNTGCCATTGTGCCAGTANCGCCCGTCGAAGTANTTGTTGTCCCAGAGNTCGGGGGTCTGTCCCACTCCTCCTCCNCCGTGACGNTAGACTTCGGTGAAGCCACGGTCCTCGGGCCGGTAGGGNAAGTTGTCCCCGAGGTGCCATTTCCCGAACATGCCGGTGGCNTANCCGTTNTCCTTGAGGAGNTGTCCGAGGGTGANCTCGTTNTCGCGCAGCATGGATCTGCCATTNACGGTGTGCCACACGCCGGTGCGGTTGGTCCAATGGCCGGTAAGCAGNCCNCAGCGGGTGGGTGAGCAGGTGGGGGCGACGTGGTAATCGTCGAGNGCCACGGCCTCGGAGTGGAGCTTGTCGATGTGGGGGGTTCGGGCCCAGGGGTGCCCGTTGCAGCCGAGATCGCCGTAACCCTGGTCATCGGTGATGACGAGGACGACGTTGGGCCGTCCGGCNGCAGAACATGGAGCCCAGAATCCANAGCCCAGNAAGAGAGAAAGGATGAAGAAGCGCATGGGGNNAGGAATACTGGGAGAGAAGGGAGATTTTGCAATAGCCACTTGCCGGGGGNCTAATACAGTGGNGCAGATTTCNAATCTGTAAATTCATGAAACTGACCTCGCTCTCAACTTGTCTNGCCCTTGTGGCNTTTCTCCTTCCCGTGNNNNCTCCGGCGGGTGCGGAGGTNGAACCGCCCAAGGGGTTTGCNGCNCTCTTCAANGGNAAGGATCTGACCGGGTGGTGGGGNATTGGAACCGAAGACCCGGCCAANTGGATGGCTCTCAGNCCGGAAAAGCTGGCCGNNAANAAGGCCAAGAGCCTGGTGGACATCAGGAAGCANTGGAGNGTGGAAGGTGATGAACTGGTNAATGACGGTCACGGGCTCTACCTGAGCACGGAGAAGAACTACGGGGACTTCGAGTTGTTGCTNGAATACAAGACGGTGGCCAAGGCTGACAGTGGGATCTATCTGCGGGGTATCCCCCAGGTGCAGATCTGGGATTACACCNAGGAGGGNGGAAAGTGGAAGATCGGTGCCGACAAGGGATCGGGNGGACTCTGGAACAATCCCAAGAACTGGNCCGGGAAGGATCCNCTCGTTCTTGCCGACAAGCCCTTNGGGCAGTGGAACAGCTTCCGCNTCATCATGGCCGGAGACATNGTGACNATTTATCTCAACGGCAAGTTGGTGGTCGATCACGCCAGGNTGCAGAACTATTTCNACAAAAAGGGAGCGCTTCCCGAAAAGGGTCCNATCCAGCTGCAGACGCACGGGGGCGAGATCCGGTGGCGGAACGTCTTCGTCCGCGAAATTGGAGCGNAGGANTCAGAGAAGATCCAGCNGAAGGCGAANAGATAGNNGCAGCTNNCAGNTCTTCCGGNNCCNGNCGGTGGGCTGGCGGGAGNNCGTGGGNAGCGGACAGTANNCAGATTGCAGATTTGGAGTTCGGGCGGTGCTNGTAGAGGAANCTGNATTNGGGTCGGAGACNTACGGGGAAANGCTGGNTTTGCGGAAGCGGATCCTNCGGGATCCGCTGGGGTTGGAGTGGACGGCGGAAGAGGAAGNNTGGGAGTCCCGGGAGCGGCACTTTGCGATGAAAGNGGACAACGGNNTCGTCGCCTGCGTGNTCATCCGGNCACTGGGNAACGGGGCAGTCAAACTNCGCCAGATGGNGGTGGANCCGGAACAGCAGGGGAGCGGGNNTNGGGCGCAGNTTACTGGGAGGAGTGGAGAAGATCCTGATCANGGANGAAGTGGATCGGATCGAGCTCAATGCNCGNGATGCCGCGGTGGGNTTNTACGAGAGGCTGGGCTTCAGGAAGGNGGGNGANGAGTTTATGGANGTGACCATCCCGCACTGGAANATGGTGAAGNCNNTGNGNTGACTTTTTTGGCTTCCGGNCCGGGGNCCTTCCGACTACCTCTCCAGNCATGGAACACCANGTCTACTTTTGGCTGAAGGAGGAACGGAAGAACGACGNCGACNTGGCGGAGTTCGAGGCCGGGATGANCAGNCTCACGGANTCGGCCCCNCTGGAGAGCGGNCGCTGGGGGAGTCCGGCCNCGACCGNGGAACGNCCGGTGACTGATCACTCGTGGGATTACGGNCTCTCCTTCAAGTTNGCGACCCTCGAGGATCATAACGNCTACCAGGGNGANGACCCNCACCACAGGGAGTTCGTGGAGACCTTCANGAACTGGTGGGACAAGGTGCTGGTGATGGATCTGGGATAGCGGGGGTTCCAGGGTTNCNAGGGCCCCGGGCNTCGGCNTGCGGTCTCCAGTCTCCAGNTGNCGNTCTCAGGGCTTCCAGGGCATCGGNCCACCCGGTTGCTTNGGNCGGAGGAACTTGGCATCAACTTTCCNGTACCAGGCGTGAAGGTCNCNTCGCATGGATTTGATGCGTTCCGGNTCCTTTNCGGCAAGNTCNGTCTTCTCACCGATATCCTNCTTCAGGTTGTAGAGGTGGACGCGGCCGTCCTCNAGGCGTTCGATGAGNTTGTAGTCACCCTGGCGAATGGCTCCGCCGGGAAAGCCCCCCTGGTTTGAGTAGTGCGGGTAGTGCCAGTGGAGCGANTTGCGGGGGAGGGNGGTNTNCGGATCCTTCAGGAGGGAAACGAGAGACNGGCCNTCGAGATGCTGTCNGGGNCTGGCGGGGAGTCCGGCAAGTTCAAGNAGGGTGGGNTAGAAGTCGGTGGAGATGACCGGGTGGTGGCAGACGGAACCGGGNCTGGTGAGNCCGGGAGCNGCGATCATGTACGGTTCGCGGATGCCNCCTTCATAGAGCCAGCCCTTGCCACCCCGCAGGGGCAGGTTGGAGGTAGGGCTGCCCTCCGAGGTGGAGAGTCCGCCATTGTCGGACATGAAGATCACGATGGTATTCCCNGTGAGCTTGTGCTGGTCGAGGGCATCCAGGACCCGGCCGACTGCAGTGTCCATGGATTCCATCATGGCGGCATAAACAGCGTGGCGTTGACGGATGCGCACCTTGCGGGGTGGGGCCTTTGTGCCCCCGGGTTGCCAGACCTGTTCCTCGGGACCGAACTCGGGTTGTTTCCCGGGAGCCGGAAGCCTGGCGGCCTTCTTCCGGTACCTGGCCACCAGGTCAGGTTTGCCCTGAAGGGGCGTGTGCACGGAATAGAAGGAGAGGTAGAGCAGGAAGGGGTGGTCCTTGTTTGTTGCGATGAACTTGACGGAGTCCCCGGCAAGTCGTTCCGGGAGGTGTTCGCCCCTGGGGCCGTCCGGGAGGCGGGGATTGTGGTAGGGCGAGAAGAAACTGCGCGGCATCCCCCCGCGATGACCACCGAGGTTGACATCAAAACCCTGTTTGGTGGGCCAGAATTCCGGGGTCGGTCCGAGATGCCACTTCCCGGCGAAGCAGGTGGCGTAGCCCGCCTCCCTGAAGGCCTCCGCAAGCGTGTCTTCTTCAAGATCCATACGGTCGTGGAGGGGTGCCGGCCTGAAGCGACCCCCGCGACGACCGGAGAAGAAATTGGTGGCGTCCGGGCGGGAAGGATGACGGCCCGTCATGATGGAATACCGGGTGGGCGAACAGACTGGATTGGCGGCGTAACCGTTGGTGAAGCGGCATCCCGCGGCGGCAATGCGGTCGCAATTGGGGGTCTCGTAGAAGGAGTCCGGATTGTAGGCCCCAATATCCATATAACCCAAATCGTCTATGAGAAAGAACACCACATTCGGGCTCTCGGGGGCGGCAAGGGCGGCGAGGAGTCCGCGGAGGAGCAGTGAGAAGCCTAATACGAGGGCGGGCAGGCGACGAATCATGGAATGATTACGCTCGCCGGGAGTCGCCTTTGGCAAGTGGAATGATGGCCTCTGATCCGTATTCTCACAAAGTTTCGCTTTTGTCTCGGGAAGGCGGTGGCACTCTTATAACCCCCGATGAACAGACGATTTTTTGTTTGGTCAGGCAGCCTGTTTATTCTTTTCGTTTCCACTGCGCTGCTCTTCCGCGCGCCGTTCTCTTCCGTTTTTCCGGAGCACCGGGAGATGAAGTCCGGCGAGACCGTGGTTGCCTTCGGAGGCCGGGACGTGAGTCCTGTTGCTCCTGTTGTCGCGCCGGGAGAGAAGAACCGCTCTTGGTCGGTTGGGACGCTGGAGCTTCCACCATTTTCGGCTGAAGAGCTCCTAGTCGCCCACCCGCCGCGAAAGGGCGCGCCTCTCCGGTTTGCGGAGGCGCTACCGGTGAAGATCACGCCCTCGTCGCACGGTCGATGGGAGTCGCGGGGGGGACGGGAGCGATGGGTGTTGCGGATCGAGGCTCCCGGGGCGCGTAATCTGAATCTGGGTTTTTCTCGCTTCCGCCTGCCGGGGAGTGCGCGGCTGGAACTACGGGCCGGGAACGAGTTGCAGGTGCGCCCGTTTACTGCCGCCGACAATGACGCGCACGGCGAACTCTGGACTCCGGTGGTGGCGGGCGCGGAATTGGAGCTCCTGCTTGAGGTGGAGCAGGAGGAACGGTCCCAGGTGCAGCTTCAGGTGGCCTCCATCAACCGGGGCTTTCGTCCCTTGAGTTTTGCGGCCGGCTACTGGAAGGTCGGCAATTCGGCTCCGGAGGGAAACTGCCATATTGACGTGGTGTGCTCAGCCACGGAATCGGGCGTGGGTCCGGCTCTCGACCAGTATCGGGACCAGATCAAGGCGGCGGGAGTCTACACCCTGAACGGGGAGGACACCTGTTCGGGCAGTGCGATCAACAATGCACGCAACGATGGGACCCCGTATTTCATGACGGCGGACCATTGCGGAGTGCGTTCGTCCAATGCGGCCAGCATGGTGGTCTACTGGAACCATGAGAATGCCTCCTGCCGGACACCGGGCAGCAGCCAGAACGGAGGGGACGGCAACGGTCCCATCAACAACTTCAACAGTGGAGCCGCAGTACGTGCGACCTACAGTGCCTCGGACATGACGCTGGTGGAACTGGACGACCCGATTGATTCCGATCATGAGGTGTTCCTCGCCGGGTGGTCGCGGACGGGAACTCCCGAGATGGCGGTGAGTGTGCATTTCCCGAATACCTCGGAGAAGCGCATCAGTTTTGATTTTGACCCCCTGCGATCGACTAATGACTACAGCACGGGAAGCAATCCGAACGGAACCCACTGGATGGTGATTGACTGGGATCACGGCTCAACCGAGGGAGGATCCTCCGGGTCGCCGATCTACGACCAGAACGGGCACATGGTGGGGCAGTTGTCCGGTGGTGATGCCGCCTGTGGGAATGATGATGCAGACTGGTACGGTAAATTTTCCAGGGGCTGGGATGGTGGAGGAGCGCCGGGCTCCCGATTGCGGGACTGGCTGGATCCGGATGAGAGCGGTTCGTTGACGCTGGATGGAATCTCGATGGGTCTCTCCCGGGTCATTGTCGCGGATGCTGAGATCTCGGAAGGAGACGCCGGGAGGAAGAATCTGGAATTCACGGTCAGCCTGAGTGAAGCGGTGGACCAGCGGCTCGATTTCACCTACTCGACGGAGAACGATTCAGCTGTCGCGGGTTCCGATTATGTGGCGGCGGCCAACGCGGACTTTTTCCTCGCGGCAGGCCAGCTCACGAAGACCATCTCCATCTCCATCGAGGGGGACACTGCCCCGGAAGAGAACGAGCGATTCCGGGTGGCGCTCTCCCTGCAGGGTGATGCCCCCGTGAATGTGAGTGATGCTCAGGCCTGGGGGACAATCATCAACGATGATTTCACCGTTCCCATCCTGGTCGGTCCGGCGGTGGTGAACGGAAGGGTGGGGGAAGATGTTGCCGTCAGCGTGGTGGTGGAAAATACTCCCACTGCGTTCTCACTGAGCGATGCGCCTCCGGGCATGGAGATTGACGGGCAGGGGATGATCAGCTGGATCCCCCCGGTTTCCGGGGAATTTGAAGTGACCGTGACGATTGCCAATGAGGCCGGGTCGGCAGAGGGCAGGATCAGTTTCACGATTTTGCCGAACTCCCTCGACCAGGCGCTCGATTCTCCGGGGGGGGGTGAGTTGAGTTCGGGGGGTGATGCTCCTTTCCGCCTCGATAGCAGCAGTGACTCGCGGGCGGGAAGCAATCGGGCACAGAGCGGAGCTATCGGGGATAACAGCGCGTCCTGGCTGGAAGTGGCGGTGGAAGGTCCCGATTACCTGGGATTCTGGTGGAAGGTTTCCAGTGAGGAGGACTATGATTTTCTCCGCCTCACGGTAGATGCTGAGATGCGTCAGGAGATTTCAGGGGTCAGGGACTGGGATTACCAGGTGGTCGCCATTCCGCCCGGGCGGCATACCATCCGCTGGACATACAGCAAGGATGTAGACACGCGGGAGGGAGAGGATCACGCATGGGTGGATTTCCTGCAACTGGCTTCCCGGAGCATGCCCTTTTTGATGGGGCCTGCGCATGTCCGGCTGAATTCCGGCGGTCCGGTGGAGTATCAGTTCCCGACTTCCAGACCCGGGGCCTCCTTTGTCCCGGTCCAACTGGGATCCGGATTGTCATTGAACGCAACAGGCGAAGTGGTTGGCACTCCTCTTGCCGACGGTGAGTTCAGTTTCACCCTGAACATCCAGCAGGATGATGAGCAATTCAGCATTCCCGCCATGGTCGAGATCCTGCCCGCTTCAGCGGCCGGAGAGGCTGCCTACCCGGCCACCGGCCCGAACTGGGGTCTTGCCTGGAAGACGAGTGGATCCGGCACCTGGATCTCACAGTCGGAGGAGACAAGTGACGGGCAGGCTGCGGCCGCCGCCCAGGGCGTCCCCCATGATGGACGGGCGTCCCTCAGCACGTGGGTATTCGGTCCGGGGGAGGTAGCATTCTCCTGGCGGGTCTCCTCGGAGAGAGATTATGATTTCCTGTATTACGAAGTGAACGGGCAACAGAGAGAGTCGCTGACTGGAAACAGCGGGTGGCAGGAATACACCGAAGAACTGCCTTATGGATGGCATCAGCTCACCTGGGCCTATGAGAAGGATGGGAGTGATTCCCGCCGCGATGACACCGGCTATCTTGATCAAATTTCCTTCACCGGCTACACGGGGTGGGTGTTACAGGCGGGAATCGGACAGAAGACGGGAGTAACCCTGGACCCGGATGGCGATGGGCAGAATCTGCTCTTCGAGTTTGCCACCGGAGGGAGTGCCACCGACTGGGATGCGATGCCCATTCCCGTCCTCGAGGACGGGCAGCTGACGCTGGAGAGCACCAAACGGGTGGATACGGGCCTGCATTACGACGCCGAAGTGAGTGGAGATCTCGTGGACTGGAACCGATCCGAGCGAAGCATCCTGCGGGACGACGAGCAGGTATTTCGCGTGCGGGATCAGCTGGGAGTGGGAGTGGCGAATGAGCGTTACCTGCGAATGACCGTTCATCCGCAGAAGTAGAACGCGTCGGCCGGGCAGGGGATGGGACGTGAGCCGGGCCGATGAGGCAGGTGTTCTCCACAACCCCGCCGGATGAGGATGTGGTTCTGCGGGATTCCCTCTAGCGGAACTGGAGAGTGCGCGATGGTTGCCGGCCGAAACCGCGGATCTCAAGGTGGGAACGATAGAGCCGGGCGCAGGAGAAGGCATTGTCCTTCNTTTCGAGCATTCCNTTGAGAGTGAGGTAGTGNANNCCCNCCTNCAGTTCGTAACCGCCGCTGTGCCGGTGACCATTGAGGTAGGCCTTGCAGCAGGGGAACCTGCTCAGGAGCTNGTGCAGTGCNNAGCGGTTCCAGCTGCAGTGCGCCTCCTCGGGGAGAACCGGGTGATGGCCAAAGACGAGAACNGATTCCCCGGCGGTGGTTGCNTCNTCNAGCTGACCGGNCAGCCAGGTGAGCTGNGCATCGCCNGCCCGGCTGTTCCAGGACTGGGCGTAGGATTTNCCGGTCGCACTCANTNTCTTGAGTTCCNCNTNGGCCTGTGNNGTNCTGGCATCCNTGGNGGGGTAGCGGTAGGTGCTCACCTCGGTGGTNTCGAGGAGGAGGAAGCGGAACCCGGCTTGNCGAATCCCATANTAGGTATCNNTGAGGCCCAGTTCGGCAGGGACCTTTTNCNTGAGNTCCTCGGNCACNTCGAAGTCGTGGTTGCCGAGGATGTGATAGAGACGGGATTTGAGTTTTGCGGTGATGGGCTTGAGGTCGGCGAAGCTCTTGAAGTCCCGGTCGATGAAATCCCCCAGGTGAAAGGTGAAGGCCAGTTCGTGCTGGTTGAACTCGCGGACCGCTTCCTCGAGCTTGCGGGGACTCTCGCGATAGAAGCGCGTCCCGGCCCGTTCCGCGTCCGCGTACTGGCAGTCGGCCATGAGTCCGAAGGAGAGNAGAAGTTTCTCCTTCGGGNTGGTNGNGCTCTCGGCGGAACTCATGGCGGTGGCGGCAACGGTCGANCCGGTGCCGGCNAGGAAGCGGCGTCGCGTGGNCATGAAGGGAGACGATTGGCCTTTTTTGNNCNNNCGTCCATCTGATACGGCCGNGCTGAGGNNAAAACCCGGNGAATCCGGCGGNTCGGGGAAAGACGGGANGGANTAGCTTGATCAGNGGGTGGGATNCCGGGGTATAGAGACTGCANCATCATGAAAACNAANNCTCTCGCCCTCACGCTGACACTTTCNATCGGNTTGCTTGCTNCCCTGGCNGCTCAACTCGAAATCAAGGANNCCAANGGNAAGCACCTCGACATCCTCTCCGGNGACAAGGTGCTNGTCCGCTACATGTACGAGTATGACACCTCGACCNACGAGAAGAAGCATGCGACCTACAAGCCGTATCTGCACGTCTTCGATGCGGAGGGGAAAGCGCCCATCACGAAGGGTCCGGGAGGCCAGTACACCCACCACCGCGGCATCTTCATCGGGTGGAGCAAGCTGGGTTTCAACGGCAAGAGCTACGATCGCTGGCACATGAAGAACGGTGCCATCGTCCACCAGAAGTTTCACGAGCATAAGACCCGCGAGAACACGGCAAGCATCACTTCGGTCACTCAGTGGAACGATGGGGACAGGAAACCGATGCTCGACGAGGAACGGACGATGACGGTGTGGACTCCGAATGAGGGATGGGCCCGCGTGGTCATCTTTTTCAAGAGCAAGCTGACTGCGACGTATGGTGATGTGGCCCTGAAGGGGGATCCGGAACACGCCGGGATCCAGTACCGGCCTGCCGACGAGGTGAACCGCAAGAAGACGAAGTATCTCTTTCCCAAGGAGGAGATCACGACCGGCAACGTGAAGAAGCACAAGGATCTGGCCTGGATTGCGGAAACCTACTGGCTCGGTGACAAGGCGCACAGCGTGGTGCAGCTCAACCATCCCGGCAATCCCAAGGGAACGGTGCATTCCGCCTATCGCGACTATGGACGCTTCGGCTCCTTCTTCGAGAAGGAGATCAAGAAAGGCGAGACTCTCACCGTGAATTACGCGTTCGCCATAGTGGAGGGGGAACTTCCCAGCCGGTCAGAGATTCAGGAGGCTTCCGACATGTATGCGGAGATGAAGGAGAGGAAGGAATAGGAGACCGGCTTCCTCAAAGAGTTGTCCTACAGGAGCCTCGCTCCCTGCACCGGACGGGTGGCAAAGAGCTGGGGCGTATGGCCGGATTCCTCTTCATAGGCCACGGAGAGGCGAGCCGCGATCTCGTGGAGTTGCTCGCCCCGGCAGAGGGTGACGGTGGAGCCCCCGAAGCCGCCGCCGGTCATGCGTGAACCGAGGACCCCTCCTTCAAAACCGATCTCGTTGGCGATTCTGACCATGAGGTCGAGTTCCCCGCAGGACACTTCGAAGTCATCCCGGAGCGACTGGTGAGAGGCCGCCATATGCGGCCCGAGGGCGGCATAGTTGTCCTGGCGCAATTCCTTGGCGGATTCCCTGGTCCGGGCGATCTCGCTCACCACGTGGCGGGCCCGGCGGAAGAGGAGGTCGTCTGGTTCGTTCCGGAGGGTTTCCAGATCGGCAGGGTTGACCTCGCGCCAGCTTGACTTCCCCAGTAAGGCCAGGGCCCGTTCGGTATCTTCCCGGCGTGCCCGGTACTCCCCGTCAGCCAGTTTGTGCCGGATCATGGTGTTGGCCACCAGGACACTGAGATCACTGGAGGGAAAGGGAACCAGTTCGGGGTCCTGCGACTGGCAGTCGATCAGGACGAGATTGTCCTGCTGACCGAAGGCGGAGGCGAACTGGTCCATGATGCCGCAGGGAACTCCTGCGAAGTCGTGCTCCGCTTTCTGGCAGAGGAGGGCTTTCTCGCGGGTGTCGAGGACGGTGTCGACAAGGCCTTCCACGATGGTGGCAAAGGCCAGTTCGAGGGCGGCGGAGGAGGAGAGTCCCCCGCCGATGGGGAGGTTGCTGACGATGACGGCGTCGAATCCCGGGACGGGCCAGCTTCCGCGGAGGCGGAAGCCCTCCAGGACGCCCCGCAGGTAGTTGGTCCAGGGTGGTGTCGCCGGGGCCTGGGGGTCTTCCAGGGAGATAACGGCCTCCTCCTCTCCCATCGAGCGCACCCGGGCCATTCCGGAGTTGTTGAGGGCGGCTGCAATAACGATGTGCCGGTTGATGGCGAGGGGCAGCACGAAGCCATCACAGTAGTCGATGTGCTCGCCGATCAGATTGACCCGTCCCGGGGCGGCGGCGAGCAGGGAGGGCTCCTGCTGGTAGTACTGTCTGAGATGGGTCCGTGCGTCGGCGGAGAGTTCGGCGAGGGATTCGTTTGCTTGGAGGGGCATCGAGATCCTGCTGGTAGGACAGGGGTTCTGGCGTCCGGATTTCTGGCCGGCAAGGAGAAGCAGCGGAGGGTTGCCCGCGGGCTTTTCCTAGAAGGCGAAGGCTGCGTAGAGGACGAAGACGAGGACGATCAGGCTGATTCCCACCGCCTTGGCGTGCTTCCAGGGAGTGAGGTCGACGACCTTCGCGTCATGTTGCACGTACGGGGTGGGACGTCTCATGAACCCCCCAAGGATGAGCTGGAGGACCAGAAGGGTGGCGAAGACCGCGCCCATGTAGTGGAAGCCGGAGTGGAAGGTGCCGAGCATCCAACCCTTGGAGAGGACTTCGTTTGTCACCGGGTCGAGGACTTCTTTTCCGCCGAAGAAGGTGCCGATCACCATCGCGACAAGACCGACCACAATCGTGATGACGGCAGTCGCGCCGTCCGCGGTCCGGTTGAAGAAACCGAAGAGGACAATGGCGAGGAGCGGGATGAAATAGATCCCGTTGAGGGACTGGAATTTCTCGAAGAGGCCATCGACGTTCAGGAAGATGAGGGGTGCTGCGATCACGGCGAGCACTGCGACCGCCGCGCTGCAGATGCGTCCCGATTTCACCAGTTCGTGCTGGCTGGCGGTGGGGTGGATGATCTTCTTGTAGACTCCGAGCGAGAAGAGGGTCGCGCTGGAATTGAGGACCGAGTTGAAGGTAGAGAGGATCGACCCCATCACGACGGCGGCAAAGAACCCGGTCAACCAGGTTGGGAGGACGGTGCGTACGAGTTGGCCGTAAACCTCGCCCTGTTCCATGTTGGCCTGATCGATGCCCTTGTTCGCGAAAACCTGCCACGCGAGTAGTCCGGGGAGAACGAGGATGAGGGGGGCCAGGATTTTGAAGAAGGATGCAAGAAGGACGCCCTTCTGGCCTTCCGCGAGGCTCTTGGCCGCGAAGGTGCGCTGGATGATCTGCTGGTTGGTGGTCCAGTAGAAGAAGTTGAGGAGGAGGACCCCGGTGAAGAGGGTGGTCCAGTGCAGGTAGTGATCCCCGCCGGTGGCAATCGAACGAAGGTTTTCCGGTTTCTCTTCCTTGAGCTTGGTAAAGGCCTCAGAGAATCCAGCGTCGCCGGATGCGGCCTGGAGGGCAAAGAAGGTAATCATCAAGCCTCCGACCAGGAGGCCGAGGCCGTTGAAGGTGTCGGAGACCGCGACCGCGCGCAGGCCCCCGAAAATCGCGTAGGCGGATCCCACCACCCCGATGAAGATCACGATCGCCCAGATCGTCCCGATCTCGCCGAGTCCGAGCATCTCTTCGAGATTCAACATTCCGCCGAGTCCCTTCGCGCCCAGGAAGAGGACGAACGGCAGGAGGATCAACATGTAGGCGACGATGAAGATGAACGTCGTGAGGGCCCGGGTGGTTGGCCCGTAGCGTTCCTCGAGCCACTGTGGGACGGTCGCGATCCCGGACTTGAGGTAGCGCGGCAGGAAGAAGAGAGCGAGGACCACGAGGGAGGCACCCGCAATGACCTCCCATGCCATGACCGCCAGGCCGTTAGCGTAGGCGTCGCCGTTCAGGCCGACCAGCTGCTCGGTAGAGAGGTTGGTGAGCAGAAGTGAGCCCGCGATGACCAATCCGGTGAGGCTTCGCCCGGCGAGGAAGTAGCCCTCTTCGGTGTCATCGATGCGCCCACGGGTGAGGCGCCAGGTGAGGAAAGCCACCAGGGCCGTGAAGAAGAGGAAGGAAATGACAGTGGGAACGTCCATCGCAGGGGCGGATCAGGTTTTGACTGGGAGGAGAGAAACGAGGGACCGCGGTTGGCGGTCCCTCGTTTTGCTAGTGACGATCGACTGGGCGAACCAGTCGTTACCACGAAAACTTGCTCACCATGGTGTGGGTGTAGGCTTCGCCCGGCTTGAGGATGCAACTGGGGAAGGCGGGATTGTCCTGCTTGTTGGGGGAGTCCGGGAAAACCTGGGTCTCAAGGCAGCAGGCGGTGCGATGTCCATACTTCACTCCGCCCTTGCCGGCGGTTTCCCCGTCGAGGAAGTTGCCACCGTAGAACTGGACACCCGGTTGATCGGTCTGGAGCTCCATGGCGCGGCCGGTCTTGGGGTCCCTGAGCTTGGCCGCCAGGCGCATGCCTTCCCCGTCGACGACCCAGCAGTGATCGTAGCCCTTGCCGAGCTGGAGGGGAATGCTGGCAGCCTCGATGCGTTCACCGATGACGGTAGCGGTGTTGAAGTCGAAGGGAGAGTTCACCACTTCGGCAAGGTTGCCGTCGGGAATGAGATCCTTGTCGGTCGTCAGGAAGTACTTGGCCGGGATGGTGAGGATGTGATCGTTGATGGAAGTGGCCGGATCGCCGCTGAGGTTCCAGTAGGCGTGCTGCACGATGTTGACCGGGGTGGCCTTGTCGGTGGTGGCCTCGCAGATCCACTTGAGCTCGTTGCTGTCATTCAGGGTGTAGGTTACGGTAACCTGCAGGTTACCGGGATAGCCTTCCTCCCCGTCCTTGGAGGTGTAGGTGAGTTTGACTCCACCGTCGATGGCTTCGCCCTTCCAGAGCACCTTGTCGAAACCCTTTTTTCCTCCGTGGAGGTGATTGGGACCGTTGTTGATGGCAAGCTGGTCGTAGACCTGGCCCTCGATCTCGAATTTTCCCCCGGCGATTCGGTTGCCATAGCGACCCACGGTGGAGCCGAAGTAGGAGCTGTTGGTGAGCCAGCCGGCGAGGTCGTCGTAGCCGTGGGTGACATCCTTGACGTTGCCGTCCTTGTCGGGCACCTCCAGGCTGGTGAGGATGGCGCCGTATTCGGTGACCCTGGCGATCATCCCGTTCTTGTTGCTGAAGGTGAAGATCTTCACTTCAGTGCCATCGTCGAGTTTGCCGTAGACTTCCACTTGGGTTTCGTTGCTTTTGTTGGAACCGGAGTTCTTTCCATTCCCGTCGTTGTTGTCCCTGCCTCCACATGCGGAGAGGAGGAGGCTGACGAGGGTGAGAGATGCGATCGTATATTTCATTCTCATGACGAGTTTCGGAGAGCGGACAAAATGCATGGGCCGGGGTCAATGGGTTATTGGTTAAGCGATATTAGGGAACAGGGGCGTTAAGGTGTGATCTCCCTGCATTTCATGCAGCAGGGAGCGAAATTGTTTGCTCTGGGACGATCAGGCGCCGGATGGGAATCGGTTGGATGCATTGGTTTCAGGGCGATAGGCCGGCGAATCCTGCGGGGCTGCAGTGATGCGAAAGGGGAGCATTCCGGGGAGGAGGAGCTTGAATTGCGAGGCAGGGTGCGGTCCCTTGGCGGGGCCATGAAGTTCGTGCTCGCGCTCGACCAGGGGACTACAAGTTCGCGAACGATCCTCTTCGATGAAACCGGGAAGGCGGTACACGCGGCGCAGAGGGAATTCACCCAGTATTACCCGGAACCGGGATGGGTGGAGCACGATGCGGAGGAGATCTGGGCATCGCAGGAGACGACACTGGCGGAAGTTCTGGCCCGGTCCGACAGGCAGTTGATCGCCGGCCTGGGGATCTCCAACCAGCGGGAGACCACGGTGGTCTGGGATGCAGCAAGTGGAGAGGCGATCTGCAATGCGATCGTCTGGCAGGATCGCAGAACCGCGGAACGTTGCGCACGTCTGAAGGAGGAGGGCCGGGAGGCAGAGGTGACAGCGAGAACCGGACTGCGGCTCGATCCCTACTTCAGCGCGAGCAAGGTGGAATGGATTCTCGATCACGTGGAGGGAGCGCGGGAAAAGGCGGAGGCGGGACGGCTGCGCTTTGGAACGATTGATTCATGGCTTGTCTGGAAACTGACGGAGGGTGCCGTCCACGTGACGGATGTATCCAATGCCTCGCGGACGAATCTCTTCAACATCCACAGTCTCGACTGGGATGACACCCTGCTGGAGATCTTCAGGGTTCCCCGTTCGATGTTGCCCGGGGTGGTGGACTCCAGCGCCGTGGTGGGTGAATGGGGCGGCATTCCCATCGCGGGGATGGCGGGTGATCAACAGGCGGCCCTCTTCGGGCAGGCATGCTTCGATCCCGGCATGGCGAAAAACACCTACGGGACCGGCTGCTTCCTTCTGATGAACACCGGAGGCGAGGCGGTGAGTTCACGCAATGGTCTGCTCACCACGGTGGCTTGGCGGGTTGGTGGAGAGGTGAGTTATGCGTTGGAAGGCTCCGTCTTCATCGGGGGAGCTCTCTGCCAGTGGTTCCGGGACGAAATCCAGATGGTGTCGAGTGCACCGGAGCTGGACGAGCTGGCAGCCACTGTTCCTGACAGCGGGGGGTGTGTGGTGGTGCCTGCCTTCACCGGTCTGGGTGCGCCGCACTGGGATCCCTATGCGAGGGGAGCGGTGTTCGGGCTCACCCGCGGCACTTCCAGGGCACACCTCTGCCGGGCGTCCCTCGAGGCAGTGGCCCTGCAGTCGGTTGAGCTGCTGGAGTGCATGGAGAAGGACTCGGGAGTGGAACTGGTGGAACTGCGGGTCGATGGCGGGGCAGCACGCAGCGACCTGCTCATGCAGATCCAGAGCGATTTCCTGCAGCGCCAGGTGGTGCGACCGAGTAATATCGAAACCACCGCCTTCGGGGCGGCGGCTCTGGCCGGTCTGGCGACCGGAGTCTGGAAGGACCAGCGGGAGTTTGGTGAGCGATGGGGAGTGGATCGGTGTTTCGATCCGGTGGAAGGAGATTATGCCGGGATCAGGGCGCGCTGGGACCGGGCCGTGGAACGCGTCAAGGGCTGGGAGGACTAGACTGCGTCCTCACGATCACTCCTTCCGCTTCAACTGCGGGAAGAGGACGACATCCCGGATGGTGGGCGCACCGGTGAGCAACATGATGAGGCGGTCGATGCCGATGCCGATGCCGCCCGCGGGTGGCATGCCGTGCTCAAGGGTCTCCACGAAATCGTGGTCGATCTCCTGCGCCTCTCCACCGCTCTGTTCCTCGAAGCGGGCGCGCTGCACGTCGGGATCATTGAGTTCTGAGTAGCCCGGGGAGATCTCCTGGCCGTTGATGATGAGTTCGTAGACGTCAATGACCTCCGGATTGTCGGGATTGAGCTTGGCGAGGGGAATGAGCTTGGCGTCGACGTGGGTGACGTAGCAGGGATCGAAGGTGTGTTCTTCGACCAGCTTTTCGAAGACCTGTTGAGTGACTTCGTAGTCCTCGAGACCGGCTCCGATTTCGAGGTTGAAGTCGTTCTCGGCGCGCGCCCGGCGTTGTTCGGGACTGATGTCGAACCAGTCTTCGCCGGCAACCTCGATGATGAGCTCGCGGTAGGGACGTCGCTTCCAGGGGCGTGAGAGATCGATGGTCCGCAGGATCTCGCCTTCCTCGTTCTTGTGTTCAATCTGGAGGGTTCCGAAGAACTTCTCCGCCAGGGAGCAGACGAGTTCTTCCACCAACTCGGCCATCTTCTCGAAGTCAGCGCAGGCCCAGTAGGCCTCCAGCATGGTGAACTCGGGATTGTGCCGGCGCGAGATGCCTTCGTTGCGGAAATTGCGGTTCAACTCAAAGACCTTGGTGAATCCGCCCACCAGCAGGCGCTTGAGGTAGAGCTCCGGTGCAATGCGCAGAGTGAGGGGCATGTTGAGCGCATTGTGGTGAGTTTCGAAAGGACGGGCCGCGGCGCCGCCCGCCACGTCCTGCAGCATGGGTGTCTCTACTTCAAGGAAGCCCCGCTCATGGAAAAAGTCCCGGATCTCGGCCAGGATCCGGGAACGTAACACGAAGAGATCCGCGCTGGGCTGGTTGGCCATGAGATCGAGATGCCGCTTGCGGTACTTGATCTCGCGATCGGCCACGCCGTGCCATTTGTCGGGCATGGGGCGCAGGGCTTTGGCAAGCACCCGCAGGGAATCCACCTTCACGGTGGGCTCGCCCTTGCCGGTAGTGAAGGTAGTTCCTTCGATCCCGATCCAGTCACCGCGGTCGAGCAGGTGCCAGACTTCCCAGTCGTGCTCGGAAACGCCCTTCTTGTTCAGGTAGCCCTGGATCCGGCCCTCGACATCCCCGATGACGAAAAAGACCGATTTTCCCATGTCCCGGATGGCGAGGAGGCGTCCCGCCAGCCTGACCGGGCGGTCGTCCGAAAAGTCATTCTGAAGCTCAGCAGCGGTGGTGTCGGTTTCAAAGCGGCCCCCGAAGGGATCGATTCCCAACTCGCGCAACTTGGCCAGCTTCTCGCGGCGAATGGCGATGAGCTCTGCCTCGGTGGAACCTGGCTCCGTACTATTGGTCGGGGGGGAATCGTCAGCGGTCATGAACTTAATGATGATCTGATTCCGTTGAAGGAAGACTCAAGCCGGATCGGATAAAAGCTTTCATCCTTCCCGTGGCTACTGTTCCATTTGAAAGCATGTATTTACTCTGTGCGAAAAGCGCCGACTGGTCTGCTAATTGCCCTGTTATGGATGGGGGAGGAGGGGATAAATGGGATAACCCTTTTTTTGGGGGGGAATAACAGTCCTGCGGCTGCTCTTGAGCACCGTGGGGCTGTTGCGTTGGGAGGCAGGGTAGTGCGAATGAGTCATCGTTCCGGTGACCAGCTTGCGGGCGGGGTTTTCGGATTCGAGGCGCGCTTTGGCGAGGGCGAAAAGGTCTCTTGGGGCAAAAAGTGGGGATTTGACCTGAATCCAGCAGTCCTCACCTGATCGGGTTGAAGGATCGGACCCCTTCCAACGTAGAGTATTTCCTGAATGACTGTCGTAAAACCTCTTCTTGTTGCTGGATTGTTGTTGTGTGGCCAATTGGCTCAGGCTCAGCGGGATTTCTTTGAACTGGCGCCGATCAATTACTCGGATACGGAGTCACAGGATGAACTGGCATTGCTTGCCGCTGATTGGGCGGCCGGGCGTAAACCTCAACCGAAGGGTGAGCCGCTCGAGGTGTTGAAGCAGTTGCTCAAACAGCTCAATATCCCGGTCGAATCCCAGGTGATGGTTTACTCGCGCACGAGTCAGCAGAACAACAGGATTCGTTATCACAATCCCCGGGTGATCTACTATTCGGACGACACCTACCTGGGCTACGTGCCGGGAGGCAGCTTTGAAGCATCTTCCACGGACCCCAGACTGGGTCCGGTGTTCTACCTTCTGGACAAGGAGAAGATCGGGAAGGCGGGATTCGTGGGGCGCGACAATGCCTGTCTGCAGTGTCACGGCACATCGCGCACGGACCTGGTGCCCGGTTTCATGGTGCGCTCGGTCTTTCCTGACAAGAACGGCCATCCCATCCTGGCGGAGGGGACCTACCTGACCACCCACTCCAGTCCGCTCAAGGAGCGTTGGGGGGGATGGTTTGTCACTGGAAGCCATGGTGGATTCCGTCACATGGGCAACACGATAGCGACGCAACTCGATGAAGGGGGGGTGGAGTTCGACTACGAAGCGGGCGCCAACTGGGAGACGATGGAAGGCAGGATCGATACCTCGAAATATCTCCGTCCGAAGAGCGATATCGTGTCTTTGATGGTGCTGGAACATCAGTGCACCACGCAGAACATCCTGACCAAGGCGTCGATGGAATACCGGCGACTGGTCTATCTTCAGAAAGCGATCGATCCGGAAGTGGATGTGACCAAGCCGGAGGGGATGGCTGCGCGTTCGGCCCGGGATTCGGCCCGGGATATCGTGAAGGCGTTTCTGTTCTGTGATGAGTTCGACCTGAAGGACGGACTGGAAGGTGATCCTGCCTTTGTGGAGGCGTTTGAAGCAGCCGGGGTGAAGAACAGTGAGGGGCAGTCGTTACGGCAACTGCGTTGCTATGGTCGGCTCTTCAAGAATCGGTGTTCCTACCTCATTTACTCAAAGTATTTTGAGTTTCTGCCGCCGGTGGTCCGGACGCAGACGCTTGAAGAGTTGTGGAGAGCCCTGCAGAGCACGGATGAAGAGTTTTCCCACATTGGAAGCAGCGAGCGCAAGCGGATCATCTCGATCGTGAGCGAGACGGTGAAGAACCTGCCGGAGTGCTGGAAAAACACTCAGTAGGAGGGCACCGGTTGGGGGTGGGGACCTGATCGCAAAGGGGGCGCCCGGGAGAGCAGGGCGGATGGACAGAAGTTGACCGATTGCTGCAGTCCGGACGAGCGGACGGTGAAGCGTTCCTTCAGGCCAGGATGTCCTTCACGACCTGGCCGTAGATATCGGTGAGTCGGAAATGGCGGCCCTGGAACTTGAAGGTCAGTTGCTCGTGGTCGATGCCCAGGAGGTGGAGGACAGTGGCTTGGAAGTCATGGACGTGGACATGATCCTTGGCCACGTTGAAGCCGATGTCGTCCGATTCTCCGTAAGTCTGGCCGCCCTTGATGCCGCCGCCCGCCATCCAGATAGTGAAGGCATACGGATGGTGGTCCCTGCCCCACCCCTTGCGGTCGTTCATGTTGCCCTGCAGGAAGGGCGTGCGTCCGAATTCACCACCCCAGATGACGAGGGTCTCGTCGAGCATGCCGCGCTGTTCGAGGTCCCGGACCAATCCGGCGCTCGGCTGGTCGGTGTCCTTGCACTGGGTGTAAAGCTCGGTCGTGAGGGAGCGATGCTGGTCCCAGCCTGCGTGCATGAGCTGAATGAACTGGGTGCCGCGCTCGGCAAGACGGCGGGCCAGGAGGCAGTTGCGGGCAAAGGTTCCGGACTCGTGGACACCCGGCCCGTAGAGGTCAAGGATCTCCTTGGGTTCATCCGAGATGTCGGCGAGTTCGGGGACACTTGTCTGCATCCGGTAGGCCATCTCATACTGGGCGATGCGGGTGGCGATTTCGGGGTCGCCGGATTCCTCAAACTTGAGTTGGTTGAGACGTCCGAGGTCATCCAGCATCTCGCGGCGCAGTGGTGGGCTCATCCCGTTGGGATTGGAGAGGTAGAGGACCGGATCGCTGGCAGGACGGAACTTGACACCCTGGTGGCGGGTGGGGATGAAACCGGAGCCCCAGTAAAAGTCGTAGAAGATCTGTCCGCAGGTGGTGCCCTTGCTGACGGAGGTCATGACCACGAAGGAGGGCAGGTTGTCGTTCATCGTGCCCAGCCCGTAGCTGAGCCAGGCCCCCATGGTGGGCCGTCCGGGAAGCTGCGCACCGCTCATGAAGAGGGAGACGGCCGGGGCATGATTGACCGCCTCGGTATGCACGCTCTTCACAAAGCAGACCTTGTCCGCGATCTTGCCTGTATGGGGCATGAAATCGCTCACCCAGGCTCCACTTTGTCCGTATTGATGGAAGGGTTCGACCGGGGCCAGAAGAAGCTTGCCATTGGCATTGCCGGTCATGGTGCTGAAACGCTTGCCTCCTACGTAGCTCTCGGGCACGGGAGTGTTGTGCAGTTTCTGGAGTTGCGGCTTGTAGTCGAAGAGGTCGCAGTGGGTCGGTGCGCCGTTCTGGAAGAGGTAGATCACCCGCTTGGCCTTGGGCGCGATCTGCCGGATGAAGGAAGGTAGTTTCTGTTTCCCCGTCCCGTCCGCGAATCCGTCGCGCCCCAGCAGGGTTGCCAGGGCCGCCGTCCCGATGCCGGTTGCACTCTTGCCGAAGAAGTGGCGGCGGTTGATGTTGAGGTGGTGTTCCTTGAGGGGCGACATGGGGAGTATTCAGGATTCGGTTCTCGGCTCTCCGGGGGCGGATTCGGTCTATTCCTTGGTCAGGGTTTCGTCCAGATTCAGAATCCCCAGGCACACCGTGGCCAGGGCGGCGTGTGTCGGTTCAGGAAGTTCGCAGTTTCGTGGGGATTCACCGTTCTTGAGGAAATCAGTCGCTGCACCGGGATTGGCGGTGAAGCGGTCCTGAGCGCGATTGTAGATGTTCTCCAGGATCTCCTGTTCACGGGAGGAGGGTGGCCGGGCCACCACCAGTTCGAAGGCGTGCCGGATCTGGGCGCGACTCTTCTCACCGGTTTCCCGGGCGGCCCGGGCGGCAAGGGCCCGGGCGGCCTCCACATAGGTCGTGTCATTGAGAGTGTTAAGGGCATGGAGGGGAGTGTTGGTTCGCCCTGATTTTACCGAACAGGTTTCCCGTCCCGGGTTGTCAAAGAACATCGGGGGGGCGGCGATACGACGCCAGAAGGAGTAGAGGCTGCGGCGGTAGAGATCTTCTCCCTTGCCGCGGTTGTAGCGTTTTTTCCCGAAGGTGGCTTCCGCCCAGATTCCGGCGGGTTGGTAGGAATTCACCGGAGGGCCACCCTGCCTGCCGACCAGTAAGCCACTCGCTGCCAGGGCCTGGTCGCGGATCATCCACGCTGGCATGCGGAAGCGCGCTCCGCGGCCGAGGAGACGGTTGGAGGGATCTGCTTCGAGGCCGGTCGGAGTGACGCGGGACGACTGCCGGTAGGTGTGGCTCGTCACGATGGTGCGGAGGAGGTGCTTCACATCCCAGTCCGACTCAATGAACTCCACCGCGAGCCAGTCCAGCAGCCGTGGATGGATGGGAACCTCACTCTGGACCCCGAAGTTTTCGGGCGATTTGATGAGGCCGATCCCGAAGATCTCCTGCCAGAAGCGATTGACCGTTACGCGGGCGGGCAGAGGGTTCTCGGGGGCAACGAGCCAGTTTGCGAGACCGAGGCGGTTGCGCGGCTGTCCCTCGGGGAAGGGAGGCAGACTGGCGGGGGTTCCGGTGTTAACCTCCTTCCCGCGCTTGTTGTAGAGACCGATATCAAGGACGTAGGTCTTGCGTGGTTTGTCCTGGTCCTGCATCACCATCACGCGGGGCAGGCCCTTGCGATTGCCATTGAGTTCGTTGGTCTTTGCCTCGATCAGTTTTACCAGTTCGGTGTGGCGCGGGACACTTTCACGATGAATCCGGGCCAGGAGTTCGGACTGTCCCTCGCTACGCTTGTCCGGGGCGAGGACCAGGGCCTCCTGCAGGCGGCGTTCGCCGGAGGAGAGCTGAGCGCCCGGATTCTCACTCACCGAGATGCGGAAGAAGCCCAGATTGTGGTTGGGGTGTGGTGAGTCGTGGCGGAGGGTGACAATCACGGAAGCGTGCTCGGGCACGGGCACGGGCTTCTCGGCGTGAAAAACGGCCTCATGGTCGCGGTCGATGGTATTGTTCTCGTAGACGGCCCATCCAGCCTGCGCATTTCCGTCATAGGCCGACTGGATCTTGTGATTGTCCTGCTCGAAAGTAGCCACCGCAGACTTGAACTTGAGGGTCGTAGCCTTGCCGCCCAGCGGTTGCACCCGGACCTCGAAGCCGGTGAGGACGAAGTTGCCGCTGTCCGATCGTGTGAGCCGTCCCTCCGTCATGCTCTTGTGCCGTCGGGCCTCCAACCGGATGCTCCCAATGGATTTCTTGCTGGTCTCGGTCGAGAGGCGGTAGGCGTCGTTCTTGGGATTCTCCCCGCCTGCCAGCACGCTGCCGTCCTTCAGGATCTCGAGCGTTTGTTTGTCCGCCTTGGCGGAGTTGATCTCCAGCACCTGCCACTCACTGTTGGACACGTCACGTCTCTGGCCCTTCTCCCATGCCGGTTGCCTGGCGAGGAGGTCCTCTTCGAGAGTCTTCAGGTCTTCCCGCAGCATCGCGATCTCCTTTTCGAGAGCCGCTTCGCGTGCCTTGCGCTCTCCAGTGGAGACCGCGAGGACCGGGGGAGTGGCGGGATCACCCCCTCCTCCGGTGACCGGTGTCTGGTTGAAGAAAGCCGAGAGTCCGTAATACTCCTCCTGCGTGATGGAGTCGTACTTGTGGTCGTGGCAGCGGCTGCAATTGAGAGTGAGCGCGAGCCAGACCGTGCCGGTGGTCTCGGTCATGTCCAGCACGTAGTCGACACGGTTTTCCTCCGCGATGCGCCCACCCTCGCCATTGATGGGATGGTTGCGCAGGAAGGCAGTGGCCAGGCGTTGCTCAATGGAGGCATCGGGAAGGAGATCGCCGGCCAGTTGCCAGATGGTCAGATCATCCCAGGGAATGTTGCGATTGAAGGCATCGACCACCCAGTCGCGCCATGGCCACATGGTGCGTTCGCGATCACCCTGGTAGCCATTGGAATCAGCATAGCGGGAAGCGTCGAGCCAGGGCCAGGCCATGCGCTCGCCGTAGGCGGGGGAGGCAAGAAAGCGGTCGACCAGCTTCTCGTAGGCATCTTCCGATGTATCGTTGAGGAACCCCTCCACTTCTTCAGGGGAGGGAGGGAGGCCGCGGAGGTCGAGGGAGAGGCGGCGGGCCAGGGTGTGGCGCACTGCTTCGGGTGATTGCACGAGTCCTTCCTTGCTGAGGCGCGCCCCCACAAAGGCGTCGATCGGATTGCGAATGGTGGCGCCGGCGGGGGTGGGCACGGGCGGTCGCACGGGTGGGATGAGAGCCCAGTGATCCTTGTATTCGGCGCCTTCTTCAATCCAGCGGCGGATAAGCCCCTTCTCGGTATCATTGAGTTTGAGGTGGGAGTCCGGCGGCGGCATGACCTCGTCCGGATCAGAGTGCGTGAGATGCTTCCAGACCAGGGATTCATCCGGTTTGCCGGGAACGATGGCATGGCCGTTTTCGCGTTCGGCGTAGGCGCCCTCCGCCTGGTCGAGACGCAGGTCGGCCTTGCGTGCATTCTCATCGAAGCCGTGGCAGATGAAGCAGCGATCCGAGAGGAGAGGGCGGACATCCAGATTGAAATCGAGGGGTGCCGCGGAGACCGGGACAGCAACCGGCAGGGTGAGCAGCAGGAAGGGCAATGGAATACGGGACGACATCCGAGGGGTGGGTTTCTAGCCTATTTGCCCGGGAGCCTCAATAGCACGGGTGGACCACTATTCTCTGAGGATGAACGTCTCAGGCCAGATTATTGTTGCTCCCGGGGCCTGGCGCGTTAGGGGGGGGTGGATATGTCTGCGATTCGCCTTTTTTGCCTTTATCTTCTCATCTTTCTGGCGCTGCCAGAAGCGGTCCAGGGCCAATGGCAGCGTCACCCCATCGATAATTCCTCCAGGGGCGCTGATGGGGTGCGGGCCGCGGATGTCAATGGGGACGGGCATCTCGACTTTACCACCGGCTGGGAAGAGGGAGGGGTCATCCGGGTGACCGTCAACCCCGGTCCGGGCAGGGTGAAGGAGAAGTGGCCAGCCGTGACGGTGGGAAAGGTGGCTGCGCCGGAAGATGCCGTCTTCGTGGATCTCGATGGCGATGGCGCGCAGGACGTGGTGAGCAGCTGTGAAGGAGGCAACCGAACCGTCTTCATTCACTGGGCTCCGAAAGAGAAGCAGAAGTATCTCGAAGCAGCGGCCTGGAGCACAGAGGCCTTTCCGGTCACCCGGAAGAAGCAGAGCTGGATGTATGCCGTTCCCATGGATGTTGACGGCATGAATGGAATTGATCTCGTGGTGGGATCAAAGGGAAAGAACGGTTCGGTCGGTTGGCTGCGATCCCCGCGGAATCCGCGTGCGCTGGCGGATTGGACGTTTCATCGGCTGTATGACGCAGGATGGATCATGACTATCGACAGGCACGATATGGATGGCGATGGTGACGCCGATCTGGTGCTGTCGGATCGGAAGAGCAAGGCGGCCGGGGTGAAGTGGCTGGAACATCCGGGGGCTGTGATTGCGGGACAGGGTGGACGCTGGAAGGAACACCTGATCGGGTCACAGGGCAAGGAGGTCATGTTCCTGAAGCTGGCGGACCTGGACGGGGACGGTCTCAAGGATGTGATCTGCACTAACCGGAATGGCCATATGGATTGGTTCCGGAGACTCAAGGGTGAAGGGGTGAGGTGGGAGGCTCATGCCTTCAAGCTGCCCTTTGGATTGCCGCTGGGGAAATCGGTGGCGGTGGGAGACATCAACCGCGATGGCAAGGTGGATGTGGTGAGCACCAACCGGGGGTCTGAACCGGCCAGGTGCGTGGCCTGGCAGAAGTGGTCGACGTCACCTGCTGACCGGAATTGGATTGCTCACGATATCGGAGGGACGGAGGGAGCGAAATTCGACCTGATCGAACTGATTGATCTCGATGCGGATGGTGATCTCGACGTGATCACCTGCGAGGAGGTCGCCAACCTTGGTCTCTTCTGGTATGAGAATCCGCTTTATCCGCCGGCAAAGAACGATGGCAACCGTTCGCAATGAACCATCTCAAGACCCAGGGCCAGGGGATTTGGAGCATCGAATCATCCTCCCAGGTTCCTGAGATCGGTGCCGACATGGAGAGGTGGGAGTTCCCTACAATTCTTCTTCCCAGCCAGCTTCGAGGGGGCCGGCTTCACTTTCCTCCGGAACGGGCGGAAGGAGGTCCTCGCGTTCAAGCAGGAGGGGAAGGGAGAGATCGGAGAGCAGGTTGGCGGGAGTCTTCAGGAGGGTGCCGAGGAGCGGCACGATGCGGTCCAGTTCGGCGATGGCGCAGTGAACCATGGAGGAGACGATGTCGGCGTCGAATTGCTCGCGATCAAAGAGATTCGTAATGCGGAAGACGAGGTGCTGGCGGTCGAAATCGAACTCGAAGCTGCCCAGGGTGAGCTGCTTGTTGGCGCGCATGAGGAGTTCGGCGGCCGAGGCAAGATGCGTGGACTCCGGGCTGAGGGGGCACTCGGCCACGATGGAGAGGGCATTGAGCTGGGGAAAGGCCTGGGCGTGCAGATGAATATGAGTGTGATGTGCCTCGAAGTGAGCCTCCAGGACTTCGCGTCCCTCCACCGGTTCGCAGTGCCAGCCCTGTTGCCCGAAGGCCGTTGCAACGGATTGCAGTTGGAGGGAAGCAGGGGGATTCATGAAGGAAGGGGGATGGGGGTTGCCGAGCCCCACAAGTTCCATCCGGGGCGTGACTGCAAGCCTCAATTCGTGCTCTGTGGGCCATCAGCCTCCAGCGGAGGGTCCTCATCGATCCACTCGTGATCCATGCGGCCAGCGATGGCACGGACCAGCAATTCCCTGCGAACCGGAAGAAGAGGAGCGAGGGAGGCCACCACCCCGGAGGTTTGTTCCTCGTTGAAATGAATGACGAGTTGATTGTGCTCGTTTATTTCAGCGTCCGAGATCTGGGACCAGTAGAGGACCTGGAGGTTTTCGTGAGGTTTGAAGAAGGGGAAGATCTCAATACCGAGGGGAGTCAGGATGAGGTAGGCATGCCGGATACAGCGTAAGGATAGACGGAAGAAGATGAAGGCGGTGGGAAGGGGCGCGAGAACCCACCACCAGGAGACGATGGGATCCCCAAGGAGGAGATTGAGAATGACGATAGCGATCGAGGCTCCTCCGCAGATGGCTGCGAGCATCGCGAAGAGGGATGCCTGGGCGCCGCGCGTGAAGCGCAGCTCCTTGTGTGGGTCGCTGATATCCTTGGGACCGGGAAGCATTTTCTTCAGGTGGAGTTCGGGATGGGGAGGTTCAGGAGTTAGACCGCCGAGGAGCAGAATTGTTCGTATCGATTTCTGATTTTCTGCATCTGCTTTCCCTGTATTTTGAGGTCCGGGGCTTTCCCGTTGTCGCTTGCGGAGACCGGCAATGGGAGTCAGCCTTGCCAGGCGACCTCCGCCTCTACGGTAATACTCACGGTGATTCAATTCGTGACTTCCCTTGACGGTATTCACTCTCCCCTGCAACCCTCGTGAGATGAATTTGCCTTGGAAGACCGGTGCCGGCCTGCTCGCTGCGGTGTTCGTGCCGTTTGCCCTGCAGGCGGCGGATCTCTGGCAGGCCGGGGCGGGGCGGGTCAGGATCACGCCTGTCCAGGAGATGTGGATGGCAGGCTATGGTTCACGTGCAAGGCCGGCCGAGGGGAAGGTCACCGACCTGTGGGCCAAGGCGCTTGTCCTCGATGATGGCAAGGGGAACCGCGGGGTGGTCATTACTCTGGACCTGGTGGGAATCGACCGCGAAATCGCCGGTAAAGTGTGCACCCGGCTCAAGAAGGAATTCGGATTGGATCGGCATCAGATTTCCCTCTGCACCAGTCATACGCATTCCGGTCCGGTGGTCGGGCGGAACCTGGCTCCCATGCACTACGCGATCCTCGATCCGGAACAGCAGGAACTGATCGACGATTATGCGGAGCGCCTGCCAAAGCGTGTAGGCATGGCAGTGAAGGGAGCCATTGATGCTCTCGCGCCCGCGAAGGTGCAGTGGGGGAGTGGGAAAGCAGTCTTTGCCGTAAACCGGCGGGAGAACAAACCCTACGGGGCGGTACCCGATCTGCGGGCCAGGGGAGCCTTGAAAGGCCCCGTTGATCACGATGTGCCGGTTCTCAGTGTGCGGGGTGAGGGGGGAGAACTCCGGGCGGTCCTTTTTGGATATGCCTGCCACGCCACCACCCTGGCCTTCCAACAATGGAACGGTGACTATCCAGGCTATGCCCAGATCGCACTGGAGAAAGCGTATCCCGGCTCCACGGCCCTCTTCTGGGCCGGTTGTGGAGCCGACCAGAATCCACTCCCCCGCCGCAGTGTTGAACTCGCAGAGCACTATGGCAGAGACCTCGCCCGGGCGGTGCAGGAGGTAATCTCTGCTCCCATGCCCGTGCTCAATCCCTCTCTTTCCCTTCGCTTTCGAGAAATCGAGCTCAAGCTTCAGCAGCTTCCCGATGCCGACGAATTGAAGGTGGACGCACAATCTGCCGACCGTTACGTCGCGGCGCGTGCCCGCATTCTTCAGCAGCGACTCGAATCCCAGGGCACGCTCAAGGGAGCGTATCCTTACCCGGTCCTGTTCTGGAAATTGGGTGGAGCGATCGACTTCATCTCGCTGGGCGGCGAAGTGGTGGTTGATTATGCGCTGCGTCTGAAGCGCGAGCTGCACGGCAGGCAAACCTGGGTGGCGGGCAATGCCAACGACGTCATGGCCTACATCCCCTCCCTTCGAGTTCACAGGGAAGGAGGCTACGAGGGCGGTGGGTCGAATATCTACTACGGATTGCCGGGCTTGTGGGACGAAGGAGCGGAGGAGGCCATTCTCCGGACTGTTCACGACCTTTCCGGGAAGGAGAGCTGATCAGGGAACGATCATGAGCGTCCCAGGGAGCGCCATCGTTCTGATTTGAAGAGCTGCCCGAAAGAGGCACCGGGCTGTTTTCTGCCCCTCCCCGGCAAATCGTGTCCGTAACTGTTCGCGGCCATCTGGATCCGCTCGTCGAAGTTCGTGTTATCCGGGCGCATCCGGGGCCACACGGTAGAGCCGGCCTTCCAGAGAGCCGTTGAGCAACGGTAGCGAGGCCTTGAGGTCTCCTCCGAAATGCGGTGCGGCCTCATGGTTGGCGGTGTAGATTCCGGCGCAGCGTCCGGGGAGGTGCTGGCGGAGGAAGGTGCCGAGCGCCTGGTAGAGCGGGGTGATTTCAAACTCCGCCCCACTCCGCAGCCCGTAGGGTGGGTTGCAGACCGCGGCGCCGAATTCGTCGCCGGGATCGAAGTTCCGGAAGTCACCGTGCTCAAGTTGAATGGGAGCTTCCGGAAAATGCCGGGAGCGGATCTTTTGCAGGGTGCGAAAGGTAGCCCCATCGATTTCGATTCCGAGCAGCCGCATTCCCTCCGGTTGAACCTGTCGTGCCTCCAGCTTGCGTCGCTCAGCGGCATGGACTTGTGGGTCATAGTCGTGGAGGGCTTCAAAGCCGAAGCGCCGGTGGAGATTCGGAGCGATGCCGGCCGCCATCATCCAGGCCTCGAAGAGGAGGGTGCCGGACCCGCACATCGGATCGAGCAGCGGGGTCCGGCGGTCCCAGCCGGAGAGCGCGAGGAGCCCAGCGGCAAGATCTTCCTTCATGGGGGCCTCGCCATGTTCGATCCGATATCCCCGCTTGAATAACGGGGTTCCGGACATGTCGAGAGCGAGGGTGGCACGGTGTTTTTCAAGGTAGACCACCACGTGGACATCCGGGTTGCGCTTTTCGATAGAGGGTCGCACGCCGTCGCAGAGTTTGCGGAAGGTGTCGGTGATTCCGTCCTTCACGCGGTGAATGGCATAGCGGGTGTGCGTGATCTTGGGGGAGTGACCCTTGATGTCGATGCGGATCCGTGCGTCCACCGGAAAGAGCTTGTGCCAGTTGGTCTTACGGGACTGGTAGTAGAGCAGGTCGTAGTTCCGGGCGTTGAAACTGCGGATGGGACGAAGGACGTTGAGGGCCGAGCGTAGCCCCATGTTGGCCCGGTAGAATCCGGCCAGGTTGGTCACGATTTCGATTGCCCGCTTGCGCTTGTCCACCACCTCGATCTCCAGTTCCCGGAGTTCCCTTGCCACCACCTCTTCCAGTCCCCCACGACAGAGGACAAAGCCCGTCAGGCGGTCAGGATCGGGAGCAGGGGTGGGGGCGGGCATTTTCCTGTCTGATGGTCTCTGGGCGATGCGGTTTCGGTCCGCGCTTGTAGCCGTTGCCCGGCGAGTTGCAATCCTGCTTCCGCCACCAGTTCACGGGGACATCATCAGGAAATGATCGCTGCTCGACGGAGGAGGCACAGTTCGTCAGATTGTCTCCATGTTCCGGAGGATTGGGCCTTTTCTCTGTGCCCTGACGTTGCTCCCCTGTCCCGGACTCCGAGGAGTCGAAGAGGGACCGCGGCTTCCCATTCCGGATAAGCTGGTGGTGCTCACCTTTGATGACGGGAACAAGTCGGATTTGATTACCGTGGCGCCCCTTCTCAGGAAGCATGGATTCGGGGCGACCTTCTTCATTACCTCCGGATGGCTGGGAGGTGAGCAGCGACTGACCTGGACGGGAGTGCGCCAACTGCAGGAGCAGGGTTTCGAGATCGGTTGCCATACCGTAAGCCATCCCAATCTGCTGCCTCTCACCGCCGGGGAAATTCGCCGGCAGATCAAGGGGTTTGATCACGCCTGTGCTGAAAACCAGATCACAAAACCGGTTTCCTTCTCCTACCCGGGCGGGCACTTTGACCGGCGCGTTCTCGCCATTCTGCAGGATCTCGGCTACGGGATTGCGCGCAGGGGGAGGGACCCCGAACGTCCCCTCGAGGACAATGGAGGAAACGGTCGGGCCTATGTCCCGGGGGACGACCACCCCTTCCTCATTCCGAGCACCATGACCCGTGGGATCGCGGCGCAGGAAGACTACCGCATCGTGCAGGCACTGGCGGAGGCCCGTTCCGGGCGAATCACGGTGCTCACTTATCACGGTGTCCCCGATGTCAATCGCCATTGCTCCACCCCGGTCGAGCGCTTCCGCAGGGACATGGACTACCTCAGGAAATCGGGAGCCACCGTGATCGCCCTTCGAGATCTTTCCCGCTACGTCGATCTCGGCAGGCGGCCCGGGGATCCCTTCGCTCCGATTGTCCGGCGATTGGGCCTGCGGGCCGCAAAGCCCGGGTGTGACAACTCGGGAGCGGTTCCGCACTTCAGCTGGCAGGCCACCTCCAATGGGTGGGCACAGAAACAGGTGGCTTATCGCCTTCTGGTGGCCAGCAGCAAGACCCTCCTTGACCGTGGCGAGGGCGACCTGTGGGACAGTGGGAAGGTTACGAGCACGGAACGGAAAGTGACCTATGATGGCCCGGCGCTCGTCCCAGGCCGGACCTGCTGGTGGAAAGTGCAACTCTGGAACCGGCGTGATTCGGCTGAGATTGCCAGGATCACGCCCTACCAGTCGGAGGAAATGATCACCGAGTTGCACAAGTCGCGGTCTGGTCCGTTCAGCGAGGCTTCCTCCTTCACGGTCCGGCCCCGGCGCTGAATCGGTGGCAGATGCCTCTGGCGCGACATTTTCGGGTCCTTCTGTCCGGCCGGGAAGATCCCCCCACCTGATTCGCGAGAGGAGCAGGCCCTGGTATCTGCCAACCGACAACGCTCTCCCGATATTTGGCTCTTCGAAATCCGGTTCAATATGAGAGAAACTCCCGGTAAGGATGATCGGTAGATTGCTGAAACCCATTCTGCTGGCAGCTGGAGTTCCGCTGGTCCTGGCCGAACCGGAGGCGGTGATCTTCGATCGCCTGACCTACCATGGCCCGCCCAAGGCGCTTCCGGCGGGAGCTTCAACCGAGGACTGGCCACGCTTCCTGGGACCGCGTCACGATCTGCATTCGAAAGAAACCGGATTGCTTCGACCGTTTCCGGGAGAGGGACTCAAGGCGGTGTGGGAAGTGAAGCGCGGTACGGGCCACGCCCCTCCGGTGGTGGCCGGTGAATACCTCGTGATGGTCCATGCCCTGGACGGCAGGGAAGTGATTGAGTGTCTCCACCCCGAGACTGGAAAGCGCTACTGGAAGTTCGATTATCCGGTCAGGCTGGGTTCAAGCTTCGGCATGGAAGATGCACCCCGTTCCGGACCGGTGATCGATGGTGATCTCGTGTTCGTGGTGGGCGTGCGGGGTGACCTGCACTGCCTCGATCTCAAGAGCGGGGACCTCGTCTGGAAAAAGAACCTGGAGGAGGATTACGGTCCCGCTCCCCTCTTTTTCGGGCGGGGAGGTTGTCCGCTGGTCCACGGTGACCAGCTCATCGTCAATGTGGGCGGCAGAATCTGTGTGGGTGGATTCAACAAACGGACCGGCAGGCTTCTCTGGAGCACCAGGCATGCCTGGCATGCCAGCTATGCCTCCCCGGTTCCGGCTGTTCTGCACGGCAAGGAGCGGGTGCTGGTCTTCACCGGGGGCATGGTCGATCCTCCCACCGGTGGATTGCTCAGTATTGACCCCAAGAACGGCAAGGTGGACGATGCCTTTCCATGGCGGGCACGCATGTTCACTTCCGTGAATGCGGCCTCCCCCGTCCCGGTGGGCAATGCCGTTTTTGTGACGGAGAGCTACACCAGGGGGGGAGCCCTCGTTGACTTCACGGCGGACGGGAAGGCCCGCCTGCGATGGAAGGCCGAGCGTTTTGGCAGCCAGTTCACGACCCCGGTGGCCCACGAGGGCTACCTCTACGGAGTGGACGGAACGGCGGGCACGGAAATCGTCTGTTATGAAATCAGGAATGGTCGCGAAAGGTGGCGGGACGGCATTGACATTCGGGGTGCCCGGCTCGGACGGGCCGGGTTGCTCCACGTGGACGGTCGCTTCCTGTGCCTGGGAGCGCAGGGAACCCTCCTCTGGCTCGACCTTTCCCCGAAGGGAGCAAGGATTCTGTCCCAGACTCAGCTTTTCCGCGCTCCTGAGACCTGGGGAGTGCCCATCGTGAGCCGCGGACTGCTCTACGTGAACAGGAACTCCTTCGGTCCGCGGCTGGTCTGTTACGACCTCCGGGGGAAATAGAGGGCATTCTTATCCCCTCCTGGTGCTTCAGCGTGGGCGGGATTGAAGACCGGAGATTCCCGTGTAAGGTCAATCATGCACTTATGGTTCATCCGGCACCTGTCGGGCACAGTTCTTCTGGCTGCGGTGTTTCTTGCGCTTGCCCCGGTGGAGGGGCATGCGCAGGCGGCCAGGATTGCGAAAGTCGAATTCGACGAAGCAAGTTTGCAGGATCTTGTCGATTTCCTGCGGGAAGGAGCCACCGGGAAAGCCCGGAACATCCTGGTCGATCCCAAGGTGAACAGGGATATCAGGGTGACTCTCACTCTCCATGATGTGACCAGGGGAGTGGCTTTTGCCTATGCTGCCGAGCTTGGCGGGTTCGACTATCGCGAGGAACAGTATGCAATCCGGATCATTCCCCGGGGCGCAAAGGTAGCGCTGAAGGCCTTTCTCAGGCGTGGCAGGCCCATGATACTGCGCCGGGCCTCGGAGATTGTCATACCCAAGGTCGACTTCGATGAGACGGAACTGCGTCAGGCCATTGACGACATTGCCGCTGCGAGCCGGCAAGTGGATCCCAGGAAGAAGGGGCTTAACATTCTCCTGGGCCCGGGAGTGGATCCCTCCACGCGGGTGACCCTCCAACTTCAGAACGTTCCGGTCGCCAATGTCCTGAAGTACGTGGCCGAATTTGCCAGGCTCGACAGCCGAACAGATGGTAACGCCATCGTTTTGCTCAAGCGCAGAAAGGTGGCGAAGTAGCATGTCCTGAACAGTATCGTCGGGATCACGGATCGGGCGCTCGGTCAGGGCCCGTGGGCCGTCACCGCAGTCACGCTGAATCACAACGTGTTTGGATGCGACACCACAGGAAAATCGCCCGGCTCTCAACGAACCGGGCGAGCAAATGATACGGGGGAACGTCGTTGGGGGCGCTAGGCGGAACCGAAGGCTTCCTTGATGACCTTGCCGCGGTTGCCCACGAAGAAGGGGCGGCCTCCCATGGCGTGGATCCGTTTCTCGATCGGGAGACCGAGGGCGTAAGCCATGGTGGTGTGGAGATCCTTCGGGTCGTAGGCCTGGGTTTCGATATTGCTGGCGGCATCGTCGGTCTTGCCGATGACCTGTCCGCCTTTCACTCCGCCGCCAGCCATCATGATGGAGAAGACCTTGGGGAAATGGTCGCGTCCGCCACGTCCGTTGATCCTGGGAGTGCGCCCGAACTCGGTGGCGAGCACCACCATGGTGTCGTCAAGCATGCCCTGCGAGGAGAGGTCCTGGAGGAGGGCGGCCACGGGAGCATCCATGGCACTGGTGCGGTTGGCCGCCGTTCCGGCATTGCCGTGCTGACCGTCCCAGCCGCCGAGTTGCACCTCGACGTAACGCACATCGCTCTGGATGAGACGACGAGCGAGGAGGAGTCCGCGGGCGAAGCGCGAGTTGCCGTACAGGTTCTTCACGCTGGCGGGCTCTTTGCCGATATCAAAGAGTTCGGTGGTCTTGCTGTCAAAGAGCTTGACGGTCTCCTCGTAGAAGTCGGCGTAGGATTTCACTTCGTCGTGAGGGAAGCCCTTTGCGAAAGCCTCACGGAAGGTCTCGGCATACTCGAGGCGGCGCTCAAACTGGGTCTTGTCGATCTTGGGAAGGAGATCCTTGATGCCCCGGCTGGGATCGCCGATGGGAAGCGGGCTGTGGTCAGGCCGGAAGAAGCCGGGTCCGGGGTTGCCCCCGCCCACGACCACGCTGTCGGGAACAAGCTTGCTGCGCCGTCCCAGGAAATACTGGGCCCAGGAACCCATCTGGGGATGGGAGACTCCCGGGCGGCGGGCGTAGCCGGTGTGCATGAGATAGTTGCCCCCACCGTGATCACCGGTCTTGGTGGTCATGCTGCGCACTACCGCAAACTTGTCGGCCTGTTTGCCGAGCTGGGGAAGCATGTTGGAGAGTTGCACCCCGTCCACGTTGGTGCCGGCCGGTCGGGAGGGACCTGCGATCCCGCCGGTGGTCTTGGGATCGAAGGTGTCGACGTGAGTCATGCCTCCCGCCATGTAGAGGAAGATGAGGTTCCTGGCGGAGGCGTGCGCAGCCGGCTTGACGACCTTGGTCTCTGCCGCTCCGGCCAAACCGGGGAGAATGGTTACGCCAAGGGTGGAAGCCGCGGCTCCGGTCAGGAAATTACGGCGGTCCAGTTCATCGAGTTTGTGAGCAATGCCTTTCATGACAACAGATGGAAGTGGGTCTGGGTTGGCTTATTTGATGAATAAAAACTCAGGAGTATTGAGGAGAGCCCAGATGAGATCTGAGAAGACCTCCGGTCCGCCCGTCCGCAGTTCGCGATCGAGCAGATGCTGCTCGCTGCCGATGGCGCGGCGGCTCAGGATGCTCATAAAGACCACGTCGGCCTTCTCGAAGTTCGAGCGGAGGTTCTTCATCTCCAGGAAGATCCTGGAACCCGGCTGGGTGAGGATCTCGGTGGCGTAGCCATTCATGAGCTCCATGACCTGGGGCACGGATCCGCCCAGCGTGCTGGCATTGATGACAAAGTTTCGGTCGGATTGGCCGAACTTGCTGAGAAAGTGGGCCGGGTCGGAAGGCTGGGGCAGTTCAGAGGCCCGGGCCAGGAGGAGCTTCCGCTTCCTGGCTGCGTCCATGAAGGCCATCATCATTTCCTCGTCGGTAGGGCCGGTGGTCTTGCGGCTGAGGGCGTTCTGACCGAAGGGTTTCTCCCCTTTGGGGGGCTTGGCGTTCATGATGGAGATGCCTTTGGCGTTAACGAGGTTCTGTTCCGGTTTGAACTGATTATACTCGTCGACCCGGGCCACGAACTGCTTGGGCGAACCCGGTGATTGCGAGGCGTTGATGAGCCGGTTGTAGCGATCTCCCGAATCAAGGCGGAACTGGTTCGGATCTTCCACCATGAGGGTGATGAGGGAGTCCCACACCTGCTCGGAATTCATCCGGCGGAGGAGTGGTCCCGGGAAGTAGTAGGGCTCGGTGACGTTGACCTTCCTGCGCGTGGCCAGACGATTGTAGGCCTTGGTGTTCACGATAGACCAGGCGAAGGCCTTGAGGTCGAAGTCAAGGGCCACCATTTCCTCGGTGAGGACTTTGAGAAGATCAGCGTTGAGGGTGTCCTTCGGATTGATGTCATGGAGAGGTTCGACCGCTCCGCGCCCCATGTAGCGTGTCCACATCCGGTTGGCGATGTTCATGGCAAAACGCTCATTCTTCGCCGAGGTGAGCCAGACCGCCAGGCGCTGGCGCGGATTGAGGGCCGCGGCAGCTGTCCCGTTCTCTTTCCCAAAGAGAACCCAGGGTTTGACCTTGTCGCGTGGGAAGCCGTCCTCGTACTGGTAATTGCTGGGGAGCCTCATGGAGCGGTCGGTCACAGTGTGGACAGCCAGCTCGCTGGCGCGGCTCATGTCCTGGAGCGAGCGTTGGTAACGACCGACGATATTGTTGATCTTGCGCTTCTGCTCCTCATTCCCGGGATCGAGCTTCTGGGTAGCGGCGATATAGGCCTCCAGTTCCTTCTTCTTCGGCATCTTGGCCTTCTGGGACTTGCCTTTTGTTTCAAGGTCCGCGAGGTAGGCGGAGAACTCGTAGTACTGGTACTGGGTCCAGTCACTGAAGGGGTCGTCGTGGCACTGCGCACAGGTGATGTTGGTGCCGAGGAAGACCTTGCCCATGAAGGCCACGTGATCGAGTTTCATCCCGTTGTCGCGGAGGTGGTAGCCCACCGCAGGGTTGTCCCAGATGCGCCCTTCGGCGGTGACCATCTCACGCACCAGTTCGTTCCAGGGCGTGTTGGTATGAATCTGCTCCTTGAGCCAGTGGATGAAGGCGTCATTGCGAAGCACCGTACCGGGGAAGGTGGTCTGGATTCGCAGAAGTTCGGCGAGGTAATTGTAGTTGTGGCTGGCGTAGTCCCATGACCTGAGGAGCTTGATCACCAGTTCCTGTCGCTTGTTCCTGTCGCGCGAGTTGAGGAACTCCCTGGCCTCGTCGTAGTTCGGGATCCGTCCGGCCAGATCAAGGTAGATCCGGCGCAGGTACATATGGTCGTTGAGGTTTTCGTTATACTTCAGTTTCTGCTTCTCCAGACCGGCATCCACCGCGGCATCGATACGCTTCACCGTGAGAGCGACGAGGTCGGCCTTTCCGGTCATGGTGCGCTTCCGAACGAACTCCTGATCCGCCTTGGAGAGAATCTTGAGCGGCACATTCACCGCTTTCCTGTCATCATCCAGGCGGATCCTGACTGAACCGTTCCTCAATTCCAGGAAGCTGCCCTTGATGGGCTGGCCGGTGGAATTGATCCAGGTTCGTGCGGAGGCGGACTGAAAGGACAGCAGGCCCAGGAGGCCCAGGAGGGGGAGAATTCGCGAATCCATGGGGGGGTAAATGGAACTCTTTGTAGATACGTGGTTTGTGGGCCTTTGTCTATCCGATTGCTGGCGGATTTGAAGGTCTCCGGGAACCTGAATCCCCCTCGCAGGGCGGGTCCCCGGATTGATCCTACCCCAAAGTGGGCAGGGCAGCGACCGGTTATCCGCTCATCTTGAGAGTCACCTGCTGGTCAACGGCTACCTTCTCTACCGTGCGGGTGGATCCGTCGGGCCAGAGAATCTGCAGGTTCACGGGCTGGGCGTGTTCGCCGAGACCAAAATGCAGGACGAGGTCGTTCTGGTTCCCCTGTCCGGTTCCCGCTGCCACCTGGCGGGCGAGGATCCTGCCGTCCGGCAGAGCTACGCGCACTTGGGCCCCGATGGCGGCCAGGTTGACCTTTTCCCGATCGCCGAGGAGCCGCACCTTGAGCCAGTGATGGCCCTTTTCCCCGCCGTTCACGAAGAACCTGCCGGCTGCCATGAGATCGAGATCCCCGTCATTATCGAAGTCCGCCCATGCCGCCTGGTAGGTGGGGGGCAGTCCGTCCAGCTTGCTTCCGGCGGTTGCATTGGCAAACTTGAAGTTGCCATCGTTGCGGAAGAGAACCGAGTTGTTCTTGCGGCCGAAGGAAGCCACCCCGTAGACGGTCGTGAAGAAGAGATCGAGATTGCCATCGTTGTCGTAATCGGCGGCGGAGGGGCTGGCGTAGGATTCCTGGTAGAAGACCCCGCCCTGGCCCTTGCTCTCAAACTTGAATTCGCCCTCCCTGCCGTTGTTGCGCAGCCAGAGCGACTCGGGCTGGTTGCCACGACCGTCCTTGTGCGCAAAGTTGCCGGCGAAGAGATCGAAGTTGCCGTCGTTGTCGAAGTCCCCCCAGGCCGCACCGATGGAGTGGCCCCCGCCGAAGCCGGGACCATTTGCGATTACGCCAAAGGCACCCGTTACATCCGAAAAGGTTCCCTTCCCATTGTTCTGCCACAGGATGTTCGGCTGAAGTCGGTAGTTGGAGACGTAAATGTCGAGGTCTCCGTCACGATCGAAGTCGCAGGCGCTCACACCGCGGGCACGGTAGCGGACCTCGCTCCACGTCAGCTTGAAGGATTTTCCCCCCTGGTTGGTCAGCAGGAAGTCGGCATAGGTGTCATTGGGCCAGGCCTCGTAGCCCCCGGCATAGAGATCGACAAACCCGTCCCTGTTGAAGTCGCCCCAGCAGGCTCCCAGTGAGCTGCCCTTGGGCAATTCGGGCAATTCGAGGGCGACAAACTCCTTGCCGCCCCTGTTGTGGTAGACCTTGCGTTCGCTCCAGGAGTAGAGATCGAGAAAGCCGTCGTTGTCGAAGTCGGCCGCCACGCAGGCTCCGGTGTTGGCCACTTCCACGAATTTGCTGCCCTTCTCGTTGCGATAGACCTTCCCGCCGGCGCAGATATCGGTCCAGCCGTCGTTGTTGAAGTCGAACCAGCAGGCCTCGTTGCCACCTGCGAGGCCGAATTGCTCGCTCTTGTCCTCGAAGACAGCGGCGTGAACGGGGAGGGCGAGGAGGGCGAGGATTGAGAAACCCGGGCGAAGTAGAGCGGATGTGTAGGTCCAACGCATTCCTCTGGTTTACACCTGTCGGGTTCAGGGTGACAGGGGAAATAAGGCGGATTATGGGAGGCCTTGGGATGCCTGTGCATGGAACCCGGGTTGATTTCACGCGATAGTCATCTTCTCTGGTTCGCCAGTGGACGGCGATGAATCACGAGTAGGATGTCCGGTGGTATCGTCAGCTTGGGCTGTTTCAGCGCGTTTTTTGATGCATCAGAGACCGCGAGGCTGTTAGGTCTCCGGCGCCATGATTCGCGAGCGTAGTTTAGTTCTGACGGGTGCCTTGGTTGCCCTTGCCGCCGGCTGCACCCAGCATTCCGGTGATGGGGCCGGGGAGGGGGCGTCTGGTCCGGAGCTCCCGGCCCTGTCGACTGTCCCGGAGGCCGCCGGACCAGTCCAGGCCAAGCCCAGCTTCCAGAACGCACAGCAGCTCTCCGACTCGGTGAAGGTGGGCGTGCCCCAGCGGGTGGTGGAGGCCATGTTCGGCCCCCCGGACAAGGCAGGCTACAAGGTTTACGGCCGGGCGGCCGGGACACCCTGGCGAGCGCTGGTGTGGGAGTGGGTCTTCCGGGATGTCAATCCGCCACGGGCGCTTTCCATCGTGTTCCAGGAAGACGGATCGGGTACGTGGCGGGTCAATCACGGGGACTGGCCGGAGTAGGACTCTATTGCTGGGGAACGGGTGCTTCCAGCACGGTGGCCCCATTCTCGCCGCTCATGACAAGGACGCTGAACTTGAGAACGTCACCGATGTCACTTGTGCTCACGCTGGCATAGTCGAACTTGCCCCGGAGATCAGTGTAGCCGTCCTTGTAGAACTGCGGACCGGAACTGGTCAGGGCATAGACCTTGACGTATGTGGCGGGGAGGGGGCGGTTGTCACCGGCGTGGCGCACGGTGAGGATGCCGTAGCGTTCGCTGACCGCGGTGTTCAGTTCGTTGGAGTAGACGGCCAGGGACCGTTTTTTCCCTCCTCCAATCACCTCGACGAGGACATTCTTGGACTGGTACTCGCGGGGAAGTTCGAAATTGTGCGAGCGCTTGTCGTCAGCCAGTTGGAGACGCTCGGACTTGTTGGGTCGCACTACTGAAAAGCTGCCGCTGTTGCTGGAGACGAAAGGATTGGTGCTGAAGAGGAATTCCAGGTCCATTTCGTAGTAGTTGACCTGCACGTTGGTCACCCTCTGGTAGTCAATGGTGACGAGGGATCCGCTCACCCTGAGATCGAGGGTGGGTTCTGCGGCGGCCAGTTTGGCCTGCTGCTGGTTCCGGTCCTCGTCAGCAACGATCTGCGGCCCCTTGCCCTGAATCTCGTCGGCCTGTGCGATCACATTGACGAAGCGTTCGCGCCAGCGGTCCACCGGATGCTGGGTGTATTTCACGGCAATGGCGCGGGCCTCATCCGGTTGGGCCCGGTAGAAGGCGCTGTAGGCGCGGAAGTAGTCGTATTGGATGCTGGTGGGGAGAGCTTCCGCATTCACCGTGTCCAGCCTGTCCATGGCTTCCGCAGCCCGGTCCTGCAGGAAGAGGTAGTAGGTAGTGCTCAGCTGGTCGGCGTGATCAAGCGTGGGTTTCTGGCTTAGAATACGCAGGAAGCTCTGGTACTGGTTGCGGATCCGGCCATTGAGGATCTTACGCGTCCCCCCTACGACGTGAGAGCGATTGTTGACGAGAGGCTTGTACTCGAGATGTTCGTAGGCGCGACGGGCCACGGGATCGATGGTGACGAGCTCACTGGCGAGATAGTCACCGCAGTTGTTGAGGTAGCGTCCGTCCACGAGGAGAAACTGGCGGGCGATGGGCATGTGATTGTGGAAGAGCCCGTAGCTGTAGAGTTCGCGATGGTACTTGCCCCGG
Organism: Candidatus Poribacteria bacterium; assembly: GCA_002729415.1. Lineage (GTDB taxonomy): Bacteria > Poribacteria > WGA-4E > WGA-4E > UBA9662 > UBA9662. Next base: position 8,970 of record PBXZ01000096.1, on the reverse strand, counting down.
CGATGAAGGATCTCGAGGGCCTTCCTGAAGAAGTCCCCGCTCTCGCGACACCGCCAGGCGATCTGGAGGAGATTGATGTTGTGCAGATTCATCTTCGAGAGGTAGGTGAGGACCTGTTCCCCGGTTCCCCACTGACTGATGTGTGCCCAGGAACTCTCATCCACCCTGGAGGGTTCGTTCACCACCTTGAAGGTGAACTTCCCGGCGTGGGCAATGACGGCACCACTCTTGGAGACATGGGCCGGATAGCATGGATAGTCTCCGGCGGCTGGGAAGTAGAAGAAGTGCTCGAGACGCTGGGTGGTGTAGGGGTCGAGGGAGATCTTGCGCGTGACGGTGGCGCGGTGACCGAGCACCGGCATGGCCCCCTGCGGAATCTGGAGCAGCACGTCGAGTTTCTGCCTGGTGCTGGTGGGGTTGGTGACCACGACCTGGGCCCCGTAGACCACGCTGGTCACGAACTCATCGCTGACGAACTTGTCGACCTGCTCGCCATTCTCGATCCGGTGGCGGTCGCCGTGACGGAAGTAGGCCTGGCTTACCAGGAGGGGAGGACGGTTGTCGGCCAGTTCGGCTTCCTTGATCTCACGGTGGAAGGCGATGGCGCTGTCCGCGGCGGTGAAGACAAGTTTGGGTCCATCAATATCCATGCTGCTCTCCGGTGAATCGAAGGGCAGGTCAAGAACGGCAAGGGCGAGGAGGGTTTCGTGAATATTCCGGGCGGCTTCTCCCAGGTGCCTTGAGCCGAATGCCTTCCCCTTCTCATGCCGGACGTAGTCGAGCCAGAACCTGCTCTCGGCAATCAGGTCATGAGTGTGGGAACCAATGGGCAGCCGGTAGTAATTCGTCTCGGCCCACTCCCTGGTGGTTTCCACCGCGCGGTAGAGCGCCTCCACGGTGGAAGCGTCGAGGTCGGATTCGCTGGCATAGGCGTCGAAGGCATCTTCTTTTCCGGCAAGGTCCTTCTGCTGTAGTTCTGCCTTTTCCCGTCCCTCCTTTGCCTTGGCCTGGCGTTTGTCCTGTACCGCACCCAGTTTCTTCATTTCCTTAACGGCCGACTCGGTCTCGGCCCGTGCTTCGTCCTTCGCCTCCCGGGACAGGGCATTGCTCTCCAGGCTGCGCCTCAGGGACCGGCCCCGGCTTGTTCCTGCCGCGATACCGGCCCCGGCCCCGCCGGCGGCGGGTTTTCCCTCTGCCGGGGGGCTTGCTGGTGCGTCGATACCGTCCGCCACCCGGCCAAAGAACCCGTTGGCCTTGTCCCGGGCCTGATTGAGTGTGCTGAAGGTCAGTCCGCCGGTGGCGAGCGCTCCATCGAAGAGCAGGTTGGAGCGGGCAGGGTCGGGTGGGTGGAGCGCGAGGCGGTCGCGCAAATCCCACTGCGTGCTTTCGAGGCGGTCCTCGGAGCGATGGGCGAGGAGAATGCGCTCCAGTGAGTTGAGACGTTCGTATTCGAACGGTTCGAGGTAGGGGTTAAGCTTGGATCCCAGCAGGAACTTGTCGATGAAGGTCTGGTCGCGTTTGCTGGCAAGGTAGGGGGCGATCACCTCCCCGAAGAACCGGGGATCCTTTTTCCAGAGGAAGAAGTTCAGCTCATGGCAGGCGAACTGGGAATACNTGGTGCGTTTTTCCTCTTCCTTGAGATCCGGCCAGTTGAGGATGAATTCGAATTGGCGCAGGGTTGCNTCNTCCCGGACGGCAAGCAGGTAACGGTAGGCGCTGGCGAGATTCTCGAAAACCTCAAGGCGCGCGGTGCGCAGGTCCTTGATCTCCAGGCGCTCCCCCTTCTTCAGGAGGGTGACCGAGTCCTGTTCGGTGAAGTGGCGATCCGGGTCGAGGGCCNGGNGGAGNCGCAGGTCCGCGATTTCGGTTNCNCGNTCNGGCAGAGAGAGCTCGGCGTAGCTTGCACCCTGATGGTCGAGGACGAGGACGTGCACGTGCTGACGGTCACCGAAGGCGTCGAGGTCGATAGAGAGGTGGCCCTTCTCGTCCGGTTGCAGATTGAGAAGGTTGACGGGACCATTGACGAGGAAATCGACTGTGCTGCCGCTAGGATCGCCATCTCCATTCTGTCCGCGCGGAGGAGGCGAGGGGGACCTTTTGGCCTCGCCTGTCTTGCCGGGCTGGGCGCGATCGTAATCTTCCCCCTCCTTGAGGGTTTCCTCTTCCGCCTCGGTATCGCGGACGGCCCAAGGATTGAGAATAATCTCAGGGCGTTCCAGCATGTTGCCTGGCAGTTTCCGGGCATAACGCCGCTCGAGGATGTAGCGGAATTCGTCCCCGATCTTGCGACCGCTGACGTAGAGGTTGGGCAGGTGGCCGGGGGTGCCGCTGAAGAGTCCGCCCCGGGGGGCGTGGCCGAGGGAGCCAAAGAGGTCGAAGTCTGGCAGGAAGCGCGTGGCAATAATGTGTACGCGGGTGGCCTTGTCGGCATTCGCCACGTTGATCTCCAGAGATTTGCCGTCGACCACCAGCTCCGTCAGGTGCGAGGGGGCCCGGTCGACCAACTCGAGGGTCCGAGCGCTGTTGAAGACGTGCCCGTTGGCCACCGTTCCCCTGGCGATCCGAAGAGTGATGGACTGGTTGCTCTTCTTGAGGAGGAGGCGGTAGTCGCCGGGTTCGAGGTTGTCGGCCACGAGGAATCCGTCCTTGAGAGACAGGGCCTTGAAAGCGTCTGAAGTGATTCCGGCCGGGGAGATGGCATGGAGGGCCAGGTCTTCCCGGGNCAGGGTNCCGGCGTAGGGAAGGTGGNTACTTTCNCCGGCCACGGCATGGATTAANCCGGGATTTGTGCGGCGGGCNNNGGGAAGCTGCCAGACGCGCTGGTGGTTGTCGGCGGTCCGGGCAGTGATGCTCNNGACNCCATCNAGAGCNCCGAGCNCAACNCCNCCNGANTTGTCGGTTTTCAGGGTGAAGCNCCGGGTATTCTTGAAATTGGGCCGTCGGATCGTGACGTTGAGATGTTGACCCACGCCAGGCTCTCCGCTTCGTCCGAGGAGCTGAACGGTGTACTTTCCGTTCACCCTGCTCAGGAAGAGGTCCCTGATCCGGTCACTGCGAAGTTGTCCGTTGATCGTGAAGGCCTGGTCGGCGGAGAGCTCGATCTCCTTCTGCCCCTGGCTGGCCACCTTGACAGCGGCGACCAATCGGATGTTGAGGCTGGAGAGACGGTTGGGAACCCGGATCTCGTGAGTGGCTTCCCGGTCGGAGGCGATCTTGAAGTCGCTTACGGTGCTGGTGGTGGAGATGCCGTCGAGATCGGTCGAAATGAGGACAAGGCGGATCTTCTCGAGACGTGTCAGCGAGATGGGTTGCCCGGCCACGGTGAGGGTGGGGCGGACCATTATGGTGGCCTTGGCGCCCGGACGAAGAGCCTCGCGGTCGAGGCGAATACCGGCGTGGAGCTGGTAGGATTCCGACGAGTGCTGGAAGTGGGCGAGGCTGGCGAAGCCATCGGGGGCTTCGATGACGGGGGTACGCTTGCCGGGCTCGTTGGAGAAGGGAATAAGGGCGCGTCCCTTTTCGTCACATTTATAGCGGCGGCCTCCGAACCAGACGGCGACNCCGGGGGCTGGTTTGCGCGTTTCATCAAGGATGGTGATCACTTCTCCCCCGCTGCCGGTGGCGGAGAGGACGTCGAGTCGGCCCTTGCGNATGACGGCCCGGCTGCTCTTGCTGCCTCCGATGAATTCGACGATCCATACTCCGCGCCGGTCTTCGATCTCGGGAAACTCGAAATCGCGGGGGACCCGGCGCTGCGGGGCCTCCTTGTAATCGAAGGTGCGTTCGTGGTTGGTGACCAGCCCGTCGAGGGCGAGGTCGGTACTGACCTCGGTGCCGTGCTTGAGGTAGTAATTGAGGGTGTTTACCTCAAAGACCTTCACGATCAGGGTCTGCACGTTCTTGAGGTGAACGCGGAGGCTGACTTTGTCGCTGACACCGAAGTGTTCCGGATTGTTGGGATCGAACTCGATGTCGACCCGATCCTTCAGGGCCTGGAACTGGCTGGGGCTCAGCAGGGAGGCCCAACGCTCGGGGTCACCGATCCCGTTGACGATCTTGGTTTCGGCAAAGACCGCCTTGAGCCAGCTCTCCTTGAAGTAGGGAGCGTAGGCCTTGTAGTCTCCGGATTCCCTGAGGAAATGAAGGAGATAGTTCCGGACGACCGGTTCGTCGGTGCCGGTAGGGGCCAGTCCGGTCACGTTGCGGAAGTTCTGGCCAAGATTTGCGGGGTGACGCCAGAGCTCGCGCTCCTTTCTGGCCCAGTCCGGATGCACGTAGGGTGCACGGCGGGGGAGCTTGACGTATGTCATGAAGCGGTCGGCATCATGCACGCCCTGGGAGTAATCAAATACCAGACGTTGGTAGAGAAGGTGTGCCTTCAGGGAATTGAAGGAGGGTCCGAGCTGGGAGACGAACTTCCAGGCGCGTTCCAGGTAAGCCTTGCGGACCTCCGGACTGGCAGCTGGATTGGCGTCGGCGCCCGGGCGCAGCTTGGCGAGGTAGGTGTGAACGTAATTTGCGTTGAGGAGGAGGTCCTTCCTCCCGGCACGCAGTTCATCGAGCTGGGCGATGGTGAGTGCGCGATGAATGTTGAACTCGCCGAACCCTCTGCTCTCCTCGCCTTTAAGATCCCCCAGGATGAGAGCGATCAACCCGGGGAGATCGGGGTTGTCGGCGCGACTGAGGAGATCACGCCTCTGGGCTCCGGTGAGGGCATGCCCGCTGGCGAGCAGGGCGAAGAATTCATTCCGGGTGATATTCTGCAGGGTCCGGGTGTTTCGGAGGGCATCAGCAAGGAATTTGTCCCATGAGATTTCCTCCTGTTTGAGGACCGAGGGAAACTCCCGGGCCCTGGCCTTGCCTTCCTGTTGGTGGTTGAACTGCAGATTCAGTTCGTGCCGGATATGTTCCAGCGATTTCTTTGGATCGCGAGGGTAATTGATGAGGGCCTCGCGGTTGAGAATGAGGTTGCGAAGACCGGAGTTCGGAAAGCGCTTGTGCCACTGGGTAAGGATGTCAGCGAGTTGCCTGTCCTGTCTGGTGTTCTGATAGTGGAGGGCATGGAAGTAGTAGTAGTCCTCGGTGCCCGGGATGAGTTGCTTGAGAGCTTCCCCGCGGTCGTCGGCAAGGGCAAATTTCTCGATGAAGCCGATCTCCTGCTGAGCGCAGATCCAAGGAATNAGGGCCGCCAGAGTGGCAGAGGCAAGCATGATAGGGTGGGTGAATCGGGATGCTTTGTTCATGAGCTGAATTCGGTTGTCTGGACGGGGTGTATGGTGTGCTTGCCCCGGTCAAGGAGGGTGACCACTAGGAAGCGGACACGATTCCAGCATTTTTCTTGGAATTTTTCACTCAGAAGAACACATGCCATGCCCCAATCGGGGAAAGGCCACCGGTGCGGGAGCGNGGGGGGAGGGCAGCGGGAATCAAATATCCGGCGATTACGCTCCCGGGTAGTGAAACTGGTCGAAAATCCCGGTTCTCCTGAGGAGCGGGTGCCAGCAACGGCTCAGCACCATGGAAGCGGCGGTAGGCAGGGTAATGCAGAGGGTGATGAGGAAGGGTTCGCTCATCCAGTCGGCCTGCGCGCTCCCTTCGGCGACCGCGAGCAGGAGGAAGCCCGGGATGGTAGTGAGGAGTAAACCGGGAAGGTTGAGCAATACCCAGGGAACAGTCGCGGTCCACCACAGCGGGGAGCCATTGGTTTCCAGGATCAGGACGGTGATCGCGGTGAGGGTCCGCCAGAAATTGAGATTCAAAAGAAAGTGGGAGATCGGGGGCATGCAGGGAATGAGACCCCCGTCCTTCCCGGGGTATTCATTCCAATCCGGCGAGATTGAGGAGGAAGGCGTGCTCAAGGGCGGTATCGCGGTAGCGACCAAAGCGACCGGANGCTCCCCCGTGCCCGGAGGTCATATCGGTCTTGAGGAGGATTGGATTGCTGCCGGTTGAGCGGTGGCGGAGGCGGGCAGTCCACTTGGCCGGTTCCCAGTACTGGACCTGGGAGTCGTGCAGGCCGGCCAGGATGAGAAGGGCGGGATAGTCCACCGAGGCGACATTGTCGTAGGGGGAGTAGGAGAGCATGTAGTGGTAGGCCTCCTCGTCGGCTGGATTGCCCCATTCGTCATATTCGAAGGTTGTGAGCGGGATGGAATCGTCGAGCATGGTGGTCACCACGTCGACGAAGGGGACATCGGCAATGAGTCCGCGAAAGAGGTTGGGCCGCATGTTGGCCACCGCTCCGATCAGGAGTCCCCCCGCGCTACCTCCCCCCGCAAAGATTCGTTCGGGATCGGCGTATCTTTTTTTAACGAGGTATTCGGCGCAGTCGATGAAGTCGGTGAAGGTGTTCTTTTTCTTCATGAGCTTGCCGTCTTCGTACCAGTGACGTCCATGCTCCTGGCCGCCACGGACGTGGGCGATGGCGTAGACGAATCCCCGGTCGATCAGGCTCAGCATCGTGCTGCGAAAGCCAGCCGACATGCTGGATCCGTAGGAGCCGTAACCGTAGAGATAGAGCGGGGCCGATCCGTCTCGCTTCACACGCTTGTGATAAACAAGGGAGATGGGGACTTTCGTTCCGTCCCTTGCGGGGGCGTCAAGTCGCTCGGTGCGGTAGTCGTTCCNGTCAAATCCACCCAGNACCTNCTNTTCCTTGAGGAGNGTCTTTCTCCTCGTNCTCATGTTGTAATCGAAGACGCTGNCGGGAGTCCTCATCGATTCGAAGTTGAAGCGGAGGGTCCCGGTGTTCATTTCGGCGTTTACGCCGAGCGATGCCGAGTAGGCCGGTTCGTCGAAGTCAATCTCGTGCCATTCCCCCTGCGCGGCGCGGATACGGATGCGGTTGAGGGCATTGCGTCGTTCCACCACCACGAGATAATCCCGAAACACCTCCACGCTGCTCAGATAGACATCTTCACGGGCGGGAATCATCTCCTTCCAGTTCTNCTCGGCAGTTTTNCCGACCGGGGTGATCATGAGGCGGAAGTTGGGGGCCTCCTTGTTGGTGCGCACGAGGAACTGGTCACCCCAGTGGTCGATGCTGTGCTCAAGGTTGCGGCGGCGGGGACTGAATACCCGCGGTTCCAGATCGGGTTGGTCGGCGTCGATGAGGAGGAATTCGTCCGAGAGGGTCTGGCTGCACCCGATGACGATGAAGCGTTCGGACTTGGTCTTGTAGAGGTAGCAGCGATAGGTCTCGTCCTTTTCCTCGAATACCAGTTCATCGTCCTGTGCGGGCGTGCCGAGGATGTGGCGGTAGACCTGGTAGGAGCGGAGGGTTTCCGGATCCTGGCGGGTGTAGAAAATGGTCTTGTTGTCATTGGCCCAGGCGTGGTTGCCGGTGACCTCCTCCAGTTTGTCAGGAAGNATCTCGCCGGTTTCGAGGTCCTTGAACTGGAGAGTGTAGATCCGGCGGCCCTGGATGTCGGTTGAGAAGNCCACGATCTTTTCATTGGAGCTTCTTTCCCCTGTGCGGANACTGAAGAACTTGTGGCCNATGGANATGGCCGGGATATCGAACATGATCTCTTCCTTCTCCGTGCCGGCTTTCCGCCGACAACTGAGAGGGTAGGAGTCACCCTTGCGGTAGCGTTGGTAGTACTCGTAGTTCTTTTCGCGGTAAGGAACGGTGGAGTCGTCCTGCACGATGCGTCCCACGATTTCTTCGAAGAGGGTNTTCTGCAANACCTCGGTCTCCTTCAGGACGGTTCTTGTATAGGCGTTTTCGGCCTCAAGATAGNAGATGACCGCTGGATCGTCCCTCTCCTTCAACCAGTAATAGGGATCGTCGCGGGTGTGCCCGTGCGGTGCGCCGATCTTGTGGGAAATGCGCTTGGCACGGGGTGGTTTGAGATCAGCCATGAGAAGGCANGGAGCGAGCGAGACGAGGATAAGGAGCAATCGACCGGCAGAGTTCATGGTTAAACCCTACTGCNATGGTCAAGGGGGGATCGGAGGCTTGTTCCCGGGCGGGGGGCGCGCTAAGGGGAGGGCCGACAATTACGATCTGAACCGATGCCGAATCCCTGGACTGGAAAAGGAAATCCCTATACGCGGGAAGAAGTGATCGAACGGCTGCAGGACAGCCTGGGCCGTGGGGAGCCCATCATCGCGGCGGGGGCTGGGACGGGAATCAGCGCCAAGTTTATCGAAAAGGGAGGGGCCGACCTCATTATCATCTATAATTCCGGGCGCTTCCGCATGGCGGGGCACGGTTCAACCGCGGGCCTCATGGCCTATGGCGATGCCAATGCGGTGGCGATGGAGATTGGAGAGTTTGAAGTCCTTCCCGTGGTGGAGGAGATTCCGGTTATCTGTGGCGTGCACGGGAGCGATCCGCGGCGGCGCATGTGGCACTTTCTCGGGCAGGTCAAGGACATGGGTTTCAGTGGAGTAAACAATTTTCCCACGCACTCCATTGTGGATGGAAAGTTCCGGCAGATTCTCGAGGAGACCGGCATGAGTGTGCAGAAGGAGGTTGATATGGTCAGGCTGGCACGCCGCATGGACCTCTTCTCCATCGTTTACGTCGGATCGCCGGAGGAGGCCCGGGAGATGGCAGAGGTGGGTGCTGATGCCATCATCGCCCACGTGGGAACCACCATTGGAGGATCGATCGGGGTGGTGGACGCCACCATGACGATCGAGGAGGCAGCGGTCCGCACGCAGGAGATCATCGGGGCCGGGAAGTCGGTACGCAACGATGTGATCTACCTCAGTCACGGGGGGCCCATTTCGACGCCGGAGGATGCAGCCTACATCAATGAGCATACCGATGCGGTGGGCTTCGTGGGAGCCTCCAGCCTGGAGCGCATGGCGGTGGAGGAATCTCTCACCAGCCTCACGCGAGAGTTCAAGTCCATCCCGGTCAAGCGGAAGTAACGATGCCCACCATCGCGGTTCTCGGAACCCTCGATTCCAAGGGGGCAGAGCATGCCTTTGTGGCAGAGCAGATTCGTGCCCGCGGGC
>PBXZ01000095.1:0-43190 GCA_002729415.1 Candidatus Poribacteria bacterium | reverse complement strand
GAGGCATAAAAAAAGTGCTGGAAGCCAATGCGGCTTCCAGCACTAATCCAATCCGTCTAGTTAGTCTACAGGATTTCGACAACCGCACCAACAGCTTCAAGTTTTTCTTTTACTTCGTCGGCCTCTTCTTGGCTAACGCCTTCCTTCACGATAGTAGGAGCTTCTTCGACCGCAACTTTGGCTTCTTTAAGACCAAGTCCAGTAATAGCACGCACTTCCTTGATTACCTTGATCTTCTGATCACCGAACTCTTTAAGCTGAACATCAAACGTAGTCTTCTCCTCAACAACAACTTCTTCGACTTCTGCAGCTACCGGCATCATACCTGCAGCCATTACCGGAGCGGCCGCACTAACATCAAATTTCTCTTCGAGAGCCTTCACTAACTCCGAGAGTTCTAATACTGTCATATTGCTAACTTCGTCGATGAGCTTTTCAATATCAGCCATTTTCTATTCTCCTTATTAATTATAATATAAATAAATAGCAACCCTAAAACAAAACAAACCGTTTTAAGTTCCTTCCGGGTTTTCCTTTAAATCTGCAATTGCCTGAATTACGTTCGAAAACTGTCGAATTGTTCCACTTAGCACATTCGCAAGCCCCGATACTGGATTACCTGCTTTTAAGACATATACCAAACCATATATTGGTGCATTCAATCCACTAACAACTTGTGCTAATAGTTGGTTTTTAGATGGCATATGTACCAAAGATGCTGCCATTTCCGCATCAATTACTTGATTATTAAGAATTCCTCCTTTAATCTTCAGATCCTCATGTTCTTCACCAAAATCTAGTAACACTTTCGCTATAGTCGCAGGATCATCAGCCATAGCTACTGCAGTTGTTCCATACAAGTAGGGTTCCAACCCCTCGATTCCTAAATCACCTGCGGCTACAGCAATCAACCTATTTTTGAAGACTTTGTAGCGAACATCCGCTTGACGAAGCTTTTCACGCAATTCTCCAATTTCAGAAACATTTAGCCCTTGGAACTCCGTTAGTATCACAACTTCGTTGTTTTCAAACTGTTCTTGAATTAATTTAACCTGATCAATATTTTTCTGATTCGGCATATAGTCTCCTCTTCCAACTACACAATAAAAAAGCCTCCAGTCAGTAGGAGGCAAAATTCCGATATCATATACGTTATACGGAACCAAACCCATCTCGGCAGGCAATAAAATTTAAGCAAACGCACCTGCTATCTACGACTGGCCTGAGAACATATTCAGTTTTTTATTTTTCTTTTATTTCGTTACCTAATTTCACTTAAACAAACTGCGAAGGCTCTAAGCGAATACCAACACCCATCGTGGATGAAATAGCTACGCTCTCAATATATCGTCCTTTTGCTGTAGCTGGTCGAGCTTTGACTAAAGCAGACATAACCTCATTTACGTTATCCTTAATCTGATTGTCATCAAACGAGATCTTGCCAACCAATACGTGAACAACACCTGATTCCTTTTCAAGACGATATTCAATTTGTCCTGCTTTTACATCGCGGACAGCATCACCAACCTGTTCCGTAACAGTACCGGATTTTGCATTCGGCATAAGCCCACGAGGCCCAAGAATTCTTCCTAACTTCGGCATAATCTCTCTTACCAAACTTGGATGAGCAATGGCTGAATCAAATTCAAACCAACCACCAGTGATTTTTTCAACCAGCTCATCTACCCCAACAAAGTCCGCGCCAGCCTCTTCAGCTTCCTGTGCAGCTGATCCCTCAGCAAAAACAACCACACGTACCTGCTTTCCAGTGCCATGTGGAAGAGCAACCGTACCCCGAATATTCTGATCCGCTTGCCGCGAATCCAGCCCTAATCGGGTAGCTAAGTCAACCGTTTCATCGAACTTCGCACCAGCTGTTTTTTTAAGTAATAAGATTCCTTCATCAAGCTCATATCGCTTAGATTGATCCACAAGTTCAAAAGCTTTTTGATACCTTTTCGTTCTCGCCAAAATAAAACTCCTTTACTGTACAACAATACCCATGCTACGCGCGGTACCAGCAACCATGCGCATTGCCGATTCAATATCGTTCGTATTTAGGTCAGGCAATTTAATTTGAGCAATTTCCTTAACCTGTTCGCTATTAATAGTAGCAACTTTCTCCCGGTTTGGTTGCCCAGAAGCCTTGGCTAGCTGCGCGGCTTGCTTCAATAGGACAGAAGCAGGCGGCGATTTAACTTCAAATTCATAGGAACGATCTTCAAAACACGTTATGACAGTCGTAACCACAAGCCCCATCTGATCTTGAGTTTTACCATTGAAAGCTTTAATAAACTCAGGAATGTTAATCATATACGGAGCCAAGCTAGGACCAACAGGAGGATTCGGTGTTGCTTGCCCAGAAACTAACTGAAGTTTAACCATTCCAGCAACTGCTTTTGCCATTTTTACGAATCTTTCGTTTTATTTGATAATTTAAATCTATATTTTTTCGACTTCTAGGAACTCGAGATCTATTGGTGTGGAGCGCCCAAAAATCGAAATTGTTAAGTGTAAACGTTGTCGCTCTCTATCCACTTCGTTGACTTCCGCGGGAAACCCCTTGAAAGGCCCTTCAATGACCCTAACTTGGTCACCTGAGACAAAATCAACCTCAAGGATAGGTTCCGGTTTCCCACCGCCTGATGACAGATTTAAAACCTGATTAACTTCTTCTTCATTAAGAGGGACGGGATTCGACGAAGATCCAATGAACCCCATGACACTCGGTGTCTCTCTAACCAATTGCCAACTTCGCAGCACATCTGGGTTTTCAGAATTGCCCTTCAATTCATCAGATGTCTTTATAAGGATATAACCTGGATAAGAAGGACGCTCTACGACGCGACGTTTACCGTTCTTGACCTCAGCAACTTCTTTGATAGGAACGATAACCTCCANAATTTGCTTATCAAGCCTCATCGCCTGAACACGTTTCTGGAGATTGATTTCTACTTTTTTCTCGTGTCCAGAATAAATATGGATAATATACCAAAAACCCGTCGTAGTATCAATCGTAGCATCAATCGTAGCATCAATCATTTAGGATAACCCTCTTACTTCATAAACAGTTCGCGAAGCCAAGCAATACCGAAACCAGANACAGGGTCACTTGGCATAACGATGTAGTGAAGGANCAACGTAATCAATAACGGAGCGAGCGAAACCGGAATTAGAATTTCCCATCTCGATGTGAATCTCCTAGCAAACCACGAGAGAGGAACTATCAATAGAACAAATAAAAGTATCAAGCCTGGTCCAAAAATAATATCTGAGGTTACCCATACCGGAAAATCCTCATTTCCATCAATTAACGCAATGTAAATTCCCAGAATTAAGGTTGCTATAATAACAACAAGCGTATTCGCTTTAACCTGCTTCCAATCCGGCTTAGAAACCTTCTCCCATTCCAGGAAAATCTCTCTGACATACTTTTTAATACGAGCTATCATACGCACCAAACTTGAAACGATAATAAGNCAGGCCATGAGGGATTCGAACCCCCGACTTTCGGTTTTGGAGACCGACGCTCTAGCCAGCCTGAGCTAATGGCCTATAACATAAGGTTTAGAATAAATATGGTCTTACAAAAACAACTCAAATACAAAGCCGACGACCGGGATTGAACCGGTGACCTCATCATTACCAATGATGTGCTCTACCTACTGAGCTACGTCGGCATCTCAAACTCAAAGCGGGAGACGGGGCTCGAACCCGCTACCATCTGCTTGGAAGGCAGAGGCTCTACCAAATGAGCTACTCCCGCAAAAAATGGTGGGGAGAGACGGATTCGAACCGCCGAACCCTGAGGGAACAGATTTACAGTCTGCCGCGTTTGGCCAGCTTCGCTATCTCCCCATCCGACGCACTGGAGCTGACGAGAGGACTTGAACCTCCAACCTAGTGATTACAAATCACTTGCTCTACCGATTGAGCTACGCCAGCCTATAATACGGACAAGCTAAAATTATACATATAGAGAAAAAACTTTGTCAAGATTTTTCTCCCGAAACAGAGATATTNAATTCCCAATCCAGCTTAAAGAACTTTGCCTGTAGCATGTGAACGAAATAAAATGCGTACAACATTCCTCCAAACAAATGTTGCACGCTTAATATGATGCACTACCCATCATATCTTGATCCAAGATACATGTCTTCAGAATAACGGGCTATCTACCAGTTAATTGCAAATATCCATTCCGAAAACTGAATGAATNCNCTCAAAAAGCATGCCCNAGTGCAAGATGCAATTTACCATCTACATTTTGATCAATTGGAATTCCATAATCTAAACGTGCAGGCCCCAGTGCAGTGTCTATTCGTAAACCAAAACCAAGTGCTGACCAAGGTTGATTCANACGAATATCNTTAATCAGACCATTGAGGGTTCTTGGTTCNTCCCATACATTACCCAAATCAAAAAATATCGCAGCACCAACTAGTTTGTATANGGGNAAACGAAGTTCCGTATTAAAGACGAACATCACATCGCCTCGATGATTACCAAATTCATCCAAAGGCCCTAAGGACATTTCGTCATAACCCCGAACCGTGGTGGCTCCTCCAATACGAAAGCGTTCAAAAGAAGGCAACCTTACCTGATTTCGAAGCCCTTTTTCAAAACCGAGCCGAATCGCGTTAGCAAAAATNACATCGGCAACATCTCCATAAAANCGATGATCGGTTGTAACTTTGATAAAGCTTGTTGCTCCTGACAACAGNCCACCAGCATATTCAATCATGAATTCATTTAATTGNCCATTTCGTGGGTTGAAAAGATGATTGCGATTNTCACGATGNAAGGATAATCCNAAACTGCTCACTGTTGTCCCCAGNTCTCTTTTNCTCTGACGGAGTTCCTGATATTTNTATTGAACAGAGAATTTATTATTAATCCCTAGTCTCTTAATCAGACTCGCGATACCACCTCTCGCTCGAGTAATATCNCTGATTTCCTGNAGATTATCCTCAAAAACCCGAAATGTTCCTATCGTATCACCAACTAACCAAGGTTCGATGAGAGTTGTNTCATAAAGGNTCCCTTCTGTACCAAATCGTGCTTTGGTACTCANTCTTAAATTCCGACCATATAAATTATTATAATTTAAACCAAACGTTCCTCGCATGCTNTTAAANGAAAATATTTCACTTGAAGGATTATACCCACCACTTAAACTAATTGATCCGGGTTTCCTTTCTTCAACCCGTACATTAATATCAAGTATCTCTTTTTGATCAATCCTATCGGGTGTACGAATGCTAATTGAGTGAAATAGTCCAAGCAAAAATAGTTCCCGCTTAGCATCCATCAATCGCTCAAAACTAAAGACCTCTCCCTCTTTCAGTCCAGCGTTTTCAAACTCGCGCTGTAGTACATGATCTTTTGTTTTTAGGTTGCCATGGATGTAGAATTTGCCAAGCCGTGCTTGCTTGTTCTCTGCAACACGATAAATGAGTATTCCAGTCGATTCATCATATTTGGGTTCAATACTTGTGTAAATGTAACCTTTTCTATCATACAATATCTCCAACTTACGTTGGTCTTGTTCCACCAATTCTTTACTATAAGGCATACCTAGCCGAGCTGAAATAACAGATACCAATTGATCCTCACCAAAAATGGTGTTGCCTTCAAAACTAAGATTATCGATTTGCTGTTGTATCCCTTCGTCGATCTTAAGTTGCAGATGAAGTTGATTTGTCTTGGAATTAACATGTTTTTCAACTTTAATTCTAGTATTCAAGTATCCGTTCTTCTTATAAAAAATCTCAAGAGCTTTTCGATCTCTATCAAAGGCCATCGGATCAAAAACACCTTCGGGAAATAACCAACCTAAACCAGGAAAAGAGAAAAAACTTCGTTTTCTAGTTACTATCTGTCGCAGAAGATCCGAATTACTAAAAGCATCATTACCAACAAAATCAATTTTTCGGATTCGTGGCACTTTGCCAAGATCAATGTCAAAGGTGATCACAACTCCTTCTTTTGATTCCTTGGTAATTCGAAACTTAACTTGTGGATCATAGTAACCCTTTTGCTGATAGATTTGTCGAATCCGCTGGGCGTTACTTCGAAGGACATAATCAGAATAATTGCCTTGTTTAAAAATTTCTAGTTTTTCGCGTAACACCTTTTTATCAAAACCGCTACCAATTAGCTTAACGATGACTCTCCTTCCCTCAACAATACGAAAGGTCAAGGCAGTCGTGTTCAGACTAGAATTATACACCTGACTTGACACAATTTGAACTGACAGATAACCTTTCTGACGATACCGCTCTCTGAGGCGAGAGATTTCCTTCTCGACAGTTTTTTTCTGGTAAAATTGGCTGCTTTCAATCTCTAAGGCGCTTTGAATATCCTTGTCATTAAAAGCCAGATTGTCGATAAACTTTATAACTCCAATCGTTGCTCGAGCATACGGCGCAATTTCAAAGCGAAGGGGAATCTCGTCAGCCGAACGTTTTTTTGGTGGAACTGTGAAACGAACACGAGCATTGAAGTACCCATAATCCATATAAAGACTGAGAATCCTTCTTACGTCTCTCTGCGCGATTTCTTCTGAATATTCTTTCCCAGTTTCAGAATGGATCTGTTCAAGTACAAAATCCCTATCAAGAATATTCCCATCAAACTTTATCTCAGAAATTCGGATTTTGGAGGTGAGTTGGAATACTAGTATGATTCCGGATTCTATCTCTTTTTCAACTACCCTGACCTGTGAAAAATCTCCAATTGAGTATATTGCTTCCACACATCGACGAATTTTGTAATGGGAAACTGTATCCCCACGTTCAATGTCAGTTTTACTGATCAAAGCCTGCGAAAGTATCGAGGATTCATCAAGAATTTCACCATTAAACAAATATTCAATTTGAGTCACAGGAAGTATGCCAGCACGAAGTGATTCAGTATGTAGAATCAGCAACACGAAAGTGGACACCAACTTTATCAAGAAACAGAGAAGATTTAGGAAAAAAGCCAAGTGATTCCTAAAATTCCAGTTCAAGTTTGAGATCGATACCATATCGTTCCGTACTTTGGTTTATCCTNTATCTNTCACCGGCCACAGACATGTGTTTGTTAATCTGATACTCAACCTCTATATAAGGGGTATTTTCACTCAATTTATTTAGATAAGATATTTTATTTGAATAAGTAATTGCTAATCTTTTCGAAATTTCCTTTAGCCCTGTGGACTCAATTTNNCCACTTGGGTCTATTNCTGAAATCGGATCATCGAGAGTCAACAAAAAATCATTGCGTAAATCTAANAGTGGATCCACCATAAAATCTCTATCAGCGAGAAAAAGATCAGAACGGNTTTCGAGATTAAGAGGATCAGTCAGGTTAACCCGAGCTTCACGGAGTCCCGCCAATCTGGCAACTGAATTTCCGACAAACCGTTCTCCCTGTCGAAGCATAACCTCTCTNCCACTATTACTCATCGTCCCAACATCCGTTAAAGACAAAGATTCTGTGTCCCCAAAAGTTAGAATGGAAAGGATTTCCATTTGCGTGAGTGTCAGCTGATAATTATCACCAATTTCACTGTTCAAAATTTCCACTTCCAGTTCGGGATTGTGAGATTCATTTAAATAGCCACTCATATGTAATTTAACTTTTACATCCTTTGTATCCAAATTACGTAAACTAACGCCTCGGATTGGTTCCGACGTCTCGGCGTAGATTTCGTAATATGGTTTAATGCGAAGAGGATCCGTATTCTCCCCATATGATCCATCTTTGATTGTAAACGGATGATCAATAGCAAAAACTTGGAATTCACCTTCAAGGATATTAACNCTCCCATTGTAAACTGGCCTTTGAATTGGGCCGACAACTTTACCATTTACTGACACCTTAATATCGTTGAAATCACCAAGATCCGAAACCATCGAAATGTTTCCTGGAGCAATGACATCCAGATCCAAACGTAGGTGGCGAATAATTGGATAATCCGATAATACTTCAAATTGAATCCCTGCCGATTCTTGGTTAATCCATTCATTAGCCAATTCCCGCCAAGGGCGTTTATACCGACCATCAGCGACGCGAACAGTTCCTCTTACAACTGGCAGTCTGACCTTACCTGAGGGAATAACATCGCCAATCATAGTCAAATCAACACGGTCACACCGTACCCAATAGAGCTGCGGATTTTGAAAAATACAACCATCTTCTAGTGTAGCCCAAGTGTTCATTTCAGTTACGTCTAACCATCTCGAGCCAAGCGAACCTCCCACCGTGAATTTACCACCGTTTAAATTGCCTTTAAGCTGGCGGATAGTAACTCCTTCATTGGTAAAGTTTGCTTCTAACCGAGCTCGATCTACACTGATATACGCCTCTGGAAGTCGAAAAGCAACACCACGTAAGCTAGTTACTCCTTTCAACTGAGGAGAATCGATGCTGCCACCAATTGTTATGTTACACATTCCAACTCCATCGACAAAACCGAATTGAGGAAAAATCATGGGTAGAAAATCAAGCGTCCTTATATCAAAATCAATTCTGCCTTCAATCGGCCGAGGCAATGGAGAGGCTATCGCATCACGTATTGAAAAATCAAACGGAACCGCTCCAGAAAGGAGGACACGATTTGGGCCGATTGAAAGTGTAACAAACTCCCTACCAATCTGAAACACTTGGTCTTCGTAAGTAATTTCACCAGTAAAATCATCGATTTCCGCATTGGCGATGGTCAGTGCCGAAGATTTAGCAGGAAACCACTCCAATGTTAACTCTGGATTTGCGTCAGTACCGTTAATCTGTAGGTTAGCATTTAATTTCCCGCGAATTGGATACTCAGATGGAACCAGATCGGAGAGGAAACTTATATCAAAATCTCGCATTTTCATAACGAAATCTAAATTCCCATCAAGTTCCCAAAAACCTCTGCCTTCTAATTTTAGTGGATCAACCACTGTCACATCCGTTACATCTGTTAATAGAAACGATTGAATATGCAACTTCCGATCCTTAAGTACAATATTTATGTTTTTATTATTGGTAACACGATAGTCCAAACTTTCAAGAGTCAGCTCCTCTATCTCCACATCACTCTTGGCATACGCGATTATATTTTGTACATTAAAGGGAAGCAGTAATTGCGGAGTCCAATCAGTTACTCCACGACTAACAAATTTATTGATTGGTATATCCAGTACCCCACTAGCAGTTATTTTACCGCTAAGTTTAGGGAAAAACCTTTCTGTCAAAAAGCTTCGGCTCCAATCGGCAATGTCTGCATTCTGAATTACAATTTTTTTTACTATAAAATCCGTTGGATAGAGCCCATCTGTCATAAGTTGCATCCGAGCATCAAATTTACCTTCACCAATATAACAAGTAAAATTAGTTACATCAATATACCCGTCGACCGCCTTCGCATATATACTTCCTTGTGAAATTGGCAGGGAATTATCAACAAACCGTAAATTTCCGTTTTCAATTGAAAATATCCCATC
The DNA here is from genome assembly GCA_002729415.1 of Candidatus Poribacteria bacterium. GTDB lineage: Bacteria > Poribacteria > WGA-4E > WGA-4E > UBA9662 > UBA9662. Next base: position 33,717 of record PBXZ01000095.1, on the reverse strand, counting down.
AAGATAGGGCCGGGCTGCTGTGCCTGCTAACCTTAAATCAATGTCGGCTATACCACTACTCTTGTCGATTTCAGGAAAAAACGAAGCAATAAAACTGAGATCAACCTGACCTCCATTTAACTGCACATTGATTGGTAATTTGAGAAAACGGTCCGACAATTTCATCCTATCTAGTGAAAGGTTAATCGGTATCTGACCCAACAATTGCAAGCGGTTATTGTATCCAACAAGTTCAGTTTCATAAATAGTAANTAGCTGATCTAGATATGTGATTCTTCCTTTAAACTCTGGACTTCCATCTTCAAAATCAGTTGCAATGGTCCATATTGCTTCAATATTTGGCTGACGTAGGTGGTTACTAACATGAATTTGGCTATTTAAGACACCATTGATTCGGTTAGGTAAATCCCCTACTGCCAAGGCAACTGAGAGCGGAAGTTTATCTGTATTAAATTGTAGAGTCAAGTTCCCATCAAGGTCAATCTCTCCGGAAATTTCTATCCAATTCGTTGACAAAAACTCAGTCACCGACGGTACTTGACCGAGTTTAATTGGGGTAACCCGAAATTTGCGATCAGAGAAAGTAACCTGTAATGGCTCAACTTCGGTTATTTCTTCATTTGCCACCCTAAGATTCAGATTCTGANAAATGAGTTTTGCTGTTGTAGCATCAATCCTATCGCCTAAACCCTCAACTGTAAGCTGCATATCGGTGTAACCAGTAATAGNTGATTGGGGTACACTCATCAAGTAGCTAAAAATATCGGCCAAATTGGCATGGTCTCCACTGATGGAGAGCATCCAACTGTCAATTTCGGGGCGAAAATTAACCAGATTCACATTACAGATTGCGTCACCAACACCGAAAAAACCATCATTGATTTTCCAGTTTGATCTTTCCGTGATAATTCGTATTTGGCCAGACGAAACACTGGACACACTTATCAATGCAGAAAGATCTTGAACGGGAACAGGAAAATCGAATAACTTTAAGGATGTTTGGTTCAAATCAACCACTGCACTGATCGAAGGTTGACTCAAGCAGTTCCCAATCTGAGCGTGTAGATCGAGATTACCTGTGAGCTCAGATATTTCCGAAAAAAAACGCGTCAGCGATCCGATCTGAAAACTGCTACTTTGAATCGAAATCTTCGTGTCGTTTGTTATCGAATCTGAAATGGACGGAAGTTTTGTGCTTTGATTGGAAATTGGCAATGTTCCCCACATCTGAACTTGATTGTCAAACAGGAGGAAATTCGCCGAGGGAATCCTCAGTTGGTCATTCTCATAGAGAATTTGCCCTTTTGCTCTTGTAACGTTGATAATACCATGTCTAGTTTTGACTTCCAAATTCGGTACAGCAAAACTAAGTTCATATCTTGGATCTTCAATATTACCTTCAGCTTCAGTCGCCGTAACATTCAAATTGTAACCAGCTAAACCGGAGAAAACAATTGGGATTTCAGGAAATAGGTCAGTGAGATTTTGGATTTTAAACTCGTTTGATTTAACTTTAAACTCCATATGCCTAGGCGAAATTGATGAATCCATCATACTGACTATTGGAACCGAATTCCGCGGACTAGCGAGAACAAGCGAGTCAATATACCAAACGTCGCCCTCATAACGAAGCTTTACAATTTCATTGTCAGGGCTGACCAAGTTCCCTGTATCAGATGAAACTTCAAACTTTGTCAAATCCATCTTCATCCTAGCAGTTAGCGGATCAACTAATTTCCCTGTCATCTCAATTCTGCCATCCGCCACACCACCAAAACGATTCCCGAGTAATGGATTAATAATTGGAAAAATAGATGTTGCATCCATATTTCGGCCTTTGACAAAGATTTCATAAGGATTTGACTTTTCCATTCTAACTGTACCATGTATTCGGCAAGTTTCATCGAAACCGAAGCCCTCAAAGGAAAGAATCTCTTTAGTGAAAATACCAACTAAACTCACGTCTGGCAAGGGATTCCGCGAGAAACTCACATCTATAAAATCGCAAGTCAGATCGATGTGCGGCTCGCTTGTATGTCCCCTACCCACTGCATTGAGGATCATACTAGCATCTAACTCGATCTCATCAAGCCCCCTTGCAATAAGCAGTTCATGAAGACGCATCGGCTCGCTTTGGAAATCAATTTCATAATCGAGTCTGTCCGTCACTTTCGCGTTTAAAATACCGGTTTGAGAACGAGATGAGAGTTCAAAATCCTTGATAATCGCATCGTAACTTTCAATTTCAAGTGGTAGAGAGAGCGAATCAAACTTTAATCCCCATGCCTCAGCATCAACAATTTCAAGTACCCCCCGCCCATTTAAATGTTCAAGTGTATTATCAAGGATCAATTTCCCTGTGGCCGTGCCTTGAATTGGATAAGCGTGTCCAACCAAACGAATATAATCAGCAATCTGGAGCGGCTCAATAGATAGAACTAGATCAACAGGGATCTTCCCAACTGGATGAGCTTTACCTTTTAATACTAACTGGCTGTTATTCTTCACCAAAAGTCCTTGATTTATGTATACATATTCGTCTCGATATTGGAACTGGACGGTTAGTATTCCAATCGGAACATTGAAAAGTGACGCCTTAGGGATTTCGAACATAGCTGTCAAATCCGAAGGAGAAATTTTGCCATTAAGCTTACCTTCGCCACCAAGATCAGGAATCCTGACAATTCTTGATAACTTATCAACATCGATTTTGGTGATTTGCAGATCGATATCACGATCATCCGCTAAGCCAAGAGGACCATCTAACCGGATTAGTGCTTCGTCAAGATTAGCCGTAGCTACCAACAACCCTGATTTAATTTCCCAATTGGCTTGAGACACCTTAATTCCGATATCGTTTAGGTCAGCTTCATCATAGACCAACCCACCAGTCAACTGAAAATCGTTTGGATCAAGACCATTCCCTTCAAACAGTACATGAATATCTACTTTCCCATTCGATCGTAGAAATGACCTCAGATCATGTATCATTGGNAAAAAATCAGTNGCTTGACTATCGACGAGATCAATCAAACCATGGTATTTGATACCCNCATTACTTTGGGTTACTTCTGCATAACCAGAAATCTTACCACCAGCTAATTCTCCAACAATCTCAGTTATNCGGAAATGGTGTCGCGTAAACTCAGCTCGTGTGGAGACATTTCGGATTTCTACTCCATTTGTTCGCAAAAAGGGAAAAGTAGCTGATAGCTGGCCATTGATTTTCTCAGCCAAACTACTGATGCTAAGATGTATCTGTGCTTTACCCTCAATGATCTGATTCGTGTAAAATTTGGCAAGATCTTGAAAGTCAAGATCCAAATTCACTTCTGCATCCAAGTCATTCAAATCATTAGCTTGNCCTGAAATNGTTAGCGTTGAACCTCCNAAANCAATTCGCATCTGTTTGAGTTCTCTTAAATCCTTAACTAGAGAAAATTGAGTTTGAATTTCCTCAATTTGTGTNCGAACTCCATTAACTTCGAAAAANCCATCTTGGACATTAAGTTTACCTGTATGCTCCCATTGCCCTAAAGGGCCTTGGATACTGCTAGAAATTCCGTTGACAGAAATTTTCAAACGACGCATTTTGTCTTCCAGATTGAAGATACCATTCTCAATCCTAACATGAGAGATAAGCGGTTGAAATATGCCACTTGAAACATCAGGATTTGGCGCTGGAAACAATTTAGTTAGATTAACTTCCCCTTTCTCNTTAACNNGAACATTGAATTCAGGCCTTTTGATGTCTANTCTGGTAACCAGAAACTTGCCAAACAACAATCCGTAAAGTCTATATGTAACTTCTACTGAATCCGTTGAAAAAAAACGAGTTTTTTCTGGTGTAAGGTCGTAAATCACTACCTTACTGATTTTAAGTCCACTGAGGACGTTACCGGAAATCTGTTCAATTGAGACGGTTTTGCTGATCTGATTAGCAACTTGCTCTTCAAGCTGCAAACGGATTTTCTGATGTACGTAACTTGACCCCAGAAAGTAAAATCCACTGACGAATATACAAANAACAAAAACTAAGANAAAAACCAAGAATTTATTCCGTCTTTTCATTACCTTCGAAAATTCCAGCTTTCAGTAGAATACTTTGTTTTGAACAGTTGCTCGNCCATTTCCATTTCCTTAGGTACCAACTTATCTTCGGCAAGACCACGACCTAATATTTTTTCGAAACCACGTTGAATTGTTTCTTCAATTTCGGTCCGTAAAAANCTTCGTGACTGGTGTTGATTAATACTGGTTGCCTTCATCTGTACCACTTGTTCACAGTCATGTTTTTTTGAGATCATAGCCAAGATATCATGGGANGGGATATCAAGCGCNACGTAAGCTTGGAACAGCAGTCCAACCGAGTTTCGACGTTGTGCAATACCAGCAATTTTTCTACCATTAATCATCACATCATATTTAGCAGGATTAGTAATACAAATATTCGGAAGTGACGAATCCAAAGATCGACCATACTGATTAACTTCAATACCAATTTCTCGCAACCCNCTAGTTATACTGTCGCTGATCACTTGNTATCCAGCTGAGATACCACTTGGCAATCCAACATCCAATTCGGTTTTAGGAAATATAGCTGAAAAGGTAACATCCCAACCATGAATTACTGTACCTCCCCCAGTAATACGACGAACCAGATCGATTCCAAGGTCATCACATTCTGAGGGGTTAATCTCCTCAAAAATCCGCTGGAAATATCCAAACGAAAAAGCGGTTGATGACCAATCATAAAATCGCAGCGTCGGACGAGAATCAGACTTCTGACTCGAAAATATAGCTTCATCTATTGCCATATTAGTGGCAGCATCATTTTTTTTGGTCATTAGAAGTCGCATTTGAATAGTTCCACTAAATTTGATANAATAAATANCTATTCTTAGCCTATTAAGGATTCCNAGACATAAAAATTATACAANAAAGANGAGCGTGTGTCGTGTCAATCTTAGTTTGGGAACCNGTTGCAGAACCAACAANTCGATACCCTGAATGCCATTGTTCGGTAATACTNGAATTATCAAATGAGGATCTCATTGTTGGATATTATGCAGGCGAGGGCGAAGCGCGTCCCGATACTGCTTGGGTTTTAGCACGCCANCAACGCGATGTTGGCAGCTTCGATCCGTTGATTAGTGTCGCTGACTCTCCCNGNAAACCTGAAGGAAACGGCATCTTATTTCAAGTCGACGATGGNACCGTNTTGCTAATCTANGGNACNATGCATGGCAAGCTTGAAGGCAAGCATGGACCTGGTGTACGTTGGGTAACTTGCGATTTGCGAATGAAGCGATCGTACGATAATGGTGAAACATGGTCAGAAGTTGAGATGATCGAGGAAGATTGGGGACATGTTCCAAGGTGCAAGCCAACCCTACTTGATAATGGAGAGATCCTGTTTGGCACAGAATTCACATCATGGCATTCACAAATCTGGAAAAGCGCAGATGGAGGAGGAACTTGGAATGTCTGTGGCAGCATTCCAGGCGAACAAAATCAACACCCGTCGCTCATTCAGCGGGACGATGGTTCAATCTTAGCACTTATACGACCATCTGGGAAAAATCCGAATGTTCTCAAGAGTGTTTCTCATGACTACGGCCGAACGTGGTCTGAAGCCGAAGTTACGCAAAACCACTGCCCTTATGCAGCCCTTGACGCTGTCAAACTTGAAGACGGTCGAATTGTTATGATTTGGAACGATAACCCGGAAAAGCGAAATCCTTTAACTATTGGGATAAGTGAAGATGGAGGAGAAACTTGGAAATACAAACGCGATATTATTACTGGTGAAGGAAGTTTCCACTATCCTGCCATTATCCAAAGTCGCGATGGGTTGATTCATGTCACTTTCACCAATAACCGCGTTACAATCGACCATGTTGTCCTTACCCCTAACTGGATTGAAGGAGCAGGNAACGCACTTCCAATATGGGANGGAATAGGGATGAAGCGTTATCTAATCTAGAAAATTTCCATAATCAAATAAATGTGACTCCTAAAAATCCATTAAACGCATAAACCAGGGAAAGACAATGGCATTCATACTTGAAGATGAGTTTGGGGATATCATCGCTAAAGCACGGCGAGGACTTGGATTNACCGTCGGTCGAGTTGCTGCTGAATCGGGCGTCATGGCAAAAGATATCTCGCAAATGGAAAACTATACCAGAAAACCGAGCCGTGATGAGGTTGATGAGATCGCCTCCACGTTGCAACTTGATAGCAATAAACTAAATGCGATTGCAACAGAGAGTTGGTCACCGAATGCGATTGCAACTAAATACGATCCAGCACTTGAAGTTATAACAATAACCGCGAAGGTAGGTGGCTATCCTGTACATGCTTATTTGTTGATCTGTGCGGAGACACGTGAAGCCGCTATCATCGACACTGCAGCAAATCCCAAGGCGATTATGGAAAGAATCAACAAGATTAACATAGATCCAAAGCTAATACTCTTAACACACGCACACGGTGATCATGCAAACGGACTGCAGGATTTGGAAGACGCTTTTAGCTGCCCAACATGGATTCATGCAAATGAACCTAAACCGAGAAGTAAAAATGATCTTAAATTGCTAAAACATGGCGATGCTGTTTCGGTTGGCAACCTGAAAATCACAACACTTGATACTCCCGGGCATACAGCTGGGGGATGTTCTTTCTACGTTCGGTCAACCGTCATCGTTGGTGACGCATTATTTGCTGGATCTGTTGGAAATGCATCCATATCATACGAAAATTTGCTTTCCAGCGTACAAGAAAATTTACTTTCCCTGCCANAACATACTGTTCTCTTCCCCGGNCACGGNCCGGCNACAACAGTTGAAGAAGAGATAAACCACAACCCGTTTTTTNAAACGGGAAACTAGAAATNCCCAGAATGGAGCTNAAGGAAGTTTGATGCAAGATCTNGNAAAATTTGNAAATCGACGTCCGACGAAACAGATTAACGTTGGTGGTGTANNNATTGGCAACCAAAACCCAGTTTCAATNCAGACNATGACCACAACTTTAACATGTCAAGTGGACGAAACCATGCACCAAATTGACCGCTGTGCNGAAGCNGGNGCNCAGATTGTTCGAGTCGCTGTTCCCGAGCAACGTGATGCTGATGCACTNAAAGNGATTGTCAAACGATCCCCGGTACCAATTGTTTCCGACATTCACTTCAACTATAAATTNGCACTTGANGCAATCGATGCNGGAGTTGCAAAAGTTCGAATTAATCCCGGTAATATAGGCAATCAAGACCGGATNGCCCAAGTCTTATCTTCAGCNAGGAAAGCAAACATTCCCATCCGAATTGGTATTAACGAGGGATCTCTTGAGAANGATTTACTGGATAAATANCCGTTTCCCACTGCTGAAGCNCTTGTTGAAAGCGCAATGAGGCACGTCAAAATTTGTGAAGATCATGATTTNACNNATATTGCAGTTTCGATNAAATCAAGCGATCCATTNCGCATGATTCAAGCCAATCGNATTTTCTCAGAGAAAGTTCAATANCCACTCCATTTNGGTGTCACTGAAGCCGGTCCACCACGGAGATCCCANGTCAAATCATCAATTGGTATCGGAACNCTTTTAATGGAAGGTATTGGCGATACAATTCGAATNTCAATTACAGGTGANCCAGTTGAAGAGGTATTGACAGGGAAGGAACTTCTACGAACACTCGGTTTGNCAGATCAGATGCTCGACATCATTTCCTGCCCTTTTTGCGGACGNGGTGATGCNTCCGTCGGTTATGAAGAAATTGTTGATGCGGCGGAGGAACTTCTGGAGAAACATGGGGTCACAATNCCTGTCGCCATAATGGGTTGTGAAGTAAANGGTCCTGGAGAAACACGGAACGCAAAAGTAGGTATTCACTTAGGNGGAAANGATCTAGCAATACTAAAAATTAANGGGCAAAAGGTCAANACATTTCGTGGCAAAGAAGAAGTNAACCCAAAATTTTTGGCCAATGCTCTTTTAGAAGCCACACAACAATTAGAAGCCACACAACAATTAGAATCCAATTGATCACACAAAATTACCCTTCTGCATTGNACACTTGCTTAACATTTGTACTTTCAAAAATCNTGTCNGCTGAATCCACAATAAATCCATTAAACGAATCGTATCTTTTGACAAACTCATAGTAACAAGCGGGAATTTTCTTGGCTGTAGTAAGATCATCAAATTTAATTTCTGTTTTATAGGCTAGAGTGGAAGATTGTTCCAAACCTAATGCAGGGCTCCCCTTAACCTCTCCACCACTAGAATTAACTTTGTAACCGCGTTCCTTAAGAACTTGATTAACCTCTACCAAACTATCAAAGTGATTCAATGGATTAATATAAATTGTGAAGTGATTAGGAACAAATCCAAAAATGTACAACCATGCAGCATACTCACTCTCACGAAGTAACTCACTATATATTTGATAATTAACATCCCATTTACGGCCTGTCGCGAGGAATAAATCTGCAGAGGGCCGTGCGTTTTTGACCATAAATCGCATGGTTTCCTGCAGAAAATCAGAAAATTCCTCCACTAACAATTCACTAATGAATATTTTAGGTATCAATGGATCAGTGTGTTCATAGTGACACGCAAATAGCCTTTTAGTCTGAAAATGATATCTTCCCTTTAGAGAATAACCTCTAGAAATAAAAGGTTCTGCTAATCTACTTATTTCGAAATTTTCTAGATTAAGGGTTCTAAATGCTATGTGATCGTTAGTCTGTTCTCGTCCTTCGCATAAAACATCTCGGATCTTTTTGGCATCTGGGTTCAAATTCGAATAGACACACCAAAACTTATCAAACATTTCATACAGTTCCACGCCTTACCCCNAACTAGCTCACAAAATCTAGAAAACTTCCCTGTTTCATATCTACATAGCCCCTTAAAAAATCAGGAATTGAAGATCTCAAAACTCTCCATTCCTGTGTCTAACTTCTCAGGGAAAACACAGTTACCTTCTACTAGACTCGATTAAAATACACCAGAGATTATGTTTTGAGTATCCATAATCATGTCAACGCTCAAGAAATGAAACTAGAGGAACTCCAATTTGCTAACATTGTATAAGGTTTAGGGGTTTTTATAAGCAGGATTCCTTAATTCTTTAATCTGCTTTCCGAACCTCCCATTTGTGTAATCAATGGCTCGGATTTTCCATTTATCCTTCTTATCTTTTCCCATATCAGCAATTAGATCACCACTAGCAGCCCACTTATACTTCGCACGCAAGGTTGCATTTTTGGCTCTTGAGTCAATTGCCACACTCAAGAATTCAATTGTCATATCTCCACCACGAAGACGAAAAATTCCGACCCATCCCTTCTTAATATCGTCCCATCCAACGTTTTTCTCGAATGCACCAGCCCAAAAGGTCCAAGCAGTGAACACATCCTCACTACCACTTTTCAGCCAATAGATCATGATCTCATCGAGATCCTTTTTACTAATACCTTCAGCATGTTTTGTAAAAACCTCTTTAAGAGCATTTTCCTCTGCAACAAAATTAATTTCTGCCTGCTTAATAGCTACGTCATCTTCTGAAGATTGAGATGACACCTTCGGTTTTATTGGTGAACTTTTTTCACTGCTATCAGAACACGCCATTAGGCCCGCTACGATCACTGTCATAACTAAAAAGAAAGGAAATTTATATTCCACAATTTTCTCCTTGTGTAGGGTTCTTAAATAGATTTAGAAAACTTCAAAAACTATATTATTACGCAGTAGAAAACAAATAAAAATCGGGTACAGTCAACAGCACTCGAGGTTTTAGTTCACCCGAAAAGATTGGACAAACTCATCAAAACTTTTTTGCCAACGATTTATGGTGTCTTTTGGCCCCGTTGCCTTAAAGAACCATAATCCTTGTTTTGTTTCGGCAATCGCCGCTAAAAGAGCATAACCTCCCAATTCATCAACAGGTGCTCCCATCATCATAGGAGCACGTGACTTCATAAAAGTCCCAGTCAAGGAAACGACCGTAACTGTCAAATCAGTAACTTGGATTTTTTTCCGTTCAATTAAGTCTTTTGTCTCTTGTCCATCAGGTTGTTTGAATTGTTTATACCAACGATCTAGATTTGCTTCNACTGACCCACCAATACCAGAGAACACGGCAAGTTCAGCAGATGGCTTATCTCCAGCTCCCGGCAGCAAAAATTGATCGTGCCGCATTGGGCTTGACGGCTTTTGGCGAACCCATCCCTCTGGCACAGCGTAGCTCATTTCACCACGTGATACCGGCTCCTGAGCGGTCTTTACCTGTTTTAGCACTTGATTTGGCACAGAAGGTTTATCTCCACCTGAAACTTCTCTTTCCGATTTGCAACCAAGGCTACTAAGAATGATTAGTAAAATTAAAGGCAANATTGAAAAAGCATCTCTCACNGNACTCTCCAACACTGAATATTGAATTAATTATTNAAACGAAAAANCAAATAACGACAAACAAGATATCCTATGCCAAGTAATTTTAGCAAATCCAACTCATACCATCAAATAAATATGATTGATTCCTCCGCTATGATATGCTATTAAGATTTCAAACAAAACTTGAAAATCTGGTTAACAAGGAAAAAAGACGTGAGAAATGTCAGATTAGCAGATGGGAATTTGATGCCCATGATCGGGCTTGGAACGTGGGATTTACGCGGTGATGCTTGCAAATCCGCCGTCAAAAACGCTATTAACCTTGGTTACACGCATATTGACACTGCCTGGTTATATCAGAATCAATGCGAGATAAGCCAAGCAATAGCTGAATCTGATATTAAACGCGACAATTTATTTATTACCTCGAAGATATGGAGAACTGAATTAAGCTACGATCAGGTTCTGGCTCAGTGCGATGAGATNCTGGGCCAATTACAGATGGATTACGTCGATTTACTCCTGATTCATTGGCCTAGTGACGATGTCCCCTTGAGAGAAACAATCGAAGCATTCAACTATGTTCANAGTCAAGGCAAAGCAATAAGCATTGGTGTCAGTAACTTCAGCNCAAACCTAATNGATCAAGCCAAACTGCTCTCGAAAACACCAATCAACGTTAATCAAGTACCGTACCATATTCACCATCAAACACCGGACTTGCTAAATCACTGCCAGGAGTCNAATGTCGCCGTGACTGCGTACTGTCCGCTTGGAAGNACCCAAATCCTGAAAGAACCACTTTTAACCAAGATNGCTGAGCGTCACAATAAGTCAACCGCAAAAGTTGCTTTATTGTGGTTNATTCAGAAAGATATGATTGTTATCCCCAAAGCAAGTTCAATCGACCACTTGAAAGACAACCTGGATCTGTTNAGTTGGGAATTATCAAAAGATGAAATTAAACANCTAGACAATATCACCTAAAAACATCAGTTCANTGCACAATCTCCCGTTGCAGCCCANTCNCAACCACGTAGTAACAACGTCTGAAAATCNCGATTTTCAAANGTATCCATCCCACCGCCNCCNCCGACATGCCCAAGTATGAGGTGGAATATTCGCCCGTCACCGTAATTCTTCACTAGTACCATTGGTTCTTCTTGCCCAGTACCACCAGAATCAATCGANGANAAAGCTGTAGCTAGTACATGATAATCCGTATTGTGCATGTGTGACAGCCCATGATATAGTTCATCAGGATGATCTTTAAATACCAATGGTAACCCCTTTGTAATGGGATGATCCGGATCCGTAACTTCGACATCAAATTTGTGATACTTGCCATGGCCTGCTCCCGTTCTCCACATTAAAGCGCAAATCTCCTCATATTCAACCCAACCGTCAAAAGCATTATTGGAAGCGTGCAGAATACAAACGTTCGTACCATTTCTAATGGCATTGATAAAATTTTCTTTCGCTGGATCGACCCATTGTGGGCCATTATAATCAACAAAAAAGAGATTGTAGTCGTTAAGTTTATCTTTATCAGCCAAACTAACAGATGGATCTGTCGTTAGATCAACCTCAAATTTCTTGGATTCTTCTAGTAAATTTTTGCAATATGGGGCTGACCTTTTCCAATCATGGTTATTTTCTCCTGTTAGTAAAAGCGTCTTTACGAGTTTCATTTCTTCCTCTTAACTGCAAACCTGATAAACGGGGCAATAATAGCAAACTCATGCTAATCTTTCAACAACAATAATTCTCTTGAAAAAATAACATAGATCTAGTTCAATGTTATCCATTTTAATATTTAATTCAAATGGAGATAGTTATGTACCGTGTTGGAATTATTGGATTAGGAAGCATAGCAGCTCGCTACTCCAANCCATCTGACCCTCATCCATACTGCCACACTGGTGGCATTAGACAATGTGAAGCTACAGATCTCGTCGCTGTAGCAGACCTATCAGAAGACCGAAAAACAGAGTTCAAAGAAACATGGGGCCCCGGGTTNCCAGATANNAGTATCAATTATTACGATACNGATATAGAGATGCTCGAAAATGAGGATCTGGATATNATTTCTGTTTGTGTCCGTGGCCCGTANCATTTTGCTGTTATGCAGAATGTGCTAAAAACAGATGTTAAAGCGATCTTTCTCGAAAAACCAGCAGGTTGTTCGTTGGAGGAAGTTGATCAGATGACAACTACTGCCAATGAAAAGCGCATTCCAATTATCGTCGACTATTCACGGCATTGGGCACCGCATCTTTTAAGATTACAGGAACTTGTAGCAGAAGGACTGGTTGGCCAAGTCAAGTCTGTAATTGGTTATTGCCCAGCCACAATTCTATCTTTTGCAATCCATAATACGGATATGATCTGTCAGTTTGCAGGTTACGATCCTATGTCTGTAAGTGCCCACATCAACCAAAGCNATGGTCAAGTTCCCGAAGGCTACGAACCAGAGCCATCAATCATCGGATCAATTATCCATTTTAAAAGCGGTATACANGGGTTCCATGTAGGTGAACACGGTACCAAAGGAGCATTTTCAGTCGACGTTCTTGGAACNGAGGGACAACTACGAACTGGATACTCTCGATCAGTAACCACTTTGTACGATAAAGATGGCAAACTAGTTAACAATGCAACANTGNATCTACCACCAAACCAAAGTGTGTTTAAGGTTGCATATCAACAAATTGTCAATTATTTAGAAGGAGGAGATCTTCCCCATTGTTCGCGAGAGAACTATATAGCTGTCAATGAAATTGGATTTGCTACTATTGAAAGCGGTCTAACTGGCCAAACGATTGAAGTTCCCTGTCAGGAACGAAGTAGATTAATTTACGCCAACGGTTAATCTGTTACTAAGCTTGTTCTTCTATCGCTCGTTGCAACGCAGTTGCAACCTCTTCAATATACGAAAGGGAGCCATATAATACATCGTATTCTTCAAGTTCCTCTGAATTTTCAATCTGGGTGCGAATGACTAGCACATACTGTTTACTGACAATCAACATGGATATTCCAAACAATGTGACCAAAAGACCTAAGATGATGAGCGGGAAGGCGGAATTGGTTATCAGGCCCAAGCCCCCTATAGCAATTCCTGCGGCAATAAGCATTATTGCCGAATAGAAATAAGGATTTCTGGTATACTCCTTTTTGTCAATCAGTAGAAATCCCCCTATGACACTGACCAGACATCCGAGTAAGAAGCTAGGGACATTGACTGATTGCAATATGCTGAAGACAGTAAGCCCTGCCCCTGCAACAACAACGATACCACCTGAGCAGCATCCTCGAACAGCAATATCCTTCTGNAAGTAAAATGAATTAATAATTTTAAGGAGAAACGTCTTAGGTCCANCAACGAAACTNATATTAGTAATCATCACATCATTCNCNTCACTGTAGAATATCGTATCTGTAGACATTACAACCGGTTTTTCACATTTTTATCCATTTGGNATCCCAACTCTTTCAATANCAACTANCCACCTTTTTNCTGATTCTCGAATCGGCTNTTTCCCCTTCTCNCAGATTCTACTAAGNCAAAGTAATGTGTTCANNCTANACCTTGAAAGAAATCTTCNGGGGGTGGGGCCATTGTATCAAGTGGAACTTCAGTATCAGTTGGTTCCGGCATAGCAGCATTTGGATCAAGCGCTTCTAATTCAGTGTAATTTTCCTCAGTCATGTAACTATTAATACAAGAGCGATTGCAGGTTTCACCATTTTTTAGCAATCGACAAACTGGATGATGCAATCGTAGTGAGCTGATGAGACAAGTCCGTAGTTGTTCCAAATCGAAATCTCTGTGGAGTAAGAAACTGTAACCCCCATATTTCATCGAGTCGTTTGCCAGCCGATTTTCATTAACAATGGAAATCACTTTGATGTGCTTGAGATATCGTCGTAAATAGTAAAAAACACGTCTCCGTCTTTCATTTATTCGATCTAGAATCACCAACCGGTATTTACNCAATTTAAGAAAACCGATTGCTTCATCACTATCCCATGCAACGTCAAATCGATGATTTTCTGAACGTAGCAATTCTTTAATTCGACGTTGCTGACGAGAATCTCTACTAACAATCAACACCTCTCCCCGAATATTGGAAATACCAATATGTTCCTGAATTTCTAGCGGTATGATTGCCTGATCAGTTCGTCTTTCAAGCCAACGGCGATTGTACCTCATCCTACGTCTGACAGAACTCATTCTTGATTCCAAAACTGGGTGGGNTTCTCGGTATTTTCTCATAACTGGCTAAGTTCCTTTAAACATATCTAGGAATTTTCTTAATCTAACTTGATTTTTTGGCAATCAAATCAATACTTCGCTTGAGATAGTATAGGCAACTTGGATTATACATTACCCATCACTAAAAGTGTAGGCTTATCAATCCTTCCCAACTAGATTTACACTTTTGACAGTTTGCTCAATCTAAAAAAAATGCTTGACGAGCATATACTTTCATGTTACNTTTAGGCNNTATTNTGTAAAAAGGGGAAATTGGAGTGGCACTTGGTAGAATCGCAGGAAAAGCATCAGGCGTTTTGAGCAGGAGCTCGACCAGCGGCATGAGGTCATTTAAAGCAGGAAGGCATTTAGGTACCCGAAGGAGAGGATCAGGAAGATCCCAATTTATTTCAAGTATGAAGCGCCAACGTTATAGCTTTAGAGCATCAAGTATGGCTAGGCGTATAGACCGTAGGGTTTGACCTCTCGCTAGCTTCTTTTGTCGATAGCTAGCATCAAAGTAACTTCCTCCCTTGTTGTTTTCAATTCTCTTGCAACTTGCGCGTGACTCTTACCCTCATCGATTAACCTACGGGCAGTGCCGATTCTTCGTGAGAGTCTCAGGTCTTGGGATTTCAGTTTCTCATCTTCCTCCAATTCAGATCCCACGACTTCTCCAAGCAAAATTTCGTCATCGCCTAGCAACTCGGTAATTTTATCTTTCACTCCTTGATNATCGTACTGCTCCTCCTCAGTATCCGCTGTTTTNGCNTCCTCCGCCTCCNAATCCAGTTCTCGCCNAACTNGCTNGAGNTCTTCTTCNTGATTAGCGTCTGAGTGATCAATGAATGCTCGTTTNANTGAGGANGGCTGGTTCGATGTATCCAGTTCTTGCGAAATCGTATTGTCGAGAATTTCTTCNAAATCTTCGTCGTCACCACCCTCTNTTGTCACATCCTTCAACAACACTNNATCCTCTTGAAAAAATTCTTCCTCAATAGNCTGNGAAGGGNNCANAGGTTCTTGATTCNTTACAAGTNTTAATGCTCTCCGGCTCCTTAAAACCAGGATCCCTAGANCCACCAGNCCCAAAAGTAANANAAAAATGATCCCTAAGAGTATCCACCAGACAACNGTAGAGGGNGAAGTNGNGATGTCCCTAGACTCACTTTCAACTCCAAGAACAAGTTCATCCTGATCCAAAAGTTCCTGGATGTTTAGCATCGGTTCTCCGGATNGAACTTCATGATTTTGGAATACTGTTTGACTCAATATCTCNTCTGAATTAGTGGATGATTCGTTTATTTCTTCCGGATTTTTCGGAGATAAAGGAGCATTTTGATCTGGATCTGTTCGGTTACCAACTTTAAGTGAAGATGGTTGAGATTTAGAAGATGAATCGAAAGCTCCNAAAAGATCNATCACGATTCGATTCGGNCTTGAGAGGGGAAATAACTTATAACGACGNATATCTTGATGTGAAGTTAGATTCAAAATTGNCGATTGGCCAGGCCCCNTTTTGACCAAAACATCCTTCAAAATTGGATCATTAGCATTAACNTCCAAATCAAANCCNGGCACTACTAACATATTATATAAACGGACCTCGATCTCATTTTCCTGTGGNGAATGAAGTTGGTGGGAACNAATCTGACCATCAATGACAAAAACAACACGAGTAGANCGAGTCTCTGGATGATGNTGATATCTNGTCCCAATGATCTTTGCTGCACTAGAATCATCTGGAAAAAAAGCAATGCAAAGAAGTACAAGCATTAAAACAGGAATCCAACTAATACCACGAACTATTGTATAGATCTTACGATTTCTGTTTGTTTTGAATTTCATAGCGAATGTCATCAATCTTGATATCATTCAAAAAACATACTTAAAACGACCTAAGATTCTACTCAAACGAACTTGGATTCTATATTTTTCCATGTTTCAAACGACGTCATCATCCTGCTGAAACCCAGCCCGCAACCTTAAAATAGCACTAGAGTGGAGTTGCGAAACGCGCGACTCATTTACATCTAAAACAAGGGCAATTTCCTTCATTGTTAATCCCTCGTTGTAGTACAAACTCAGTACCAGTTTATCTCTCTCAGGTAACGAATCAATAGCTTCAGCCAAGAGGTTCTTTGTTTCTTCATATATAAGTTGGTCCGCAGCATCAATATTACTCGGATCAGCAATAAATTCTTGAATAGCGTCTTGTTCATCNTCATCCGACGTCAGGTCACTTAATGTAATGATTGCTGTACAACTTACCTCTGTNAGGGCTTGATGCACTTCGTCAATGGTCAGGCCCATCTCTTTAGCAACTTCAAATTCATCCGGAGCACGACCATTTTGCTGTTCTAAACGCCGATATACTGATTCGAGTTGGTTAGCTTTCNGTCGAACACTTCTTGGAACCCAGTCTAAAGCGCGGATTTCATCGAGAATTGCTCCGCGAATGCGGTGACTGGCGAAGGTTTTAAAGGTTGCACCTTTTGTCGGATCAAACCTGTCAATAGCATCAAGCATTCCCATTATGCCAATGCTTACAAGATCATCTGAATCATATGATGGAGAAGCATATGCAGATGCTTGGTACGCTATCGACTTTATCAGTGGAAGACATTGATCAATGAGCTGCTCTTTAGCTTCAGAGTCATCGTCAAATTTATAGGCCCTCCACAGTTCTTCTGTCGTCTTCATCCTCTTCTCTGTCTTCGTAAATAAATGATAGTTCTGATCGTGTTATCCATGAGACAAACCATCCGACGATATATCCTAAAATCCCAAAAATAATAAAGGCTATGATTGCCTTTCTAAAAATCGTCTCAATAGAATTCCCTTTGAAATAAGCCATAAGACTAGCTACGATTAGAGCAGAAAAACTTAATCCATAACTGATTCTTATACTAATCCATTTCCTAGATCCCATTTTTAGCCTAACAAGCTAATCTACAGCGAGTTAAATTTTCGTAATTCAGCAAAGATGACACAATTTTCAGGTCACGCATAATGTTTCATCTCAGTTAATTAAAATGCCAAGGAATAACGCTATTTCCCTTGACCCTTTTCCTTAATTTGTTCAAATTGCGAAAAGAAATTTTTCGTAACAGAATGTTGTGCCAGAGAAGAAACCATCCTCTTAGCAATAACCTGAATACACTTTACAGAAAGAGAATCAGGATTTTCAAGCATAAATGGTGCTTGCTTACGATTGATGAGCGAATTTTTAATTTTGGAATCATAGGGAATATAACCAGCATACGAGATTTTGCCTAGCTGGAGGTTGTATTTCCTGACAACTGTTTTGAGAATTTCAGCAACTTCACGAGCTTGGGCAGCAGTCCGCACCATATTAATCAAAAGATTAACCCGTGCATCCCGACGCCAGCGAGAAATCACCTTAATTAAAGCATATGCATCAGTATACGCCATAGGATCAGGTATTGTTACAGCCAAAATCTCATCCGCAGCTAAGACAAAACTCAAAACATTATTACCAATTCCAGCGGGNGTATCAATGATGAGAATGTCAATTAAAGTATNGAGTCGANTAAGCTCACTAATTAATTTTTTATGAATTTGNACCGGCAAATCCGCCATAGCTTTAATACCAGAACTACCAGCAATAACTGAAATANCAAGAGGACCTTTAACAATTATGTCTTCAATTCGCTTCTCTCCAGTNACCACGTGTTGAAGCGTGTAACGTGGATTAACATGCAACATCACATCTACATTCGCAAGCCCCAAATCGGCATCTAGAATCCCAACACGTTTACCAAGTTGCGCCATGGCAATCGCCAAGTTTGTCGCCACATTGGTTTTTCCAACCCCACCTTTACCACCAGTAACTGCGATGGTACGTAAAGCCGGGGAAATTCTACCTCTTCGAGCGACTCCGGCGGAGACAGTCTTCGCAACCTTTCTAAGCTCTGCTGCGTGATTATTCTTCAAAGTTAATTTCTCCTTGATACTGCACTCTCAAATACAAAGTCGACTCCGATTCAGACACTTTGATCGTTAGTATATGACCACAATTAAAACGCTACGATTTCCTCTGGTAACCTCTAAGCAAGAAAGTGGCTATTCGGTTGTGCGTTGCAACTTCAATATCGGTTGCNACATCTTGGCCAATTGTAAAATAGGCAATTGGTTTCTTGTAACGAACAGCACAATTCAAAATAGAACCATAGCAAATTGCTTCATCCAACTTAGTAAAAATGAGTTTGTCAATCCCAAGTGATCCAAATCTCTTTATTATGTTCTCCATATCAGTGTTACGCGTAGTCATGTTTAGCATCAAGTAAGTTTCATCCGGACGAGCGGCATTCAAAAATAACTCGATTGATCTAAGACGAGCAACATCCAACTGGCTACGTCCAGGCGTATCAATCAAGATCAAATCCAAATCAGCATATTTCTGAATTTTCTTCTCGAGTTCTTCAGGATCACGAGCAACTTCCATCGGTAGGGATAAAATCTGGGAGTAAGTTTCCAATTGCTCNATGGCACCNATTTTAAAATCATCAGTTGTGATGAGGGCNACCTTTTTCTTTTGAAAACAATATTGAATAGCAAGTTTAGCAATTGTCGTCGTTTTCCCAACACCTGTTGCACCAACCAGAGCAACCACTGTCGGAGTATCACCGAATTTGATACCGTTGCTTGTCTTTACAATGTTTTGAATTAACGTTGTCAAATGTTCATGAATCGATTTACCTTCTTCATCATTAAAACAGGTCCACATCGCTTCGGCTAGATCATAAGCTAACTCTGCCTCAACATCAGACTTGAGAAATCTGCGGTAAAGTCCTGTTACTTCATCCGGCAAATCCGTATTATCAGATATTTTTGTACTACTTAAAAGAATACTAAGAGCATCACGGATCTCATTNAATTCCGAACTGAGATAGTCCATGGTAAGCGAGCTNTCTGGTTGTTTCTCTTCCCTTTTTTCCGGCGACAAATCATCTGGAACAGGTACGATTTCATTTTGTTGTGAGGAAAAACCAGGTGATTCACTATACGGGGGGTCTTGACCAAATTCCGAATCAGTCTGTGCATTTTGACGACCGTATGCGTTAGCCGTCAAAGCCGTATTTACACGTTCAATTGCTTGCTGAATGGCAACTGGATCCTGACTAGGAGACCTCGGACGAATAAGCGGCATTTTAGCAGGAATTTCAGTTTCAACTGCAATTGTTAATTCGTAATTCGAGCCTTTATCCGGTTGGAGTTTATTGGGTGAAATACGCCGTGTTTTAACGATACCGATATTTCTGCCAAACTCCTTTTCAGCTTTTTGGCGTGCTTCTCTTGGCGTCTTTCCGTAAACTTTTTGGATACGCGTAGCCATATTTCACACTCTCAGTATAACGGTGGTCTTACTACTCAGCTTCAGTCAATTCCACACGACCAATCTCATTCAATTGTATCGTTGGTGGAACTTCTTCAATAGACAACACTGTTATCGGCGTTGGGAATTGGATATCGATAAATTGCCTCAAGTAGGCACGAACAATTGAGCGGGAACATAAGATAAGTGGTTGCACATTAAGACCAGCAACTTGTGTAACAGCATTGGCTATACCATTGACAAGTTGATACGCAGCATTGGGCTCAATAGCTAAAAATTGGTATTCCCCCTGTTCATCTTGCTGTATCCCACTCATAATGACTTCTTCCACTTCTTCACTTAAGGCAACATAATCAAGTGCATTATCTTCTGAAAGATAAGGACGACAAATTGTAGAGCCTACCCGTTGTCTAACTGCTTCAGTTAGCATCACGGGATCTTTCGTTATAGTTGACTGGTCAGCTAATGCTTCTAATATAATCATCAAATCTCGAACAGAAACTCCCTCTTTAAGCAAGTTCTTTAGTATCTTTTGAATTA
Organism: Candidatus Poribacteria bacterium; assembly: GCA_002729415.1. GTDB lineage: Bacteria > Poribacteria > WGA-4E > WGA-4E > UBA9662 > UBA9662. Next base: position 13,156 of record PBXZ01000095.1, on the reverse strand, counting down.
ATCCTAAGGAAGTAGCCTCAAGTACTTCATCAACAATAGCTGGACTGGTTTCTTTTAAGCGATCAAGTAACTTTTGCACGTCCTGGCGTGTCAAAAACCTATCAGCATGCCGTCTAGTCGTTTCTACCAAATGCGTTGCCAATACAGAAGACGGATCAATCACTAGGTAACCAGCCATTTGCGCACGTTCTCGTTGATCTGCAGTTATCCACATCGCCGGTTGATTATTAGTTGGTTCCAGAGTCGGTGTTCCACTAATCTCCTCTGTTACCGGGCCAACTTCCATGGCTAAAAATTCATTTGTACGGAGTTCTCCTTCCGCGACAGACTCTTCACGGATAACAATTCTGTAGGCTCCTGGGGCTAAATCCATCTGATCTCGTATGCGAATGTGCGGCAGGACTAATCCAAGCTCCCGGGCCAAAGATGATCGAATCTCTTTGATCCGATTAAGAAGATCTCCACCCTCATTGGGATCCACAAGTTGTATCAAACTNTAACCAACATTTAGCTGTATTGGTTCAACGTCAAGNTCCTGTTCCGCCTGTTCAATTGGCGTCAANTCCTGTNCTGCATCAACAGCCTCATCAGCAGCTGGAGGCAATTCCTCCATGCNTTCNGGAAAGCGGGTAGCCAAGTAAGTCATGCCTCCAGCACNNGCAGACANNACGAGAAACGGGAANGTTGGCATTCCCGGAACTATACCTATAAGAGCGAGCACACCAGCAGCTATGCCCAACGCACGTGGTTGCAATAAATATTGTTCTACTAAGGCTTGACCAAAGGCCCTCTTCTCCGAACTTCGGCTAATCAGAAGACCTGTAGAAAGAGAAACAACCAACGAAGGAAATTGGCTAACTAATCCGTCTCCAATAGTTAACAGTGTATATTTTTGCGCGGCATCCGCTAATGGTAGGCTCCTTTGAGCAACTCCGATAATCAGGCCACCAACAATGTTGATGGCCGTAATAATCAAGCCAGCGATGGCATCACCACGCACAAACTTACTAGCACCGTCCATTGCACCGTAAAAATTTGCTTCATTGGAAACGTCTGTTCGACGCTGGCGCGCTTCATCATCGGTAATTAAGCCTGCAGACATATCTGTATCAATAGCCATCTGTTTCATCGGTAAAGCATCCAATGTAAAACGGGCAGCAACTTCAGCAATACGTCCCGATCCTTTAGTAATAACGATAAACTGGATGATCAGTATAATGAAAAAGACGACGAACCCAACAACATAATTTCCTTGGACCACGAACTGAGCAAACGATTGAATTACCTTACCTGCAGCATCTGTACCTAGATGTCCTTTCGTGAGTATCACTCGTGTTGAAGCAACATTGAGTGAAAGACGAAACATAGTTAATACAAGCAATAAAGACGGGAAAATCGAGAAGTCAACTGGCTGCAACATGTAGAGAACAACGAGCAAGGTAACCAGCGATACCGTAATATTCACTGCGAACAGCAAATCGAGCACCGCTGCAGGCAATGGGATCACCATTACTAGAATGATCCCAATGACACCAAATACAAGGACGAAATCACTATTTCTGGTAATTAAGGGATGCATACGGATCGAATTTTACCTTGATTCTGCCAGCAATCATGCACTCATACTTTCTGCTTTATTGAAACTTTGTTTCATACTGTAAACACGTGCAAGAATTTGGGCAACTGGTTTGTACAACTCCACCGGAATAATGTCGCCGAGTTCAAGTTCAAAAAGCGCCCACGCTACTGGTTTATCTTCCATAATTGGGATTTCATTTTCTTCTGCGATTTCACGTATTCTCTTAGCGATCAGATCCGCTCCTTTTGCTATCACAACAGGACTGGGCGACACGCCTCGATCATACTTAATAGCAACCGCAATATGTCTTGGATTGGTGATAACAACATCGGCATCCGGAATTTCATCCATCATCCTCCGTTGTGTCATTGTTAGTTGCCGTTCCTGAATGATTCGCCTTACTTCAGGAGAACCNTCAGTTTGCTTGTTCTCATCTTTAACTTCCTGTAANGTCATCTTCNGCTTTTCATTGTAACTCCAACGTTGATAGAAAAGATCTAAAATCCCAAGTAACAGGAGAAAAAGCGCCACTCGAAAAGCAACATCAAANGTTAAAANNGCGATATAGTTGAGNATACCATTGANNTCTTTTGATCCCANGGACNGAAAATAGNCTGACTCACCCTGAATNGTGATATAAACGATAGNCGCTACGGCGGCTAGCTTCAGGATCGCTTTAATTGTTTCAACAAGAGCATTTCGTGAAAAAAGTNGCTTAATTCCATTAAAAGGATTCANCTTTTCCGGACGAAATGCAAGAACTTCAAAGGAAAACAGGGGACCAACNTGAAGAAANTTTGTCAAAATACCNGCAGCAGCAGTGGCAACTAGGAAGGGTGAAATAATCAGCGCAAACCGTGTAAAAAGATCGCCTAAAAAGAATTGTATAATCGAAGGNTCAGCTCGAAAATCATTTAGTTGCTTTATGGCAACAACACTNAGGTTCTTCAATGACGTGAGNGTAAACGATCCAAANACCCACATTGCCAATAGTCCCAAGAGCAAAGCAATCGCAGAATTAAATTCCCGACTCTTAGGGACATCACCTTCCNTGCGAGCNTTCTCAATACGCTGCTGACTCGCCTCTTCAGTTCTTTCTCCACCTGGGCCTTCGTTCAATTACCNCACCCCATAGGATTTTTGAAGTGTATTCCTCCCATGCAACTACCGGCAACACTTTCAGNCATTCGCCTCAACCNNCATCATCTCTTCAATGAAATCTAACGTGTTTATCAGGATAACGTTTCAAGGTTTCAAGAGTTATATTACCAGAATACAGAGCTGTTTCAACCNTGCGTATTCACTGCTAGTATAACACCGCTCTGAGTGTTCATCAACTCAAAACAGGCAGTTGAAATGCCAGCGATCACATAGCTGTAATAAGCGCCTGCAGATCTTTACCAAGTCCTTCAAACAAAAACTCAAAGGTCACAACTGTTACTCTAATAGACGCTATAATCATAACCGTTCCAACCAAAACTTGAACCAGAGGAAGTATGATGAAGACATTAAGCTGGGGAATTGCACGACTAATCAGAGCGAGTGCAATGGTCGTCATAAACAGCGCAACAAAGACAGGGGAAGCTACGTAAAAACCTATCACAAAGAGTTCGCTAAACAGTCTAATGATCTGTCCTGCTAAATCTTCGGAGTAGCTGAACCCACCAATCGGAACGGACTTGAAAGTATTAACCGCAGCAATTAGGAAAATATAATGTCCCTTAATAGAAATAAAAATGATGAGAGCCAAAAAANTATAAATCTGGGAAATAANAGTAANCTGTTCTTGATGGTTTGGATCCAAAATAGTTGCCATCGAAAACCCCATTTGGATTGTCACTAANTCACCACCAAATTGAATNCCANTGAAGACAAGTTGGGNGGCAAAACCGATAACNAAACCGATTAACACTTCTCGGACAGCCACCAAAACCAAGGAAATTNCATCTAACGGTACGGTAAAACCNTGTAAATTTAAAACGGGAAAAACGGTAAAAGTNANAACAATCGAAAGCGCNATTTTAATGATATTAGGGAAAGCCCGATGATTATAAAAAGGGACAAAGACAACAATCCCCACAATACGAAAAAATACAAGTGTGAATCGAATTGATAAATCAAGTGGGATAAAAAAATTTGGCATTACTGCAAGAAAGAGTAAAAGTTAATAATCAGGTCCCTAGTAAAACCATGCATCAATTTCAACATCCATGGAAATAAAAGGGTCAATACTAAACCTACAGCTATCAACTTGGGGATGAAGGTGAGTGTCATTTCTTGAATTTGTGTTGCAGCTTGAAAAACACTAACAATTAAGCCAATCNCTAACCCGGAAACCAGGACNGGACCAGCCAACATAAACATTAACTGAAAAGCTTGACGTACAACATAAATTGCGGCTTCTGGTGACATTTCCACCTACCCCTTAATTCCTGAAACCAGTGAATATATTAGAAGGTTCCATCCATCAACAAGAACAAAAAGCAATATTTTGAAGGGTAATGAAATTGATATTGGGGGAACCATCAACATCCCCATTGCCATCAAAATACTGGCAACTACCATATCGATTACCAAGAACGGAATAAACAAGAGAAACCCNATTGTAAATGCAGTTGTAAGCTCGCTGATAATAAANGAAGGGATNAACACATGCGTGGGTAAATCAGCCTTNGATTCTATGGAGTCTAAACCTGAAAGTCGCTGCATCAATTGGATATCATCAGTCCGTGTTTGCCTAAGCATAAAGTCACGAATTGGAGAGAGCGCTTTCTCGAAAGCCTCTCTTTGACCAATTTCNCTGGTCAAATAAGGCTGCANTGCTTCNTCATTTATACTTTTAATAATCGGTGCCATNACAAAAAAGGTCAAAAACAGGGCTAAACCGGCTAGAACTTGATTCGGTGGAATCTGCGGAATGGCCAAACCTTGACGGAGAAAAGNNAAAACAACAATGAAACGTGTAAAAGAAGTCATCATAATCAGAAAGGAAGGTGCTATCGACAAAACTGTCAAGATTATAAAGACTTGAAGTGTTGACGTAAATTCGCTCGGATTGTCGGTCTGACGAAGACTAATATTAAGTTCTGGTAAAGGGAGTCCTGGTTGCGTTGAAGTAGATTGGGAATAACAAAGCGAAANAAAAANAAGAGGAANCAGAAAGAAAAGNAAAAAAAATTTTTTCACTTACCAGTTTTCCTGACGAAGTTGCGAAGAAAAGATTGGAAACCATTCTTCACTCGTCGTTCAAGAATCAATTCATTTTCAAGCCACTGATCAACTAAAGTCACTTCATCTTCATCAAGAGTTGCTATATACGAAATATTCGCANTGGTCACACCAACAACATGCATTTGATCNAAAACTCGAATCAAACAGACAGATTTAGCTGGAGAAATCGGCTCTTCAAAGATAATGTTGATTGGTCTTACCGATTGAGTTGGTTGAGNTTNTAGCATCAACTTCTTTAACNCCCAGACTGTAACAAAAATCAGCCCGGTNACAATCAACAACCANAACAGCATCTTCAGGGCAAAAAGCCAAAGATTNGGTAATTCGAATGCGGGAACCGGAGGGTCTCCTNTTGTGTCTTGNCCNTGAGCCCAAATTGAAGTCAAAATCAGCAATAGGGCAACGCCCCCTANTTGCCAANATTTCTTTAACCAATCGGCNAATCCCATNATCATATGAGCTAATTTTTCTTGACAAGTTCAGTAGGATTCATAATCTCTGTTACACGTACAGCCAAAGCATCTTCAAATANCATAACTTCTCCCCTAGCGACAGGGCTGTTATTTACAAGAATATCAATCGGTTCTCTCGCNTGTTTGTCTAGTTCAACGATTGTGCCAANTTTCAAATCATAAATGTCCCGAAGCGCTTTTCGAGTTCGTCCAAGTTCGATGATAACTTCAAGCTCAACATCAGCCAGAAGTTCCTCAAGACCATCTGCGACAGCCGGTTGATCTTGCTGTCCCTCAGCAAATGAGAAATCTTCCTCTATCAAACCCATGTCGCCGGGGTCTTCTGATACAGGTTCTTCTGCTATGCCTTGAGAGGATTCAGCATCATCCTCTTCTACCGTTCCTTCATTTTCACCCAACATTTCGTTGAGATCGCTTTTTTCTTCCATTTCTTATCCTATTGTTCCTTTCCTAAATACCCAAACCTATGGCATTGGAGACACATAGATCCGATATTACAAATCCTCGTCTTCCACTGGCCCACTAATCATGACAGCACGCTTCTCTCGCATTTGCCCTAGTTTCCCAAGAAGTTTAGGTTTCCCTTCCAGTTCAAGAATAACAGGGTCAACAATCCGTTTGTTTTCTACAAGCACATCCAATTCAATCACACAGCCTTTATGGAGAGCCTTCAGTTGATTGAGTGACATTATCGTCTTAGGAAAAACGGCTCTTATCTCCACTTCCGCTTTGCTGACACGTTCCTGGACTTGCGGTTTGTATTGGTTGTCTTCTTCTTCATTTACTGAATCTGTGACATCGGCAATCGACACATTCAAAAGCTCCGCCGGCGCATCAGCCATAATGCTTTCAACCACATCAACAGGATAACAAATACTCAGGTGCCCTGCGGCCTCTGCAAACATCGGTTTCACATCAAACTGAACAACCATCACAGTGTCATGAGGTGATAAGACATTCTTGACTTCATTCACCTGATGTTCAAAGGAATCAGAGTTGATCGTAAAAGCGATGTCGCCCTTCGCTTGCTTCCAAACAACATCCAATGCATAAATAACATATTGCACCAATTGACTTATAATTTCCACCTCAATATCCGTCAAATATTGATCTGGACCAACCTCATATGCCCCGGCTCCTCCCAGAAGCTTTTCAACAACAGCAAAGGCAAGATCAGGTTTTATTTCCATAATAACGATTCCATCTACATTCTCCATCGCTAACTCACAAAAACAGGATGGATCATCCAGTCCGTCACAGAATTCACCGAAAGTCATTTGGTTTGCGCCTGTAAACTCAACCTCCGTAACCGATCGAATCAAACCTGAAATTGAATCAGCAAAGTCTCGTACAAGTTGCTGATGCAAGTTGCTGATTACAACAAGGTAATCTTGCAGTAATTGTGCGGCCCCAGCAGATTGAGAAAAATCATATTTCTCATAGTTTTTATTGCCTGAATCTTTTTCTTCTTGATCAATTAGTTTCTGACTTTCTTCCGCAATTGTATTGATTTCTTCTTCTGATAGAATCTTTTCTTGCTCAACCATAACCACTGTTTCCCGAATGTTACTGGATAATGTATTTGCGAAACAAGACCCGCTTAATGTTAATCTTTGGTTCCGAATCTGCAAAGATCTTTTGGATCTCGTATTCAAGTTCTCGCCTAAGCTTGTCCTTCACTTCTGGTCTTTTCAACTCACTCGCCAGCTTATCCGCAAATATAGTCAACAAAAGATCCTCTATTTCCGCACGATCGACTTCAAGAGCAACTTTGTTTTCCAGGGCCGTAACCTGTTTGACATTTTCTAACACCAAGTCAATTTTTACACTAATTACCCGCAGTGTATCCGGATCAGAGGTATTGATAAATTTGCCTGGGATTCCGCTAAAAATGGCTCCCTTACCATCTGAAGTCTCGTCTTTCTTCTGCTGGTCAGCCTTTTTCTTTGCCGTTGGGTCCGAACTCTTGGGACCAGCTATTAAAAAAACAATCAACACCGCCAAAATCGACATAANAACGAAGGAAGCAATCAGTAGAATAAGCTCTTTATTGGTTCCCTCAAGCAGCGATTTAAGTGAGGATCCACTACCGCTTTGATCTTGGCTTCTCTCGTCTTCCTGCGCTTCCATGGCTCCATTCTCCTGACTCGACCTAATTGATATTATACACTAATTGGAAACCGAATTCCATACCTTAGCTAATTGACAGAATTCAATTTTTGGTAGGATCCGGAAGTATATTTCGAAGGGTGTGAATCTTAACTTGGGAATGGAATTGAGAGGCAACTCCACAACTCATTGAGTTGGAAGTTGGTGCTTACGAACAACTAATATTTCGACTCTTCGATTAGCCTTTTGGCGTTCAGTTAAAGACATCTTTAGGCCTTCTTCTCCTATTGGTATTGGCTGGGTATCAGCGTAACCGGCAATTGAAGTTTGGCCCTCTTCAACACCTGCTTGAATCAAGTATTGTTGTACACTTCTGGCACGAGCAACTGAAAGTTCCCAGTTTGATGGGAACCTACCGCCTTTGATCATCGGTTGACTATCAGTGTGTCCAGCGATGATAATCCTGTTGGATTCGGATTTGACTTCCCCAGCGATCTCATCAAGCACAGCACGCATTCCTAACGTCAGTTGAGTACCTCCAGTACTGAAACCTATGCTATCACTTTCCCGAAGTGTTAGCAATAACCCTTCCTTCTTGGTTACGAAATTCACACTTTTGGGTTTTCCTTCTTCAACGAANTTTTTCTTAATTCTATAACCAATCCCTCGCATTCGATCTTCTTCNTTATTGAATTTNTGCCGGATNGGTGGGATNAGTGGCGGGACCTCAGGTTCATCCCAACCACTCAAAATCCCCATTGAATCCTTGAAGGAAGCTTTTACCGTTTCGTATTTCACCTTATCAAAATTGGCCATGGCAATAAGCATGACAAAAAACGTTAATAGCAACGTTGTCATATCTGAAAACGTCACCATCCACTCGGGCGCACCTTCACTACTTTCTTNCTGTTTCTTTTTTGCCATTTAAGATTCTCCAGCGAACTAGCCAGCAGCAGCCTCAGCGTCCAGCATTTCCCTTTCTTTAGGCGGTAGGAATCCCTTAAGAGTNCCTTCAACAACCCGCGCATTCGCCGCCTCCAACATCAGGACTGTTCCTTCGATAGTAATCTGACGGTAAAGCATTTCATTCCTATGACGCATCTTCAGTTTGGAACATATAGGTGTAAATATCAGGTTAGACATAATTGCTCCGTAAAAAGTGGTTATCAGAGCAATGGACATGGCAGGTCCAATTCCTCCAGGATCATCCCCCATCGCGTTAAGCATCAGAACCAAGCCCATAAGTGTGCCAATCATACCAAATGCCGGACTATATTTGTTCAAATAATCGAAAATATCTTGTCCNGCACCATGGCGCTCCTCGACAAAAGACAGTTCATTTTCAAGAAGTANCCTAGCATCTGCAGAATCCATACCATTAACAACTATAGTCATTGNCCGCGAAAGGAAATCATCAGTGAGATCCTCCAACCTAGATTCAAGCTGGAGAACCCCTTCTACCCTAGCAATGTTCGCAAAATTAACGAGCTGCTTGATCAATTCCATATTCGAAAATGTGGGTTCCACAAAGGCATTCTTACCAACAGCGAAAGTTGTCTTCATTTGAGACATTGGAAAGGTAATGAAAGTAGAAGCAATTGTGCCAACCATAACCACAGCAAACGAAGCCGGATCAAGAAAGAACCCTAGATTAGCTGGGTTTGTAAAGTTGGCTGTCATGCCAAACGCAAGAGCGAAAACGCCCAAAAGCAAGCCAGCCACCGATCCTAAATCCATTAAATACTCCTTTCCTCTGCCAATTTTGCACCTAAACGCGTCTAATTAATTAGACGCCCCTTAAAAATTAACGTTTCAAGTTAATCAGTTCAGTCAACACGTCATCCGATGTGGTAATCACTCGTGAGTTTGCTTGCAGCCCTCTTTGAGCGGTAATCATCTGTGTAAACTGTTCAGCAATATCAACGTTGGATCTCTCAAGTTTCTTAGACACAATTTTTGATAATACTTTCTCCGCATCCGACACAATTGGGTTTCCAGAGTTAACTGAATTGATGAACAAGCTATCCTGCGCTTTAATCAAACCGGTTGGGTTATTAAACTGAGCCACACTAATCTGGGCCTTAACCTTTCGAATACCATTATCGAAATTGGCAAAGACCATTCCGGCTTCGTCAATGGAAACTGATTCCATAACACCCAGAGCGGAACCGTCTTGATTAACAACCGCAGCTGTTGATGGAGAAGCAAAGAAAGTCACCCCATCAAACAATCCTTCAGATCCGACCAGAAGTTCAACCGACACCAATGCCGAATCGTTACCTGGATCAAAACTGAATGCTGTCGCCCCCGCATCGTACTGTAGCGAGTTCAAAGAACCGTCACGGTTAAACTGTATGATCCCGGTTGCTCCACTTCGGACAGTTTCAGCGCCTGTCAAAAATGCTCGCCAGTTCCACTTTCCAGATTCACGCGTTCTGGTGAACTCAACCTGCAATGTATGTGCTTGACCAACATTGTCATAAGTTGTGGTTGTCATCGTGTGTGTAACGTCTGCCGCAGCGTTCTCTTCGAAAAATGTGAAGCTACTGCCGAACGAGTCGCGTGTATCTGTATTCGGGTCCGCACCAGCAACAATTTTCAAGGAAGTCACTGACCGGGCAATTCCAAGTCCACCCTCAATTCGGATCCGCCCGTCATCCTCAATCACAACCTTCTCTTCTGGTTGCGGTGTACCTCCATAGAGTGCGTTTGCCAAATTGAGGCGAAACTGTTCGAAAGTTGAAGTATCATCGATATCAGCAAATAGGGATGTGGCTGGGAGCAGTCCTCCTCCTCCTCCTCCAATTGACGCCGACAGTAATGTGAGATCGTCGCCGGCTTGCAGCCCGAGCGTGTCACCTTGAGCATTTCGCAGGTTAATCACTGGATCAGTACGGCCTGCTCGGTGGGCGAATTCGTCAGAATTAACGGATTGCCCCGCTCCAAAACCGGCTGTAATCAGCACAGATTCATGCACGGTTGCAAAGGCAGCATCCAATGCACTATTTGTATCGCTTCGAATCACCATTCGGACTTCAGGAGCAACAGAGGTGAAAGTTAGCTGGCCATTTCCGCCATCTGCAGGATCATTAAAGACAGTCGTAAACCGAGCATTGAATTCATTATCAATAGCCGTAGCCAAATCTGCTAACGTGGTAAAATCCACACCATAGCTGAAAGTTCTTGATAGACCGGCACCGTTATCAGCATTTGTATCTCCAACCGTTATAGTGTCCAAACCACTAATCAGGTTTAGAAATGTTTCAGCTGCCCCGTTAGCAAAAAGACCACTGATGTCTTCATCCTGAGAGGCAGTAGCCAAGAACGACTTGGTACGTGTTAGTGTCCCTTGCATAGTCGTCTCCGCATCGAGGTTNCCGGTAATTGTCACTNNAGTGGTNGCTTTAGGCTCAACACGCGTATCTNCTGCCANGCTGAGTTNTCCAACAACGGCATCTTCNGCAATNACCCCTTCTGCNGTTGCTTGCTTACCTTGAACAGCATATCCCTGATTGTTTACCAAGGTACCTTCACCATCGAAACCAAAGCTCCCGTTTCTCGTAAAGAAATCGCGGTTACCATCATTCACAATAAAAAATGAGTTACCGAGAATGGCCATATCAGTCACATTTCCAGTATCCTGAAGAGCCCCTTGAGAAAAAGTTGACTTGATACCACCAATCGAAGAACCAAGTCCAATTTGTAGAGGGTTTGACCCACCTCGTTTACCTGTTGGTCCTTGAGCGGATCCAACCATCTGGCTCAACGTCTCTTGAAATGTTGCTTGCATCGTCTTGTAACCAATAGTGTTGATATTGGCAATGTTACTACCGACAACGTCCATCTGAGTTTGGTGTCCTCTAACACCGGCTAGGCCATTAAGAATTGATTTAAGCATGTGTAAATTCTCCTTTTTTTGTTGTTATATAAAATTATGTTAGCGGTTACATTGAAGCAGAAACTATTTCGCTAGCTAAAATGGATTCTCCGTTGACGAACAATCTGGTTTCGTTATCTTCGTAGGAGATCTTTGAAACTTGACCTGACATCAGCGGTTCAACTTGAACACTTCCACCTGTTTGATTAGTACCTATAACCCGAAAAGTGTAATCACCATCCGGCTGAAGAACGCCTTCCTGATCACGACCATCCCAGAAGACACTCACAGTTTTCGCATTTTGCATACTGAGGTTGGTTGAAGACACCATTTCACCGCGCTCATTGTACATTTCAAACCGGACACCAGCTGGTGCGGAAAGTGATGCGCCAATTTCTACAGGTTTCCCATCAGCGAGTTGAACCTTTGAACCGGGAACCTGCACAGTCTTTCCAATGTACTGCGTTTTCATCATATCGGACATGTTCCTCTGTAACGACATCTGGCTTTCCACGCTATTGTTGAGTACCTGCATTTGCTCAAGGACACTGAATTGGGCAGTCTGCGCAATAAATTCGCTATTTTTCATCGGTTCAAGAGGATCCTGATACTTTAATTGGGTTACCAACAAGTTCAAGAAATCATCTCTTCCGAGCCGATCTTCGCCAGCCAACTGTGTGATCGGCGTCTTGGAACCCAATCCGTTGGGACGAGACAATAATGTGCCATTCGTCTGTTTTGAATTATTTCTACCAATCTGCATTGTTCCTCCTTATATAACTAAGTTAAGATCGCCTGAATCGTCGTCTGAACTATCGTGAGACATGTCTTGGTTCATCTCCGATTCGAACTCCCTATTTTCATCTTGGTTACCATTAGAATTTGGATTTGACTGCTTTTGTTGATCAGAAAACTGCGATGACCGATCATCAGACTGTTGAGAATCGTTTCTACTACCAATTACCGAGATGTCCAGATTACCTAACTGAATGCCCTGCTCCCGCAACGTTACACTCAAATCAGCAAGTTCTGACACTAGTAAATTCTGGGCTTCAGCCGTTGTTGCACGAATCTGAACAGCAATTTCCTCATTCTGATTGATAACTCGAACAATCAAACGACCAAGATACTCCGGCCTAAGGCGAATTGTAACTTCCCGCGAGCCGCTGCCTCTGGCTAGTTGCCGATGAGACTGAATCTCCTCAATCATCTGTTGTCGGGCTTCCTGAATAGTTCTTTCTTGCGACATTGCCAGTGATTCTGCCCCAACCTCAATGTTCTGCAAAATCGGTTCAGAGCCACCCAAATTCTGAACCGCACTGTTTATTGGTGTGAAGGTTGCATCTCTAGTAGATGCAACTCGGCTACCAATCTGGGACTGAAACATTTCCTCAAATTCAGCTACCACATCCAATTGTGCTGAAATTTCGCCTGAACCTGCTTCATCTGCCAGATTAGCTGATGCTTGCTCAACGTTGCCTTGCAATCTCTGAAATAGTTGATATCCTTGTCGCCGGAGCTGAGCAAAACCTTTTTGGACAATAGGTTGAGGCGCCACATCAATTTTGGCCGATTTTACTTCGATCGATTCAATCTGTTGATCTTTTAGATCCAATTCAAGTTCCGGATCCATTTGTCCAGTGACAGCGACATTGGTTGTGGATGCCAGACGTTGTGCGTGAGATTGCAACATCTCGACGGTGCTAGTCGGGTTGTTCTGTTGGTTCTGATTCACGATCTGCTCAATCTTCTGAGTGATTGATTCTAAATGGCGCGGCAGGTCAGCTTGAAATTCAAGACGAATATGCTTACCGCTTATCTCAGCAGACAATGACAACTGGGATGAATTTGGGTTACCGGGATCTACTCCTATTTTTTCTGATGCCA
>PBXZ01000094.1:0-20573 GCA_002729415.1 Candidatus Poribacteria bacterium | reverse complement strand
TAAGATACATTGTGTTTAGCATTTTTTGCTAAATATTTAATTCTTTTGTCAACTTATTAGGGAGCATTGATGAACATTTTTCCAGATGAAGTGTATGACAGACGCCAAGCGGAACTTAGTCGGCGAATGGAGGGGCAGGGGGTGGATGTATTTTTTTGTCCTCCCTCAGGCGATCTTGAATATTTGACTGGAACGCAAAGAAGAAAATCAACATTTGGCAATATTTCGTATACCCATGGTTGGGTTTGTGGTGCGTTTTTCCGTCCGAATCAATCCCCGATTTTTGTGATTCCTAGAATGGTTGCAGAGTTTGATATGCCTGCTGGTGCAAGAGGGGATCCAATCATTGTAAATGAGACCGATGATGGTGCTGCTATTTTTGAGAAGGTACTGAAGGATTTCGGGCCAATTAGCGTAATTGCTGTAGAAGAAAGAACTCGGGCCGACGCTGTACTTCATATTGCTAAATCTACGGTCGCAGAAATTCGAAATGCTACCCCACTTACTAATCCTATGCGGCGTGTTAAATCGGCCGAGGAAATTGACCTAATCGTGGATGCTTGTCGGGTCGCTGACATGTCTATGGGTGAGATTACTAAGCATGTGGCAGGAGGCGTTACCGAGAGAGAGCTTTCTGAGGAGCTAGATCATTTACTTCATCGTGATGGTTCACGTGGTGTCTCATTTGACACAGCAGTGTGGGCAATGGGCCCATCAACTGACCGTGGTGCAAATGATCGGGAACGTAGCTCAGTTATTAGTGGCGGAAGTTCGCTCCTATTTGACTTTGGGGCGATCATAGGTGGTTATTGCTCAGATTTTGGGCGGACACTTGCTGTCGGCAAGTCTGGTAGCGAACTCGAAGAAGTGTATGACATCGTGATCGAATCAGCGGCAGCTGGCCTGTCCGCTGTAAAGCCCGGTGTGCTTGCCAGAGATGTTGATAGGGCGACGAGAAAGGTGATAGACGATGCCGGATATGGTGACAAGTTTCGCCATCGCACCGGGCATTGTATTGGCCTCGATGTGCATGAGTATCCATTTATTTCTGAAGAAGACGAAACAGTACTTGAAGCGGGTATGACATTCACTATTGAGCCTTCAATTTTTTGGCCTGGCCGTGTCGGAGCGAGAATTGAAGACATTATCGTGGTTACAGAGGATGGAGGTCGAAAGCTAAATGATTATTCCGACGACTTTGTGACTATTGATAGTGCTTCCGCTAGCCTAGATACTGGTGGAGACGGTTGTGCCCATGATCATCAAGAGCATGGTGGCTGTTTACCGGGCGAAGTGGTGTCTGAATGACAGATGAGGACATCATCCAACTTGCTAGTGATCTCCGATCGGCGTTCGAGATGGGTGATATAGAGTCGATTGAGCGTTTATATGGTGACGATATTACGGTTTGGCACAATTACGATCAGATCTCACGTACTCGTGACCAAAGCCTAATGTCCGCACGATGGGTAGCGGATGAGATATCTAATTTTTCTATAGATGACTGTGAAATTTTCCCAGTTGAGGGTGGGTATATTCAGCAGTGTGTTTTTCGCGGCGTCTACCGATCAACTGGCGCAGGAATGGAAACTCACGCAATGATTCGTGTGTATTGCGAGGATGGGAAGGTGACTAAAATAGAAGACTATTCAGATCCCAATCAGGGCTCAGTCCCGGATATCAATTGAGAAAGAGCCTGGAGTTGTAAATCTGTTCTTGAGCAATAGTTATTTCGCCTTAAGAAAAATATCTGGGGCAAAATAAGATTTGCCATCATAATTATTGGGAATAATTTTCGAGAGAATTCTTCTATGCGTCTTATCAGAATTGCCGGATTATGATAAAGGAGAAAATTCGACTCTATAAAATTCTTCCGGTGCGGGACGGGAAGAAAGAATGGGGACAAATTCAGCGCGGTCTTTTGGCATCATTAGAAATGCCTCAGGTCGAAATAACCGAAGTTGATCTTCCCGGAGCACCAATTAAAGAAATAAATTCTGCTTACCATGTGGGTTTGGTAGCGATGTTGCAGGTTGAGGAAGCGATCAAGGCAGAAAATTCTGGTTATGATGCAGTGGTGATGGGTTGTTTAGACGAACCTGGTGTCTCTGAGGCCAAAGAAGCATTGAACATACCTGTAGTCGGAGAGGCTGAAGCATCGATGCATTACGCGTCGCTTGTTGGGCGGCGGTTTTCATTCATAGGTGGTTCACCTGAAAGCAAGGGGATATTGGAAGACTTGGCCAGAAAGTATGGATTTCAGGAGAAGCTGGTATCGGTTCGGAAGATCACGGCGTCACCGCTTGATTTTGCATCAAAAAAAGTAGGGCTATCGGAAGAGATGCTGGTATTGGGTCGGCAGGCGATTGAGCAGGATGGAGCCGATGCTCTTATAGGATATGGCGATATTGAGTGCATCCAATATCTACGTGAGAAACTTTGTGTGCCGGTTATCAGTCCGGTTCAAGCGTCAGTCATGATGGCGGAGTCATTAGTTAGGCTAGGCTTAGCACAGAGCAAACGAGCCTATCCTACACCATCAAATCTAGATGATATCAAGAATATTCGGGCGAGATATGAACAAGCCAGTTCGACTTGATCATGTTCAGTATGCGTCGAGCCTGGACTAAAAAAAGTGTAGTCTACTGATAGAAAGCTTGACGCGTCGAGGTAAGATCGATGTTGGGATATCGGTTTAAGTTGATTAATAGTCGGCAATCAAAATTACTGCTGCTTCGGAAATGCTAATCCATAAGTATTGATGCAGCACTCTCTGGTCCGTCGGCCACCGACCAGTCGACATCCACTACGATGTCATCTACCCCTACCGCACCCAGTGCATCGAGATTTTCAGCCACTACACCTGTTTTATCAGCGGATTGGTTGATGCGAAGTACGACTCGGTAATTGTCTGGATCATTACCGGCGGTAATAGCTGCGCTTCTCATCATGCTGATAGGCTCCTCTAGTGCAGCCGGGTCGATTGAGTGGGCTGATTGCTGGGGCAGCCATCCATTGCACAGGGTGCCTGCTCGTTTAAGGGCTGGCGGGCTATGACCACCAATTAAGAAGGGTATCGTGTGAGTCGGTTTTGGATAAGTCATCAAATTTGGTGGGAGATCGTAATGAGCACCTTTGAACGCCTTTGGCGTTCCGGTCCAGATGTTTCTAGCAAGAGCGATCCATTCCTCAAGTCTTTTCCCCCGGGTTTCAAATGGCACCTCTAGTGCCTCGAACTCATCAGATAGCCAACCCGCACCAACTCCGAGAGTAAGACGTCCGCCGCTAAGCGCGTCGATTGTAGCTGCTTGTTTTGCAAATATTACAGGGTGACGGAGCGGTAGCACTAGGATTGCGGTTCCGAGCTCGACGTGCTTAGTCACAGTTGCGACCATTGCCAGAATCATCATGGCGTCATACCACGGAATATCGGTTCTCCAAGTCGCTTTTTTGTCCTTTGCGAAAGGGTAAGCGGCTTGAATCTGGGAAGGCATAACAACATGATCCGACACCCATAATGATGAAAAACCTGCCTGCTCAAGTCGTGTCGCCATTTCTGGAACACCGTGTTCAGCTGGGAAATGTCCAGCGCTGGGCATGTAAGCACCGATTTTTATTTTTTTCATAGTAAAAGTTTCGTGAAGNTGAAAGTAAATATAATAAACATGAATTAGCTCTTAAATACTTNTTGTAGTTCAGTCAGCCGAAAAACTAATTGTTTCCCGTAGGAGCATCTAGATTAGTACTCGATTCTTGCTCTATCTCGAGCGCTTTCCAACAACGCACCCATTGTCCAGGTCTAAGTTCTATAAGATTCTGAGCATCGTTGCACCGTGATTCTGCAAACGGACAGCGAGGCGCTAGCCTGCATCCAGAAGATTTTGCATCTTTCTCGCTAAGCTCGCCGCGAAGCCGAAAGCCTTGATTCGTTTCTTGCAGCCCGAGATCATCAAGATGGGCGGCTTCCATAAGACCGCGAGTATAGGGGTGCAAGGGGCTGTTAAACAGCTGATGTTTATCACTAATTTCAACAAATTGCCCAAGATACATAACGGCCACTCGATCTGCCATAACCGCGACTACGCGAAGATCGTGGGCGACCAGCAAGTAACTAACCCCACGTTGTTGCTGCCTTTCGAGCAGTAGATTTACGATTTGTCCTCGAATAGATACATCGAGGGCCGAGGTGGGCTCATCCAGAAATATAAGATCGGGTTCACTAGCTAACGCTCGGGCGATGCTAAGTCGTTGTAATTGCCCACCGCTTGTTTGAGATGGCAGTCGCTTTGCCATCTCTGGGTCTAGTCCAACTTCAGCGATAAGCTTCTCAACTTTTGTGCGGCGATGTTTTGGCTCGAGGTCATCTCGCAGTTCAAGAAATTCCATCAAGCTCTTGCCGATTGAAATACGGGGATCAAAGGCAGCGATTGGATCTTGAAAAACAATTTGAAGTCTTCTGCGAACGGATCGAAATTGTTCTCTATTTTTTATCTCGAGTGAGTCTTTATCGAATATTATTTCTCCACCTGATTTTTCAACGAGACCCAAAAGTACACGGCCAATGGTAGATTTTCCTGAACCGGATTCTCCAACGATGGCAAACGTTTCTCGGTGTTGCACTGCAAATTCGACGCCATCCACGGCACGGACTGTTCGACTACGCAGGGCTGCGTCACGAATCTCGAATTCCTTTATTAGTCCCCTAACTTGAAGAAGAGGAGAACCTATATGATTTGTTGCAGGCTCGATCATGTTTTAATGCAGGCAACCATTCGATCTTGTTTATGCAGCAGCTGCGGGAGATGTGTTCGGCAGTCTTGATCTGCTTTGTCACAACGTTCAGCAAACGGACATCCCTTTGATTCGGATATAGGCGGGCCAACCGTGCCAGGAATCGATGTCATTTTTCCATCTTTGGAACGACTAAAAGCATCAACTAATTTTTGAGTATAGGGGTTGATCGGATGGCGAAGAACCAGTTCTGTCGGTCCGACCTCCATAATTCGACCGCCATACATTACCGCAACTTGTTCACATGTTGACCCGACTACGCTCATATCATGAGTAATCAGAAGCATAGACGATTTCTGTTCTTGGATCTGGCTAGTTAATAGATCTAGCACCTGCTGTTGGAGAGTCGCATCCAACCCGCTAGTAGGTTCATCTGCAATCAGCAAGGCTGGTCGGCACGCCATCGCCATTGCGAGCGCAGCACGTTGGGCCATACCGCCGGAATATTGATGAGGGTAATCTTTCCCCCTCTTATCTGGATCTGGGATTCCGAGAGACTCGAGCATTTCGATAGCTTTCTGGTTGCTCTTTTGTCGGCTGAGCTTTTCGTGCACCCGAAGTATTTCGGCAATCTGACTACCTACAGTTCGAACTGGATTCAATGACGCCCCAGGATTTTGGAAGACGATTGAAATTTCTTTGCCGCGAATTTTCTGAAGGAGTTTTTCNGGNAGTGANNCAAGATNACGANCNCCCATAANAATATTTCCACNCGTCACCTGNCTNCCNGGNGGNAGCATTCCNAGGATAGCCGCTGCNGTNAGACTTTTNCCNGATCCTGANTCACCAACGAGNGCCATTCGGGTGNTTCGNCCAATTGAAAAGGAGACNCCTTGNAAGGGAAAAAGTATCTGATCTTCATTCTTGATANAGGCCGAAAGATCATCTATTTGAAGTAAGGGCGCGGTGTTATCCATATNATTTCCGTACAAGCTCGCAAAGTCTGAGCACTTTACTTTCTACTTTGCCCGATTCGATCTGCAACTTGATTTAGCGTAAGGACAGTGAGCAGTATCGCGAGACCTGGGAATACCGACACCCACCACTGGCCGTAAAGGATATAGTCAGAGCCACCACGCACCATTGCACCCCACTCGGGAGTCGGCAGCTTGACGCCAAGACCTACAAAACTAAGTGCGGCTAGAATTTGAATCGCCCAGGCGCAATTGACTGAAAACTGTGCGAGTACTACGGGGGCGACATTTGGCAAAATATGTCGCCTTAATATCTTCCAATCTGTTAGTCCGGCGCATCGGGCAGCAAGAACAAAGTCTTTCTCTCTTAATGGCATGACCGCACTGCGAGTCAATCTTATATAGACTGGCACATTCACAAGCGCTATCACCAAGATCATATTGAGCATGCTAGAGCCAAGGGCTGCTATTGCTCCCATGGCGAGAATCAGAACTGGAAATGCTTGGAAGGATTCAGAGGTGCGCAGCATAACTTGGTCCCAGACACCACCTCGATAAGCGGCGAATGCCCCAAGCGGCATACCAACTGCAGCTGCCAGCGATGCTGCTGATAATGCGGCAAAAAGATCAATTCGAGCGCCGTTGACTATCCTTGACAGTATATCCATACCATATTGATCAGTACCAAATGGCGAGGTTGGAGTGGGCCCGGTGAGGCGTGGTCCAGCACTGAGGGCGAGTGGGTCACCTACAAACCATGGTCCAATCAAGGCGATCAAGAAAATTAAAGATAATGCTAGATAACATGGGGTCTGCAGGATTTGGCGAAGCCAAAATCGCAGTTTAATAACAATATTCTCAGAAAACTCTGAACTTATCTGATCTTGAAACACAATTATCGAGTCCTGGGATCAATAAAAAAATGTAGCAAATCAGTCAGGAGATACACGATGAGGTAGCTAAGAGCGCTTAGCAAAACAACGGCCATCACCGGCGCATAATCAGATGAATTGATTGAGTCGATCGCATACTTGCCCATGCCTGGCCATGCAAATACGTACTCGACAAGGACAGTTCCACCCAGCAAGTACCCGTACAGAACGGCAATCATCGTTGTGACCGGAAGTAGTACGTTGGGCAATGCGTGCCGAAAAATTAATGCCCGTTTGGGTATCCCCATAGCCCTAGCAGAACGAATATATTGAGACTCAAGAACTTCACTCATGAACGCGCGTGTCACTCTAAGTAGCGGAGCTCCAATGACAAACGCCAAGGTAGCAGCGGGTAGAATGATCTGTTTGCCAGCTGCACTAAATGCCGCAATATTTCCAGTAAGTAGAGAATCGATTAAGTACATACCAGTGATGAGATCTGGCGGAGACACTCGATTTATGCGACCCATAGGCGCTGGCGCGATATGGAAGATTGCAAAAAAGACTAGGATGAGAAGAGTAGCAAGCCAAAATTCAGGTATCGATACACCGAGGCCAGAAAGAATTTTTGCTAATCGATCTGTAAGAGAGCGCCGTCGAAGAGCAGAAATTAAACCGAGTGGGATAGCCCAAGAGATCGCCAGCAACATCGCTATCGTTGCTAATTCTATGGTCGCCGGCCATCGTGAGGCTAGATCAAANGTTACCGGGTTACCCGTCCGCCAGCTGGAACCTAAATCTCCAACGAACAGTTGCTTCATGTANAAAAAATATTGTTCAGGGATCGGTCGATCGAGCCCAAGTCTTTCGATAACTGCTGCGACAGTGGAGTAATCTGCCTGAACACCAACAATNAAATAGGCAGGGTTGCCTGGCAGGACTCGTGTTACCACAAAGGTGATGATCGAGACACCTAACAGTGCGACAATCAAAAGGACTAGCCGCTGACCTATGTATGCCAAGATTCGCATNAAATTCTTCGGCTAAAAACTTAGCGGGCACCACCAGAAGATGATGCCCGCTAATTATTACAATGCAAATACTACTGAGGAATTATCCTCTACTTCCAATAATAATTGTGATACCTGGGTATCTCATTGGCGTAGTGTACATATCCGCCAAGATCTGAGCTCATTGCCAACTTAAAGTCGGGTTGTGCCAGGAAAGCCCACGGCGCNTCTGCAATGATCAACTCTTGAGCGCGGTTGAACATCGCTCTACGTTTGNNCGCGTCNGACTCTCCCCAGCCATCTTTAATGATCTGGTCAACTTCCTCATTGCAGTAGTCCATGTAGTTTCCATAAACACCACACTGAAGTACCAGCGAGAGAGAGTAGTTAGGATCATCAATCCATGCCAGCATTGNATCTACGGTCGATTGCAGCTGTTTAGCCACCTTTCTTTCAGAATAAACAGCCGGAGTCACGCGCTCGATTTCAGCATCCATACCGATAGCGCGCAGAGCTGCCTGAACCCTTACCGCGATCAATTCGCGATCAGCTTTGGATGAGTCTATTGAGATCGTGACTGTCTCGCCATCATAGCCACTGGAAGCTAAAAGCTCTTTCGCTTTGTTTACATCNTGCTTATATCCCGCACTTTCGCCAAGTGACATACCTGAGGTCTCAGAAAGTGGGCCCCAAAGTCGACCCGCATCTCCGTTGTACACATTCTGCAGTATGTCATCGTAGTTGATTGCATAGGATACCGCTCGACGCACAAGAACATTATCAAAAGGTGCAATAGAGTTGTTCATTCCATAATAGACTTGGTTTCCAGACGGAGCTTTGACGATTTGGACGCCATCCGCTCCGGCTAGCGACTTCATTTCTTCTTCGCCTAATCCTTCAGCAATGTCGATATCACCGTTGCGGAGCAGCAATGCCCGTTGGGCGGGAGACGGAATGATTTTCCATACCATTCGGTCGATCGGCGCTTTGCCCGCATGGTATCCAGCCCAAGCCTCAAAAACTATTTCTTGATCTGGTATGTGGCTGACAATTTTGTAAGGACCACTGCCNCCCGACACGTTTCGNTGCATCCATGNGNTAGCCCACGGATCGTCATCAGTGGCATGCTCTTGAACAATAGCCGGATCAAGCATCGCAGANCTGGTCATNTAGAACTGNCTCATGATCATNGGGCTCGCTGNATCACCCACCAANCGAATCGTATAGTCATCAATGACTTCNGGNGGTTTTGTGACAAACGCNATGTTCTTAAGCAACCATGCCCCTCCGCCCGGTGTGTTCAGATTTCTGTCTATGGTGTAACGAACCAGCTCCGCGTTAATTGGAGTTCCGTTTTGCAGTGTCAATCCCTTACGGATTTTGATCGTATACGCTAGTCCATCATCGGATGATTCCCACGACTCGAAAATCGTTCCGACTACACCCGCGGGATCTCCTACTAAGGCTCCGCCCGCGACTTCGATCGTTGGGTAAATTACGGGCGGTTCGTACACGGCATACAGTGCGTGATGTGACTGGATAAAGTTTGCGCAGCAGACATCAAACGTTTCAATGTCGCCGCCGATTCCAACTACTAGATCACGCGCTTGTGCTGGCGTTTGAAATGCCACTATTGCCACGAGCGCAATGAACATTGTCGACAATTTAGATCGCATGATTTCCCCCTAATGCATCATTAGTTAGTTATGGATTCAGTAAAGTCAGCAGATATCAATATCGAAAGCGGTCAGAAAAATTTCCCCTTCTTCTACTGATTTATCTGCATTATTCAAAGGATTTCCATCTTTTGTCAAATATGAGTTACAAAAGGCATCAAGTCCGGTAGCGTGTCAGGGATTAATGCAATTTCTAGCGAGCATCTCGGCAAATCGGACCGGTGTGGCTACAGGATCGAGAACTCGGGCCGGGACATTTTCTTGCACAGGGTCCAGGAGGCCGCTCCAGATCGTACACGCAAAAAACAATACGTCGGCGTCATCTTCTTCGCAGGCAAGTTGTGACTGTTTTATGCCAGTATCTTTCAGGGCATTAGCCATTCCGCCACGCACTAAATCGCAGAGCTGGTTTATATCTTGATCAAGCAGTCGCTCTGTCTCACTTTGTGATGGATGCGGGCAAGGGGCGTGTCTCACTCCGGCAAAGTTGTGATCCATACCATACTGATGAATTCGTCGGCGGACCCAGTTGGAATTAGCAGGGAGATTCTCGTTTTCACCGGATTCAATTCTTGGCGCAATAACTGCTAACCGACCTAAGGGCGCAGCAGTGTGCACGGCAGCTTCCATCGGCCCAGTTACCGGAATCGAAACCAATTCCTTTGCATCCAGCAGCCCCGGGTCATCGCAGCAAGCGATTACTACTGCGTCGAATCCATCCTTTTCTGCTTCAACGACAGCTGTGAGTAGGGCATTTAGGAGCACTGATGGCGCAGGAAGGAAGGCGGTTCGTGGAACATGGCCCTCGAGGTTTCGAATGACCACTTCGGTGTCTGATGCGACCGCGGGTATTGCTACTTCACGTGTTACTTCGTCGTAGATGTCAGTTCCACTGGGATTTAGTACAAGAATTTTCGGACCAGTCATGATCGTGTACCTTTTGAGTTACCTGCTTAGGGAAAAGAGTGTTTTCAAAAACTGAAAAATTCGGCTTGAAGCATACTTGCTAGAATGGAATTGATAGAAAATGTGGCATTGCCTTTGTTAGTGATTCGAATTGGGTAATAGTAGCGACGAGTAGCGTGTCAACTGGTATAACCCTGCGCTAAATCTTCTTCAATGGCTTGGGCTGATCGTTCATTGGATGGCCCGAACCCACCACCACCACCGGTAGCGACTGTGATCATGGTACCTTTGGGTATGAGTACGTTGCCACATTTGAGGGCAGTCCAGGAGTCTTTACCATCATTCACGGTGACCTCCGCTGGTTTTCCATCACCGCCGTTGAAAAGGCCACGCCCGGGCGTTTGTGTGCGTTCAAACCAAGTAGAGAGTCTCGTGTCCGTCAATGTCTCGTAACGTCTAATGAGGCCGAGTCCGCCTCGCCAACGCCCAGTGCCACCGGAATCAGGGCGTAATCCGTACTCGTGGATTCTTAGTGGAAAACGGTATTCCATGACTTCAACAGGAAAATTTTTCAGATCGCCTCCACCGTAAGTAATCATCCCATTCGCTCCATCTCCACCATCAAATGCGCCCCACCCAACGCCTGTTGCTTCGCCAGACACGAAAAGTTCTTTAGATGTTGGATGTTGGCCCGTAAACATAATATTCATGGCATCGCCTGGTTGGCCGGCAATAACAGCTTCAGGCGCAGCATTGGAAAGAGCGTTCAGAAATAGATCAATCATTAGTCCAATATGGGGATAGTAGTGCTGGCAGGCAGCTGGCTCACGCGCGTCAAACACGGATCGTTCCGGGACAGTAATCTTTAAATTTCGAAACGATCCAGCAGTGACCGGTTGCATTGGTTCAATTACGAACTTATATGCGAGGCGTACGCCGGCGATGGTTTGCTGCAGGCCGCAGTTCAAGCAGCCTGGCGTCTGTTCGCTAGAGCCGGTAAGATCAACGTGCATCTCGTCACCGGCGATGGTTACTGTTGTCACAACGGGCACCGGTTCTCCACCCGGACCCCAGGAGTCAAGAGCGCCTCGAGCGGTCCATTGTCCATCAGGTAGGCGGGAGACGGCAGTTCGTTCGGCAACTTCGCTCTGCATAAAAACCTCGTTACTTGCGGAATCGATCGTCTCGATACCAAAACGGCGATACAATTTTTGCATTTCACGTTCGCCAGTACGGCATGCTGCAATCTGCGCCTGCAGATCACCCCAGATCGCTTTTGGCAGGCGGGAATTTCGTGTTAAGAAGTCCACGATGTTTCGATCGGGTGTACCAGCTTGAAATACGCGGGTAGGGCCGAGTCGATACCCTTCTTGGTAAATCTCTGTTGAATTTGTTGCTGCACTTGGATTCATGGCACCGACGTCCATCCAATGCGCCTTCGTCGCTCCGAACCCAATAAGTTCGTCTTCAAGAAATATGGGCGACAATACGGATACGTCGTTCAAGTGACTACCAACAATGTAACTATCGTTTAAGAGATAAACATCACCTGGGCTCATATCGTCGGTATTAAATACTCTCACAACAGCTTCTACTGCTGGGCCAAGTGTTCCAAGAAAAACCGGGAGCCCTGATGACTGCCCAACTAATTGAATATGGCGATCAAAAATTGCTACCGAGCAATCCTTCATCTCATAGATGATCGGAGTATATGCAGATCGAGCTAAGTTCTGGTTCATCTGTGCCGCGATAGACGAGAAACTATTTCGAATTACTTCGATAGTGATGGGATCTACTACAGTCAGTTCATCTGTAGCTAAGTCAAATCGGCCAGAATCATTCATCGCTCACTATTCTCAGATTTTGTAATGAGCAAGTGCCCTCGCTCGTGCAGTCGCAATTGCCAGCCATGAGGAATATATGTGGTCGCATCTGGTTCTAAAACCATCGACGGACCATCTATCGGGGCATCGGAAGAGAGTGAATCCCGTCGGTACACTGGTGTGTCAACCCAATCGTTACCGGACCACGATTGCTCGCGCGAGATTGGTGAGGAATTCTGTGTTGCCTTGGCCGATTCGTGATCCATACGTTGAATATAGCCCAGCAGTGTAACCCGCAAATTTACCATTTCGACTGTTTCTTCTTCGTTACAGTGCCCAAATCGAATCAAATACACGTCGTCGAAGTTCTTCTTTAACGCCTCCTGCCAGCCTTCTTCGAAGTTAGCGATAGAAATAGTCAGCGTATATTCTTGTCCAAGGTAACGAAGATCTGCGGCCAAACTGACTTCGTGACTGGAAACACCCGTTTTTTCTATTGATAGTGTTGTTTTGGCGTCATTGCTTAACTTTTCTGATAGCGAGTGCAATAGAATCGGGTCTAAAGAACCGAGAAGGCCGGAGTGTGAAGCTGAGAGGTCTACTCGATAATCGGCTTGGAGCATGCCCCACGCAGAAAGGACGCCGGCGTGGGCTGGAACAACTACAGTCGAAATCTCGAGTTCTTCTGCAAGCGCTACAGCGTGCAGAGGTCCTGCACCCCCAAACGCCATCAAAGCATAATCACGCGGATCGAGGCCTCTAAATACTGTAAGTTCACGAATCGCATTGGCCATATTACCATCAGCAATCTTAACGATGCCTTCCGAAAGAGCTGTGGTTTCCATATGTATTTTCTGACCAACAGCAGTTACGGCTTGCTTCGCTTTACCTGAATCTAATTCAAGGTCGCCGCAAAGACGGGCGTTTATCGAGAGACGTCCTAGAAGCAGGTTGGCGTCGGTCACGGTGGGCTCAGTTCCGCCACGTCCATAACATGCAGGGCCAGGAACTGCTCCGGCAGAACGTGGTCCGACTCGTAACCCACCTGCTACTACCTCAGCGACGCTGCCTCCTCCCGCGCCGACGGTGTGTATCCCGACTGATGGAAAAAGAAGATCGTGTCCATCGATTGACGATTCAAGTTCGACTTGGGCTTCTTCATTCACCACCATGCTTACATCGAACGAGGTACCGCCCATGTCGATACAGATCAAGCCGTCCCGATTGGCACTCTCCAGACTATGATTGATTGCTACACCAGCAGTGGTGCCCCCAACAGGTCCTGATAGAAGTGTTTGGACAGGAAGCCGCTTTGCAACGTCAGCGGTCACCACGCCACCATTCGATTGCATCACCAAAACCGGCGATCGGATACCTTCTGTCTTCAAACGTTGTTCAAGTTCTAACAGGTATTCTCCGATGATAGGAGCAACGTATGCAGATACGACGGTTGTTGATGTGCGTTCATATTCTCGCCATTCTGGTGCAACGTCGCTCGATAGAACAATCGGAACTCCATCGAGTTCTTCAGTCAGTATGTTGCGGACTTCCCGTTCGTGGGTGGGGTCTATGTACGAGTGGAGCAAACAAACGGCAATGGCTTCATAGCTATTTGCCAAAGAATTTTTACAAAGCGATACGAGCTCCTCAATTCGAATGGGCTGGAGAACAGAGCCGTCTGCTGCTTTTCGTTCATTGACTTCATAAATATCGGGTCGTTGCACGAGGGGCATGGGCCGCTTATAGCGGGCGTTGTGCAATTCTGGGCGGTTCGCGCGCCCTATCGCATAGACGTCACGGAAACCTTTGGTCGTTAACAGCGCTACGTTAGCTCCTCGACGTTCGAGCAGGGCGTTGAGGCCGGCAGTGGTCCCGTGAATAAACGATGTTACGTGTTCTAGCGTAATGTCTAGAGCGCGGATGGCATTGATTACACCATCTGCCAAATTGCTGGGTGTTGTGGAGGACTTTGCTGTGAAGACACGACCATCATCAGTGATCGCAACGGCGTCTGTGAATGTCCCACCGATATCGATGGCTAATCTCATGCTTTGCGCCTATCGGTATCTATTATTGTTAAGTTGTACAAGCAGCCATCAATATTTTGTTAAATTTGAATAGCACTGATAGCCGAGGAAACTTATGTGGTTCAGCGTATGGTATAAAGAATACTAGCTTCGAGTTCTCGGTGAGGACCCAATTCTACTGTTGAGACATCATATCACGTCAAAGAATGTGCGTAGAATGTTGACTAAATGGGAGATTCNCATTTGTGCAGTTCACTCAAGTCGGCAATGCAGTAAACGTATTGAANCGAAATTGAGACCCCCGGGGAATTGAGAGATAGATCTTTAAGGAGTGCGTGTATATTTAGGCCATGAGTATGATATTGGAGAACAAGATTGCNCTTGTCACCGGTTCCTCTCATGGTTTGGGAAAGCGCATATTAGCTTTCCTTGATGCATCCGGGGCTAAGGGCCTCGGTTTCGATACAGTTGCGGGTAGCGACAGCCTTCCAGAGAACTGGNTATTCCACCAAGGCAACGTGTCCNTGGAGGCTGATCTGTCGAAAGCCGTTGAGAAAATTAGACACCATTTTGGCCGGCTTGATATCGTAGTCGCGAATGCTGGNCTAGTGCCGCCTTGGCGTAAAGTAGAGGCGGTGGATATATCGGAGTGGGATGGCGTATTTGCTGTGAACGTTCGTGGTGTGGTTATCACCATGAAGCACGCAGTACCGTTGATGAAGAATACGGGCGGATCGATGATCCTAATGGGGTCGCTCAACTCCAGGCGTGGTCATTCCGGGATGACCCTTTATACGTCGACTAAGCATGCAGTACTGGGTATTGTTCGAGCGTCTGCTCAGGATCTCGGGGCGTACAATATTCGCGTAAATGCTCTTGGTCCTGGACCAATCGCTACGGACGCTCTGATGACTCGGATCGCTACCCGCGCTGAGCAGGGGGGGCTACCAGTGGAAGCGGCGCTGCGGCAGTTCGAATCTGAAACTGCGCTTGGACGTATGGCAATAGAAGACGAAGTGGCGAAAACTGCTCTTTTTCTTGCTAGCGATGACTCTTCTGGAATTACGGGGCAGATTTTCCCGATTGATGCAGGTCTTGCGTAACTTAGCCCACGAGATTTGGTGCCTCAAGCTGATCGCGTTTGTTACAGCGAAGACTCCAGTCGGGTATTGATAGGCATTTCTGACACCGAAGCTGTATTCGGCAGACTCAAGAGCATCGAGACCATTGAGGCTACAACTTCAGGAGGCAGTCGTTCGCTAACCGGCGTAACGCCTGGAATGTTTCCGATCAGATCGGTATTGACAGCACCAGGGCAAAGGGCAGTAACTCGCACACCGTCTTCCCATCCAGCGAATCGCGCTGCATGACTCACCGCCATCAGCGCGTGTTTTACCATGGTGTAGCCAACTGATACCGATTCTCGATATCTTTTCCCATCTGTAGATGCAATATTGACAATGCGTCCGTTACCCGATTTTCGTAGATATGGCAGGCAAAGCTTGATGAGACGAAATGGGGCCTTGACATTAACAGCCCACATTTCATCGAGATCTTTTTCGTCGCCAGTCTCAAAATTGACTTCGCGAAGAATACCCGCATTGTTTACCAGGCCATCTATCCGTCCAAAAGCTCGATTTGTTTCTTCTATCCATAGAATTGAAGTTTCGGGATCCGTTGCCTCGAAGCGTGAGACGGTAAATCTTTCTTGATATTTTTTATCGAGTAATTCGGTGACTTTCTCAGGGGATCGAACTCCGAGCGACAATTGGTAGCCCTCGGCAACAAGATGTTTAGCGATTGCCGCTCCAATACCTCTCGAGGCCCCCGATATCATAATGACGCGATCGTCTGGTTTGAGAAGCGATTCTATCGTCATCGGTTTAGCATAATTAGAAGATAAATACGGCCACTACGAGGGGTTAATCAGAAAAATCCGATAGACAACAACGTTTATTGTATCCACTAGATGATCTAGGCGAACGAGGCCTCCAGTAGTCGTGGAGGTACTCTAAAGCGCCCGGAAACATCCCGGAGTTGTTCCCGCTCTGTTGTAATCTCCGCGGTATCCCCACAGATTAATATCGTTGCTGGAAGACATTGTGCGTTGTACCGCGCCGCTTGCGATTCCACGTATCCGCCGGCATCCAAAAATGCTACGTAATCCCCACGGGTTAACGGCGGCATTTTCCGGTGCTTACCCAGCTCGTCGGAATTACACAGTGGTCCAACTAGATCAACTACCTCCGTTGGCTCTCGACCAGTGTCTTCGACCGCGACGGCGTGGTAATACCAGTCAAGGATTGCCGCCCATGATAAGTGATTTGTAGAAAGGTCAAGGTTTACCCACTTCTTAATACTATTTTGCTTCACGGCACCAACTGTACCGACTGCAACGCCAATTGGGCCAGAAAGGATACGACCTGGTTCAATACGCAGCTTTGGAATTGGAAGCCCAAGTTTTTTTGCTTCATCCTCAATTGCATGACATATATTTTCAGCATAATCGTCAACACTTGGAGCAGAACTGTCGTCAATCTGGCTATTGGGGCCTGTTCCGTACGACTTTCCAAAGGTCCAGCCGCCGCCAATATCAATACAGGGTGGCACCCATTCTGTGTGCTCCTTGATGTAGCCAGACCAAGTGATCATCTCTCGCGCCATTACTGCAAAAGGTTCAACCTCNTTTGTCATACGACTGAGGTGAAAGTGCGTTTCCTTAAGNTGNATGTGNGGCATCTNAAGCGCTCGATTTACAATATCGACTGTTTGTTCTNTCGTCATNCCCCATTTAGTGCTATCGCTTTGTTCCTTTAGTGTTCCTGGTCCATGCATGGCAACCCCAGTTTTATCGGCCAACGGGTCAAGATCAAGAGCAAGCCGGATGCCAATATCAGCATCTCGACCTAAGCGTTTACAGATCTTATCAATACGATCAAGCTCGTCCATTGCATCAATGTTGATGCAAAGTCCATTCGCTATAGCCATTTCAAGTTCTTCGGTTTGTTTGTTAGAACCGTTCAGGGCTAGTGTCTTGGGGTTCGTTCCTGCAAGAAGCGCAATATACATCTCGTTCACACCGAAGCAGTCACCCCCTGCACCTTCTTGATTCATGATATGACGAAGGGCGAGGCTGTTATTCGATTTGTTTGCAAATAGAATTTGTACTTCAGCCGGGTAACGGCTCTTAAAAGCATCTCGAAACTGACGATAGCAATAGCGAAACTGTGACTCGCTGACAATAAATAACGGTGATCCAAATTGTTCGGCCAGTTCTTTTACATCACAGTCTTCAACCCAAAGATTGCCATTTTCGCCAATACCGATGAATTCACCAAAATTTACTTGGTACGACTTTGGCTCAAGTGTAGGTGCTGAATGCACCCCNGCTGTTTGTTGGGTCGTATCATTCACGATGTTTCTCCAATTAATTTATTTCGGCATGGGTTTTTGTTCTTCATTCAGTATTCCTAGTGTCACGAGGCCATTTTGTAGCTCCTTTAGTACTTGGCCCTTAAGTGGCATGAGCGGAGAGCGTGGGTTTCCTCCGAAATATCCCAGCAGATCCATGGCCGCTTTCGTTGCTGGGTAGAGGGANCGCCCTCCACTGGTAAATAGTTCGGTTAGTTTCNGTCCAGTGGCCTGCAGATTCTGGGACTCGGCAGTACGCCCNTCNAGAGTTGAGTAATAGAGATCCATTCCCCCTGGCGCCCATATGTTGGGGAAACAGTCGATTGTTCCGTCTGCACCTAAGGATACTGCTGGAGCGCCGTATAGTGAAGATGGGCCACAGAACACTCGGATATTGTCCTTCACCATGACNAGTGTTGCGTAGAAGTTATTCCAGTCTCCAGAACTCTCTTTAATAGCAACCACTCGATCCAGATCTGCTAATCGCGCTGCAAGTGCAGGAGTAATAGCGTTCACTGCGTTACCCGGAATGTTATACAGCATGATCGGGATATTAACAGCAGCAGAAATATTTTCGTAATGATGAAATANTTGGTCTTCGGTCAGTTGTACAAAATAGGGAGGAAGAATAAGAGCCCCGTTACACCCTGTTCGTTCGGCCTCTGATGTAAGCTGAATTGTTTCCTCAACCGTGACTGCACCGGTGCCGACAATAACCGTACCGCGGCCTTCCGCGGACTTAACACCCANCTGGAACAGATGGCNCCGTTCATCATGCGAAAGTGCCCAGAATTCTCCTGTGCAGCCGCCAACGACGATACCCGTTGCTCGGTTATCAAACATTCTCCGGACGTTACTGGAGAAATTCGCTTCATCAATGTTTCCGTCTCGGTCAAAGGGAGTGATCACCGCCACCATCGGACCGCGCCAATCTATACTCTCTCTATTCATCACCGTCCTCCTACTGTCCGGGAATTTGTCAACTAGATAGTACACCGTATTGGTTCAAACAATCGGAAACATAGAGAACGTTCAGAGTGCTTCCTTATTCATCCTCTCGTAATCTTTTGTAAATCGCATGGGCGAGAACTCTTCAATCGATAACTCCGGTACTCGATTTTGCATAGTATCCGCGACCAGACGGGCACAGAGCGGGCCAAGGGTGTAACCGGCATCACCCGGTAGAGCAAAAAAGACCTGCCCCAGACCTTCCGCGGGGCCCAGAACGGATCGACCATCAGTAATTGAATTTACACCCGCCCAAGTCCGTATTAGGCGAAGGCTATTGATTGCCGGCACAATGTTCCTAGCGAGGAGTAAATTACCGATCAGACTTTTCATTCTTACTGTCGGATGATCGTTGGGCCCAGAAAACTCGGCTGGCCAGCCACCGCCGATGATAATGTTCCCAACTGCTAACTGCTTCATTGTTATGGAGTGTTCGGCATGTTGGACGAGATGGGGGATCATACTGGTTGTTGGTTCTGTTACGTTCATGTGCAGTGGTTCAGCGAGTGTTGGAATGTGAATACCAAGATGTTCCGCCAGGCGTCCAGCTCCCGAACCCGCAGCAATGGCTATTCGAGACGCACCGATACTGCCCTCCTGGGTGTGGAGGCGAACATCGTTACCGCGGATCTCGATATTGTCGATCCTCAAATTTCGGAAAAATCGAACGCCGGAATTTCGAGCCAATTTTTTGATCGCTGAATTAGCCAGCAGGGGATTGACTTTCCCTTCGTTTGCACAGAACTCAGCCCCAACGACTGACGTCGCAAGGTAGGGCGCGATTCGTTCGATTTGAGCGCGGTTCAACATCTCAACATTGAGACCCAATTGTCGTTCGCGAGCACATTTTTGACTGAGAAATTCTAACTGCTCGGTGTTTTCTGCAATCATCAGGCCGCCTTCAACCTTGAGCTCAATGTCCGTATCCAGGTGAACAGCGAGTTCTTTCCATGCCTCTACTGCTCTCGGGTACATTGGTAGCGCTTGTTCCAGATCAGGTATCAAATGTGGAGAGAGTCTGATATTCCGGCTTTGCATCTGTACGTGCAAACTACCTGCATTTGCAGTACTACCGGAATGGTGACCGTCATCAACGCATGCNACCTCGGNGCCTCCTTCTGCAAGAAAGGCAGCAAGACAGGTGCCGACAACACCGCCACCGATAACAACAATCTCTACTTCTGGGATGACAGAATGAGCGANACCTCCGACCCGATTCATTGGTTTCCCCCTAGCTTCTTTATATCGCAGATTCTTACACGATTCGTTTACGTTGTATCATGTANCTGAGATTTATAGGCAGTATTGAAAATTCCATATCGTTCTATTTCATTCGATCACTTTATCAATATCAATATCAATAAACGGTTGAACTATGGCAACTGGACGTGAGATTACGTATTCGCAGTTTAGCGAAAGTAATCCAGAAGATGTTTTCGAGTTATCCACTGTATCTATTCCACAGCAGGTAGGCTCAGGTGAGGTGCTAGTCAGAATCAAGTGTTCGATGGTCCACCCGTGCGATCTAGGCTGTGCAAGCGGATTAGTCAATGGCATTGAGCTGCCAGCAATTGGTGGCTTCGAGGGGCTTGGCGTAGTTGAAAAAGTGGGTGCTGATTTGCGAAAACNATTTTCGCCGGGGCAGCGTGTCCATGTGAGCGCTACGCATATCTTCGGTAACTGGAAAACTTGGNNGGGAATATGGCGTGATTACGCAGTTCTTCCTTCCGAAGCTTTGATTCCAGTTCCAGATGACATTGAAGACGATGTTGCGGCGCAGATATTTGTGAACGTGCTCACACCCTTGGCGATGGTTAGAGAAATGANGCTCGGCCCTGGCGATGTGCTCTTACAGACAGCAGCCGGGTCTGTGGTTGGTAGAGTAATGATTCAGTTGGGTAAAATTTTTGACTTTCAAACGGTAAATCTTGTNCGTCGAAAGGAAACGGCGAGTGAACTGATAGAGACATATGATATCGGTACTGTGTATGTACATNATGNCTTTTCAGGNTCCGCGGAATTTCTAAAAGAAGAAATACGGNAAGAACTCGGTAACGCCCCCATAAAGTTTGCAATTGATGCTGTTTCTGGCGATGTAGGTCGGTTTTGTCTCGAAATGCTCGACCCGGGCGGGA
>PBXZ01000093.1:0-31381 GCA_002729415.1 Candidatus Poribacteria bacterium | reverse complement strand
ATTTCGCTTTGTCCGGTTTTTGCTTCACTTGCCACAGTTTGTTAAGTTGGCTGTGCGTTTGTTCGTTGATTCACGTGTGCCAATCCATCGAAAAGCAATTCTAGTCATAGCAGAGTTGATTGCAGTAATGTTTGCCATTGTTTATTTTGTATTTCCTTTGGATTTTGATTTCCTTCCTATTGTTGGCAAACTAGATGATCTTTTAATTGCCTTATTTCTTATATCCGCACCGGGCGTGTGGTTATTCGTAAAATTATGTCCTCAACCTATTGTTCTTGAGCATGTTAAACAATTAGCAAATGAAAGGTAGGCTTTATCCTAATGATACCGAGATCAGCAGGTTGCTTCGTTTCGGGCAATGAAAGTAGTTTGTGTTTACATTTCTGATACTATAACCTCGATCAGAAAAAAACAGGGTTGAGATAAACTCTCCTGTTAGTAAGATTACTAAATAATTCATTTCCAAATTTTGCAAATTTTAGCTTTGATACGAAAGGAATTTCATAAATGACTTCAGCCCCTCCAACCTCAGCGTCAATCGTTTTCAACAATAAGGATTTGAGCAACTGGACGCAACGGGGCGGTGCCCCCGCTACGTGGCTAGTTGCTGATGGAGTTATGACTGTTGCTAGTGGTGATATTATGACCAAAGAATTGTTCACTGATTTTAGACTCCATTTGGAGTTTATGATACCCGATATGCCGGAAGCTACTGGACAGGCTAAAGGTAATAGCGGAGTCTTTCTGCAAGGTCGGTACGAAGTTCAAGTCCTCGACTCGTATGGCATCGAGGTTCCAGGCAAAGGGGATTGTGGAGCAATCTATGATCAATTTGCACCATTAGTCAATGCATGTAAACCCCCACTGGGATGGCAGACATATGATGTTTTTTTTCGTGCTCCACGTTGCAATGAGGATAACCAAGTTGTCGATCCNGTACGATTGACCATACTTCAGAATGGAATTGTTATCCACAATAATATTCAGTTGCCGGGAGTAACAGGAGGTGCTACAAATCAGAATGTATGGGAGTCAGGACCATTATTACTACAAGATCACGGAGATCTGCTTAAATATCGTAACATATGGATTGAGCCGCTTCTACTAGAAGGATCAGATAAATATTAAATTGACTAACGATTGTGAAGGATACTTAAGATTTATTACTCTTGAACGATGGTAGAAACTATGATGCAAAAAATTATGTTTACTAAACATCTGGAAGGGCTAAATATTCCGCAGATTATTGGCGCTATCAAGTCGGTTGGAATTGATGGGGCAGATCTGTGTGTTCGATCAGGCTACCCCGTAAATCCGGAAAATGCTGATATAGCATTGCCAGAGGCAGCCAAGCAATTTGCTAGTCATGGTTTGTCAATTCCCCTTGTTACTACACCTGGAGATTTCCTTGACCCCAACCATGCCGGAACAAAACGGGTTTATGCAGCTTGTGAAGAAGCAGGGGTTGAAAATATAAAACTCGGATATTGGCANTGGAATTTAGACGATGGCGGTTATTGGACTAAGGTTGATCAATGCCGAAAAAAACTTGAAGCCTTTGAGAGATTATCAGAAGCACATCAGGTACGAACATGNGTTCACAACCATTCTGGTTCGACAATGGGACTAAATGCCTGTGCAGTAATGAATCTCGTTAAAGGTTTTAATCCGGAGTACGTCGGTGTATTTGCC
Organism: Candidatus Poribacteria bacterium; assembly: GCA_002729415.1. Taxonomy (GTDB): domain Bacteria; phylum Poribacteria; class WGA-4E; order WGA-4E; family UBA9662; genus UBA9662. The sequence goes on along the minus strand of PBXZ01000093.1, from coordinate 29,689 downwards.
GATCCTGGACATCTCTCCATCGTTGGCGAGCCTATCGATATGGCAATCGATATTGTCAAGGATTACCTAGCTGTGGTAGCGTTTAAGGATTTGATGCGTCGTCCCGGCGACGGTGGTGGGCAAGTCGTCCGGATGGGAACAGGTTTCGTTGATTGGGAAATGACAGTTCGTACCTTGAAAGGCATTTGTTTCAAGGGACCGATCTGTTTCCACAGTGAATACGGAGGTGAGCCTGTTGACAGCGTGATTGATTTGGCTCGAATCGATGTTCGTTACATTCAGAATTTTCTTGAGTAAACCAAAAGCCAAAGTTGGTAAAATCAAATCGTTTAGATAGAATAACTAAAGAGGAAACTGATCAATGAAATTGGGAGTTTCTACATATTCATACTGGCATTTTACGCCTNAGCAGGTANCAATTGAAACAGTAATCAACAAAGCCGCAGAACTNGNTCTTGATGGTGTCGAAATCTTGCATCGCCAGATGTCATCCGAAGAAAAACCCTACCTGCAAAATTTAAAGCGTNATGCTTTTATNCAAGGACTTGATCTTTATGCTTTATCCATACATCAAGGCTTTGTATCCCCTGACACAGNNGAACGGAATAAAAATATAGATCACACCATTCACTGTATNGAGCTAGCTTATGATCTCGGAATTCCAGCCATTCGCCTTAATTCGGGACGGTGGGGTACGATCAAGTCATTCGATGAATTAATGCNACATGGTGGAGATGAACCTGTCTTGCCNGGTTACACAGAGGATGATGCATTTGATTGGATTATAGGATCGATTGAAAAATGTCTGCCTTTTGCTGAAAAGAATGGGGTAATCCTTGGTCTTGAAAATCACTGGGGATTGACCAACTCTCCAAAAGGGGTGAACCGTATTGTGTCGGCAATCGATTCTAACTGGTTGATGGTNACCATGGACTGTGGCAATTTTCTTGATGATCCTTANAAAAAGCTAGAACAGATTTCCCCTCAAGCAGCTTTGGTACACGCCAAAACCTACTATGGTGGAGGTGAATGGTACACTCTTGAACTTGATTATGTGCGAATTGCCGACATTCTAAGAGCCGTAGGTTTTAATGGGTATATCTCGCTCGAGTTTGAAGGTAAAGCTGATGCTGACATCGGAGTACCTAAAAGTATAGTCTTACTTCGTGAAGCTTTTCAGATATAGTTTAGCCTCTAGATTTTGGTGATTTGGCCGTGAGGAAATCTGTTGGAATTTTCTTAGGTATCATCTTTTTTTCCTTCCTGATTAAAGCTAACATCGCACAATTTTCCCATCAGTTACTTTTCGGACATACTAACCGAGTACTGGCTCTTGCCTACAGTCCCGATGGGAAATTAATCGCTTCTGCTGGTGACGACCAAAAAATCCGAGTTTGGTCTGTTGACCAGAATATATCTGTGGTAACACTTAACGGTCACCAGTCAAAAATTATTGATTTGGTGTTTTACGGTAACAATCGGTTAATTTCAGCCTCAGAAGACAAATCTATTCGTATTTGGGATATCGCTCAAGGATCAGAACTTGATCGGTTCGTACTTAGATCTGGTCGATTGACCTCTATTGATTTTAATCAAAAAAACAATTTCCTTGTTTCTGGTTCAAGNGACGGGNTCGTGAGATTATGGGANCTAAAAACAAAAGACTTACTTGCNGCCTTCAATCAACATCAAGGTATCGTCTGGTCAGTGGCGTTTAGCCCCNGNGGNACCCATATCGCCTCNGGATCCGAAGANAAAACCGTCCANNTTTGGGAGGTCGAGACTAAAACCCTNGTTAGCACTTTCACTGGCCACNACAATCGTGTTTGGGAAGTTCTTTTCAACTTCGATGGTTCACAGATCATNTCTGCTGATTGGGATGGAGTCGTCTTNCTATGGANCACANACCAATCTGAACCTAATAATCCGTTGAAAACATACGATCGNCCGGTCTTGTCTATGGCATACANCAACAATAACAGTACATTGGCATTAGGTTTGGCTAGTTCACCGACGGATGAAACAATAAAATTGTGGAATTTGTCATCTCGTCAGGAGATTCAATCATTTGACTCCAACTCACGGCACGCCATCGCTTTTAGTCCTGACAAAGTGTCCATGATTACCGCGGGTTCGATTGATGGAACAATTTCTATCTGGCAATCTGCAATTGAAAAACCAAAATTGTTACTACCAAGAGAAAAAGCATTAATTAATACTTCTGAGGTAGATTTCAGCTGGGAAGCGATTCGTGGAGCAGCCTACTATGAGTTAGAGGTGTCAACCAATCCAGATTTCAATCAACCTTATGCGAAGGTGTCTTCNAACGAGCAGCTAACGGCACAAATTGGTGAGAATTTTTNCTCCAATTTTTCCAATCAGTTTGTATTACCATTAGCAACAACCTATTGGTGGCGTGCGCGGTCAGGAACTTTTGGTCAGACTAGCAGCTGGTCCCAGCGTAAATCGTTCAGTACGCTTTACTCCCCTCCCTCCAAATGTATTGTTCGTGTTGCTCCGCGTAACCGACGCATAGATTTAACCGACGAATTTCTAGTTTCAGTTTGGATTGAATCNGTGAGAAATTTGGNTGGATTTCAATTTGATCTCAAATGGACAAACCCAAACTGTATCAGTTTTGTGACAACAACACGTTTCAATGAAATCCTACCGCGCGGTTCAGGAATCAAACGGCTACCTAAAGAAGTCGCTAAGGATCCTTTTTTTCAATTGGATCAGAAAAACGGTCTTTACAAAAACATTGTCGCAACGAAACANGGTGAAGNCGGTGTTGANGGAAGTGGAATACTGCTATCTGTTCTTTTCCGTGCCATTGAAGTTGGATCATNCCAAGTTCAATTGGAGAATCTCATTCTGCTTGACTCAAGNCAAAATGAGATTGAATGTGAAATATATAAGGCAAATGTTTCAGTTGAAAACCCAGCCCGTCCATGGGATGTGAANAACGATAAAGTTGTNAATATTTTTGATCTTAGTCTTGTTGCTCGTTATTTTGGGTTACCTATCCCACTGGANCTTGAAATTAACCCAGACATCAACGGAGATGGTATGGTTAATATATTTGATTTTACGTTTGTTGCCGNCCATTTTGGCGAGGTTTATGAAAAAAACAGCCTANTTGCACCANCTCTGATTTCTGAANGCCTTTGTCNAGATTCTCTTTTACCTAACTANCCAAATCCCTTCAACCCNGATACATGGATTCCTTTTCAACTGTCTAANCGCACCGATTTAACCATCCAAATCCATGGCTCCAATGGGNCTCTTATTCGCGAGTTNAACTTGGGAGTGTTAATGGCAGGCCAGTACACCGACCAACGTAAAGCAGTGTATTGGGATGGCANGAATAGTTTAGGNGANAAGGTCCCGAGCGGAATCTATTTTTANTCGATACTAACCCAAGACTTTCAACAAACACGAAAAATGATTGTCATCAAGTAAGTTAATCGTTNCCGCCCGTTATCACAATGANACATCGTTTCCTCAATTCCTCTGTAATAGGAGGAAACACGCNTCTTTCCTATTCATCAATNAGTACCATACCTCGTAGCACTTCCCGACATTGTCTAGGATCATTATTTGTGACATTGTAAGCAAATGTATTGGCACGTCGATGATGGGGGGATTTATTGGCATCCGATCCATGAATGACCAACGGACCAAAAAAAATGCAATCTCCGGGCTCAACCTCAACTAGTACTGCTTCATCGCGTTCCCCAAAAAGACCAGGCAGGTAGAGACCAAAGGAATGGTTGCCACGATTATGATTAAGTAATCCCTTTTTATGGCTACCAGGAACGAACCGAATACAACCGTTCTCAGTCGTTGCAGCATCAATAAAGAACATGCAGTTAATCATCAATGGTTGGTTATCTTCTCCTTTCCAGTACGAGTAATCTTGGTGCCATGGCGTAATCGTTCCATAGTAGGCAGACTTAGGTAGAAGTTTGCTGTGATAGAGTGAGATATTTGGTCCCATTAATGTTTCAATAATGTCAAGAACTTCGTTTGATCTCAGGATTTGGTTGAGTTCACCACTGATAAGTTCGCTATGCATCAATTGTCTGATGCGCTTCGGTTTTTCCGGATCGTCATATTCTTCCCAAGAAATACCGATACCAGATGGTATATTTTCAAGCATCCGCTCATGGATTTGATCAGTTTCCTCAGCTACTTGTTTAGTAATCGAAGCGGGAATAAGACGCTTTTTTAGGAGATAACCATTTTCACTATAAAATTCCATTTCCCTGTTCGTAAGTGGCATTTTTCAGAACCTCTTCTGCTGTTTAAATATGTTTATTCCTCTGATCCAAAAAGTTGTATAACTGGCGGAGTGTGAAGTTCAACTGCTTTCAGTCCCAGAAACTGCTTGAAATCCTCTTCTGTTTTAAATCCTAAATCACCTTTATCGCAAACGCCTACCACGTACCATGTCACTTCACCGTTTTCATCGGGTTTGAGCAATATTCTTGAAGAATCTGTATCTACTGAAATCGGAGGGATTGGATAGACAAGACCAACACCGATTTGGCCTTCACCTGATTGACCCAAGATGGCATCTTGCCAGGATTGGATTAATCCCTTTTTGTCATCAACTTGGTTGTCTTTTGATTTCGGGATTCCAGTTTCAATTAGAATTCCTTCAAGACTCCCTTGAATTTTAATGCGATGCTCCACAAACCGACTTTTACCGTAAATTGAAAGCGTCTCCGTTAACTCAATTTCCTTGTCCCCAACAGTGCAACTTGGAATGATGCGTTCTATCGTTGACCGTACAGGACCATCCATAATTACGCGGATGTGTTGATAAGGACTACTATCTTTAGGGTGAGGGATATATTGCTTATCGTTATTCCGCATCCGCAGTACGAACCCACCATAACCTATCAAATCTTCTGTGCGTTTGAGTTCAATTGTGTTTGGCTGTTTATTATCCTCTTCTTGACCTAATCGGTTTAATTCCAATTTTTCTGTTTTTTTTGCAAATACTGAGATGGCACCATTTGCTTTCAACAGATAGACACTGAGTTCAGACTCAATAGCGGCTAAAGCATTCAAATGCGGGAATATCCCAGCCCGTGTCTGTTTGGTGAAGCCGAATGTGAGGGGCATTTGATTTTCAGCTGTTTCCGAAACATAACGAATAAAAACTGTCTTCGCTTTAGTTGGGGCAAGATCAATTAGAAAAACTAGTTGATCCCTTTCACCATCATAATCAGTATCATCCACCTGTGCGTGAATTGGTTCATCATTCTGACGCGGATTCTGTGGATCCGTGTTTTCTTCGATTACCATAAAGGCCCTAAAAGAAAAGTCTGGGGCGACCTGTTTAAATTGGTCAATCGAGATGATAACCGGAACATTTTTTCGGTCGATTGGCAGTGTGTTTCGAATAGTTAGCTTGATCTGTGGAACCTGCTGGTTTCCCTTTGGAATACAGCCGATAATAATAAGAAATGAAAATGTCACTAGAAAGCAAGCAATATTCCTATTCAAGTTGGCTCTCCTTCAAACCCCAGATTCTGTAGGATTTTATCATAGGTCCAAGGTCTTGCCAACTGAAAATAGTTTGGGGCGAAATGTTTGCTTAGGACAAAGCACGTTCGGAAACAAAAAATATTAACATTCGTATAATGCAGGGCAAAAAACGGGAATCAAGCCATGATAATCATATTGGAATCCCAGTAATATCTGTGGAATTCCAACCCATTGACTTTGCTTGAATGGTATGATAAACATATCATGTTGGAATTTGAAACACAGGGGGCTCAAAGTAAAACATGGTAAATTTAGAGAAAAAAATTGCTTTGATTACGGGATCATCTAGAGGCATAGGGCGGGGTTGTGCGATTGAGCTTGCTAAATGCGGAGCAGACGTAATAATTAATTATTATCGTCATGGTGATGAAGCTGAAGAAGTAGCTGAGATTGTCAGAGGACTTGGTAGGTCCGCTATTGTAATCGGAGCGGATGTGTCTGATGTGAATGCTGTAGAAGAAATGATCAATGAAGCTCTCGATTATTATGGACAGATTGACATTTTAGTAAGTAATGCTGCTATGAGCATTCGTAGACCATTTCTAGAAACGACAGTTGAGGAAGTTTCGAAAACACTGAATGTCTGTATGTGGGGAGTTTTTTATGTTACACACATGCTAGCTAAGCAAATGGTTAAACAAGGAACAGGTGGGAAAATTGTAGTAATCAGTTCCATCCATGCATTGCGTCCCTTTCCAGATGCAGTTGCTTATAATATGGCTAAAGGAGCAATCAACAATATGGCTTATACTATTGCTGGAGAACTGGCTGAACACAATATTAATGTGAATGTTATTGAACCAGGTTGGACGGATACACCCGGCGAGCGTAATTTTTTTTCGGAAGATTTTTTGCAGCAAGCATGGAAGAACCTACCTTTAAAATGTGCAGCAACCATAGAAGATATTGGTAAATCTGTAGCATTTTTTTGCTCGTCAGCGGCAGACCATATTACGGGTTCAAATCTACGTGTTGACGGAGGCGAATGGATTCCGGCAAGAGCCAGCTTCGAATCGTAGACATCACGAAATCTTTTCCTTCGAATCAGGAGCAGATAGATGTCCTCGATTGTATCAACCTATCAATATCATCAGGCGAGTTTGTTTCAATTCTTGGACCTTCTGGTTGTGGTAAGTCAACCATCTTCAACTTAATTGTTGGCCTAATTCAACCCGATTCAGGAGCAATTTTACTCGGTGACACGCCAATTCATGGTGTAACTGGTAATTTTGCTTACATGCAACAGAATGATTTGCTTCTGCCATGGCGAACGGTAATCCAAAATGTGGTGGTTAGCGCAGAAATACAGGGCAAGCAAAAAGCTAAACTAAAAGTCAAGGCAGCCAAGTTGCTAGAATGGATAGGTTTGAAAGGATTCGAGAAGAGCTATCCTTCTCAACTTTCAGGTGGAATGCGACAGCGAGTTGCTCTAATTCGAACACTCCTATTGGAGAAGGAAATGCTCCTCTTGGATGAGCCGTTTTGCAGATTGGATTCGATAACGAGATCCTCCATGTATCAATTGCTCCTTAAAATTTGTCAGGAGTGGGAAAAGACCGTTTTATTAATTACTCATGATATTGAAGAAGCACTGTTATTCTCAGACCGAGTTTACGTGCTCTCTGATCGTCCGGCAACCGTAAAGGATGAAATATATGTTGAACTGGAAAGGCCAAGATCTGTAACCAATATGGAATTTATTTCTTATAAACAGCGATTGCTTGATACTTTAGAGGTTGAAGCAGCCGAATGTTTAGATAGAATTGATTTTTGATTTGTTTTTTTTCTAGAGTTATTGTAGTATTACTCGGTGTTAGGGGTGCCCCATGGGGCTGAGATTAAACCCTCTGAACCTGATCTGGATTGTACCAGCGTAGGGAAAATGATTAATATCCTCGATTTTCTATTGCGTTTCCCCTAAAACTTTGGGGAGCGTTTTTTTTGTCTAAAATTAATTTTANCAAATNCATTAAGAGGATTCAAAATTGAACCGTAGAGTACTTCCCTTNTNACTACTATTGAGTGGACTAGNCTTCTGGGAACTTTGCGTCCGATTNTATCAAGTTCCACACTATATTCTTCCTACACCAACCNTGATCCTTACAGAACTTATAAAAAAACACGTGCTGTTAGNCACTCACACGNTGGTNACTTTACAGGANATGTTGATTGGATTTACNTTAGCAATTGNAATTGCAATTCCAATTGCGATCTTAATGTTCCAGTTTAGCGTCCTAGAATACGCATTNTANCCTTTTATCATTGGGTCACAATCCATTCCAGTATTTGCTATTGCNCCTTTATTGATTNTATGGTTTGGTTACGGNATATTTTCNAAGGTANTAATGACAGCTNTAATCGTCTTTTTCCCAATTACATTGAACACGCTGGANGGGTTAAAATCGACGGANCCTGATNTGGTAAACATGTTTCGAATCTTAAAAGCAAATCGGTGGCAAATACTGTGGAAGGTCAATTTCCCAGCAGCNNTGCCCTTTATTTTTTCTGGAGCCAAGATTGGTATTTCGATATCAACAATAGGTGCTGTTATCGGTGAATGGGTTGGATCGAAGGCAGGNCTTGGTTATTTGATGTTACATTCAAACTCNCAAATGCAGATTGCGCTTGTCTTTGCGGCCATAGTTTGTCTCACTATTATGGGACTTGTACTCTTGGCTATAATGACTTTTTTGGAAAAGATAGTTATGCCTTGGAAANCCTCANCATAATTTGTTGTCAAATCACTACTTAAATCACTAACCTAGAAATTTAAGGAGATCATATTATGNACCGCAAAANCTTATCCTTTATTTGGAAATTTGGAATTACTTTCCTGTTGATAGCTATGANNAATATATGGCTNATGGCNGAAGANGAATCCAACATTTCCGGNTGGTTCCGGACAGACACAGACGCACATGGGACGCAGATTTGGTTTGGAGCAAGCCACCCGTTCGGCAGTTTGGAAATCGATTCAGATATCTATGTTGTTGGTGCAACAGGTGAGTTTGATATTGGACCTCTATTTACGCTCGTNGNAAAAGAANATAGTAAANANAGNCTAATCGTACTACCTATGGTNGGACTTACGTTTGATTTTGAATCGATGAATGTTGCNACTTTTGTTCCTCAGTTTTATACGTTTTCGACAATAGGNAGTATCTATTTTGAATCATGGTTAATGANTTTTCTCAATTCTCCTTTTGATGGAGAAGCNGGAAATCAATTCTACACGCGGAATTTCCTGCTATATGCTCTTGGAGATNTTGTCTCGATTGGCCCNCAACTGGAAGTAACACTCAATNTGAGCGGTAAAGATGNAAATGGTAATGAGNTAGATTCGCTAGCNAGTTGNGCGNTTGGTGGAAAGGTTCACTTGAAATATGGCAAAAACAATACGCTTGGGTTATTTTTGGGNTCTGAGACCAAAGAGNAACTGAGGGAAGGTAATGATGGTATNGTAGGACGANTTACTTTTGTCCGCAAATGGTAATAAGNTACTTAGCGGAAATTNCATTGTTTTTATTACAATTTTTCTATAGGAGNTTNTGGNATGATAAGGACTCGTTTGATTCTGTTAATTGCTTGCAGTATAATTTNAATGGGGAACTTGGTTGGNGTGCAAGGAGCCAAGTTNCAACAGATCACTCTTTTGCTCGATTGGTTTCCAAATGCGGATCATGTTCCNATCTATGTTGCACAGGANAAAGGANTTTTCNCCAAACATGGTCTTGAGGTTGAGTTGGTTCCACCAACTGACCCAGCTGATCCAATTAAANTGGTNGCCGCTGGNAAATTCCCTCTNGCCGTTAGTTATCAACCCAGTGTTACAATTGCCAGNGCAGCAGGGTTGCCTATAAAATCCATAGGTGTTTTGGTTGATCATCCTCTGAATACTATTAGTTTCTTGAAGAAATCAGGGATTGAAGTCCCGAGCGATTTGAGAGGAAAAAAGATTGGATATACTGTTGCCCCATTGGACTTAATCTTATTTGAAACAATCGCACAAAAAGCAGGGTTAACGAAAGACGATTATGAATTGATTAGCATTGGCTTCAACATTTCTCCGTCCCTTCTCTCTGGAAGTGTTGACGCTGTTATAGGTGCATTTTGGAACTATGAAATTAATGAGTTGCTTCTTGAAGGGGCCGAGGCCAATTATTTCCCTCTTGAAGAACATGGGGTTCCTGATTACTACGAGTTGGTTTTTATCACAAACGATAAGTATTTGCTTGAAAACCGAAAGATCGTAAAAGAATTTGTACTCGCCATTAAAGAAGCCATTAAAATGACTAAAAAACATCCATATGAAGCGCTAACATCCTATTTTACAATTAATCCAAACGTCCGAAAAGATTTAGACCTACTGGCTTTTACCGCCACATTACCTATGTTTGCCAAGTCACAGCAGCAATCTCAGAGAAAATGGGAAAAATTCACGACATTTGGATCTAACAACAAGTTGATTACAAAAAAAATTGAAGCGACGAATTTATTTGATAATGTCCTAGCTGGTGAAGGAAATTAAGCCCAAAATGCTGCCTAAGAAAGTTGCTATTATTGGTGGTGGTGTAATCGGTCTAAGTATCGGCTGGCAACTTGCTAAGAACAGTTTAGATGTCACAATTTATGACAGGGATTGGGCAGGACAAGGAGCAAGTTGGGCAGCAGCAGGTATGCTTTCGCCAAGAGCAGAGGTCCATATGCAGGAGAGAGACCTTTTGCAACTTGGATTGGCAAGTGCGGAATTGTACCCTGAATGGGTTGATGAACTTGAATCTGACAGCCAGATCTCGGTTGACTACCGCACACATGGAACGTTGATGGTTGCACTTGACCGAGACGACCAAGCTGAATTAGAAGACCACTATGAGGTACAACGTGCGCTTGATCTCCCTGTGGAATGGCTAACAGGCGTGGAAGCTCGAGAGATCGAGCCGTATCTTTCTCCTAGAATCACTAGTGCAGTAAGTTGTAAGAGCGATGTTCAAATTAATAATCGCTTAATGGTTCAAGCTCTAATACAAGCGTTTAAGAAATTTGGTGGAAGACTCCACGAGCAGACCTCGGTTCGTAAAATTGAAATCCAGAATGAGAAAGCAATTGGAATTCAAGTGCAAGAGGATTTTATTGAGGCGGATCTAGTTATTCTTTCAGCGGGATGTTGGTCATCGCAAATTGATGGGTTGCCAGATTGGGTGCGCCCACCTGTCCGTCCTGTTAAAGGGCAAATGATCGCTCTGAGGATGGAAACTCCACCGATTTTGCAGCATGTGATTTATGCTCCGGATGCTTATCTTGCACCAAAGGGTGATGGACGTCTTTTAATTGGGGCTACTTGTGAAGAGCAAGGATTCGACACCAAAATTACTGCTGGTGGCATGTTTGAACTACTACGCGGCGCTTGGGAAGTGTTGCCTAGCATTTATGAACTTCCAATCGATGAAACATGGGCAGGGCTTAGGCCTGGTAGTCGAGATAATGCGCCAATTCTCGGAAGAACACAGATCAAAAATCTAATTATGGCAACTGGCCACTATCGTCAAGGGATTTTGTTGACGCCCGTTACGTGCCGTGAAATAAGTGCTTTAATCATGACAGGTCAAACGTCAAATTTGATTGCGCCGTTCATGTTGGAACGTTTTGCCTAACGCAGCTAAATTCTTGATTTTCCTAACCACAAGGTGATTTTAGTGAAAAAGAAAAATATAATAATATCAATTAACGGGAAAAAGCAGGAAATTAGTGGTAATATAGATTTGCTTCAACTGATTGAGAGCCTTGGGTTTGATCCTACAAAATCAGGGGTTGCAGTTGCTGTTAATTGTGAGGTGGTTCCACAAAAAATGTGGTCGGAAACCCGTATCAATCCTGATAGCGAAATTGAAATCATTCATGCAGTTCAAGGCGGATAATAATGGAAGGGCTTAAAATTGGCGATCAAATCTATAGTTCGCGTTTGCTCATTGGATCGTCGGGCTATCCAAATTTTAATGTTATGCTCAAAGCAATCGAAATGAGCGAAGCTAATATCGTNACTGTTGCAATNCGTCGAGTAAAACTGAATGATCNATCGANTGAGAACCTCTNCAGCATTCTTAAGGAGAAAAATCACACTATTTTACCAAATACAGCAGGTTGTTANACTGCTAAGGATGCTGTCTTNACNGCACAACTGGCGCGAGAGGCTTTGGGTACAGACCTGATTAAACTTGAAGTGATTGGTGATGATCAGACACTNTTTCCGGATGTAGAACAATTAATCCCAGCTGCATCTGAACTTATTAAGGATGGTTTTACAGTCCTTCCTTACTGCAACGATGATCCGATCACTTGCAAAAAATTAGAGGATGTTGGATGTGCCGTTGTTATGCCACTTGGTGCACCAATTGGATCGGGTGCGGGTATCCGGAACCCATACAATATTCAAATTATCCGCGATATTATCAAGGTGCCAGTGATTGTGGATGCGGGCGTAGGTACGGCGTCTGATGCCACAGTGGCAATGGAACTAGGGTGTGACGGGATTCTTTTGAATACCGCAGTAGCTAAAGCGCGTGACCCTGTTTTGATGGCTTCTGCTATGCGAAAGGCTGTCGAAGCAGGTCGAGAAGCATTTCTTTCTGGGCGAATTCCACAAAAACTATACGCGACCGCATCAAGTCCAACTGAAGGTTTNNTCACGTAANCGAATTGAAATTGTTTGATGGAAGTTGTCCTTACAAATTTTGTNAGAAACACCTACCCTTATATATCGAAATGAATTCCNCCTTCCTCCAAATGTATTTATNAGTATCCAAAACNANATTAGTGTAGTATCATCATNTATCTAATATATANGTGGATNCTCTTTCTCGTAGACNTGTCTCTTCATCTTTGTCTCTTCATCTAAAGATAAGNTGNCTATTTCGGNATTTGGTGANANTTCAAAACTAGAAGTTGAGAAAACTTGGATGTAAAATGCCAAAACTAAATATTGCCTTGATCGGCGCTGGACGCCGTGGAGCGGGATCACACCTGCCGGTCATTTCCAAGCTCAAAGATACCTACAATCTGGTTGCAATCTGTGATATAGATGAAAAAGCCGCAGTCCAGTATGCGAAAAAGTATGGAGTAAATGCATATACAAACGTTCGGGATTTGATCGAAAAGGAGCAACTTGATGTTGTCGACATTACTGTCCCCAAAGTCGCGCATCACGCAGTNACCTGTTTTGTGGCCGATGCGGGAATAAACATCCTCTGTGAAACACCAATAGCTGCTTCCCTTCCTATGTCAGATTTAATGATTGAAGCAGCAAATAAAAATAATGTNAAGTTGGAGATCGCCGAAAATTATTATCGTGCGCCGAAAGAGAGGTTCTTGTCCGAGGTCATCGGTTCGGGTGTCATTGGCGAAGTTGGCCGGATCTATCGTATCTTCTACGAAGGAGGTCACCATGGCATGAGTATGCTTAGACTTCGGGCCAATGGAAACCCAAGATCAATTCTTGGTATCAGTCAGACAACTCCTATTGTTCCAATTATTGATCGGATGAAACGGCATCATACCAATGATAAATGGTCGTTGGGATTTTTAGAATTTGATAACAACTCGACAGCAATCATGATCTATTCCAACACAATTCACGCTAGATCTCTCGGACGTGGACAAAACGGAATTTCACAAATTGATGGTAGCCAGGGAACAATTGTGGGCGAAGAAATTCATATTGTTCACCAAGAAAATCGTGAAACTGGAGCAACTAGTGTTGGCTACCTTCCACAACGAGTAATGGTTGATATCGATGGTGTACAGGTAATTGACAAGATTAAGTTAGAATTGCCTAACCAACATGTTCAATGGGATAATCCTCTCAAAAATTGTCCACTTTCTGAAGGGCAAGTTGCTGTTGCTGATGAACTCTTGAGCATTGCTAACGCTGTGATCCAAGACACGGATCCAGAATATGGAGCTATTCGTGCTAGACAGGATCAGGAGATGAATATCGCGATGAATGAGTCTGCCCAACGAAACCGTGAGACAGTTTCTTTCCCAATTACTACTCTAACGGAAACAGAGACCAAAATCCATGAAGATTATGAACGCGAATATGGGCATCCAATTGAAGACGTAGAAGCGGGAATCAATACTTTCTTCCCGCGCCGGTGAAAAATTGCTACTGGGAGGTCTATATTGATGAAGGCTGAAATTCGAAAAGATATCAAAGGAATAGATCGATTTATTTTTGAAAACGGACTAGACAATAGCAAACTTCATATGCACATCTCCGAAGTTGCTCCCAACCAAAGCATGCATGCACCACATCAACATGAAGGGCAAGAAATTTTCTACGTATTTTCAGGTAAAGGTGAGGTGCTCTTTGGTGATCAATCCCATGTTCTGAAAAAAAATCAGGCAATTCTTGTCGATTGCCAAATTATACATGGTATTCGCAACGCGGGAGATGTACCACTAAAGTATGCAGTAATTATTGCCAAATTATAACTTTAATCAAGAAAGGAAGATTATGGAACTCTTGAAAGAACTCTGTGAAAGTTCGGGAATTCCTGGCAGGGAAGAACGAATACGGGAAATTGTTCGACGTGAACTTGAACCAATTGTAGATGAGATTACTGTCGATTCGATGGGAAACATGTTATGCATCAAAAAAAAATCAGGNGCAACAAAACTGATGATTGCTGCCCATATGGACGAAATCGGTTTTGTTGTTTCGCACATTGAGGAAAAGGGGTGGGTTCGGATTGTAGCTCTTGGTGGTCATGATCCACGGAACATGGTTGCTCAACATGTCAGGGTTTGTGCCGATGAGGGAGACCTGACTGGGATTCTTTACCCTGGTATCAAGCCTCCTCATATTCAGAATCCTGAGGATCGAAATAAGAAACTGGAGGTCAAGGATTTTATCGTTGACTTGGGGCTATCCGGTGATGAAGTTAAGGAGAAGATTCAGATTGGGACACCAGTGACTTTGAAACGTAATTTTATTGAACTGGGCGAATGTGTATCTTGTAAAGCGATGGATAATCGTGTTGCTGTCTATATTATGATCAAAGCAATGCAGAACGCTGAAAAATATGGATTTGAGACCTATGCCGTTGCCACTTCACAAGAAGAGATCGGTTTGCGAGGTGCTACCACAAGTGCTTTTGGTATTAATCCCGATGTAGGTATTTGTCTTGATACAACACTGGCAACTGATACCCCGGGAGTCAGCGACCGTGAAAAGATCACCGAACTTGGGGAAGGAACAGCAATTAAGATCTTTGATTCATCTGCCATCCAGCATCCAAGACTGGTTAAATTCCTACAAGATTTGGCTGATAAGCGTGAAATTCCATGGCAACACGAGATTTTACCACGAGGAGGAACCGACTCAGCAGCCATACAAAAATCAAGGTCGGGTGTGCCAGTCGCAACAATTTCCACTCCCACGCGCTACATTCACAGTAGTGTTGAAACTATAAACAAGTCAGACCTAAAAGGTTCAGTCGACTTGATGACCGCCTTCATTGAAGAAGGCCATCAAGTCAATCTTGAATTAGTTTAGGATCTGGAGCCTTTATGAGAGCATGTGCGGTTTTCGATCTCGATGGTACAATCATCGATAATTCATCAGAGAACGTTTTTTTTAGGGAGATGTTCGAGCGAGGAGTATTACCACTTGGCAATCTTGTGAGTTGGGGAACATATCTTATCAAGACTACTAATCTCCGCCGTGCGAAAGCAAACAAAGTTTATCTCCGTGGGCTCGATTTTCAGTACGTTCGTAAAATTGCGAAGTTTTGTGTTGATGAATACTTGATAGATCATATATCTCCAAGGGTTTGTGATTTGATGAAGTGGCATCGTGATAATGACCGTATGGTTTTTATTTTGTCGGGATCGCTCAAAATTCTGGTTAGTGTTTTTGGTGAGAGACTTGAGGTAAATCAAACTATCGGCAACACTTTAGAAATTAAAGATGGAAAAATCTGCGGGCAGTTGACAGGTTCTAATCTATACGCGGAAAATAAAGCAATTGCTGTCAAGCAATTAGCTGAACAATACAACTTAGACCTTAATCGATCTTATGCTTATGGGAACCACCATTCCGATCACCATAAGTTACAACTTTTTGGAAATCCAGTTGCCGTAAATCCTGATAGAGGTTTGAGGCAAATATCACTTACTAATAATTGGCAGATTGAGATGTTTCATGGGAATTAGACTTGAAAAATTTCTTGCCGAACGAGGAGTTTGTTCTCGTCGACTTGCTAAGCAGTATGTTGTTGATGGACGAGTTAAAATCAATGGGAAACAAGTTTTTATTCCTGGTAGGCACATTGATCAAGAAAGGGACCTCATCCGATTTGATGGGCGCATAGTTTCCGAGAAGCCCACCCCAATATACCTAATGTTGAACAAACCAGAAGGTTATATCACCAGCGTCTTGGATCAATATAACCGTCCTACAGTAATGGATCTAGTTGATATAATTCNGGAGAGGGTTTATCCTGTAGGACGACTGGACTTAAATACAGAAGGGTTNTTAATCTTCACAAATGATGGTAACTTTTCACATCAAATTCTGCACCCAAGCAATAAGATTAAGAAAACCTATCTGGTTTGGNTTGACGGAAGTCCTTCCNAANAATCCGTTCAACAACTCCGTGANGGGATCCNAATTTTGAGTGGGAAAACAGCACCTGCAATCGTTCACAGAATTGGNCGACACAGGGGAAATACCCACTTTAAACTGGTTCTCTATGAAGGAAAAAAACGTCAAATCCGCAGGATGTTTGAGGCAATTGGGCACAAAGTTCTCTACCTTAAGCGTGTGCGGATTGGGAACCTGTCTTTAGGTAATCTGCCGATTGGAAAATATCGTTACCTAAAGCAAAAGGAAGTTGCATCTTTTCAAAAGCAATCAGGGTTGGTTTGTGAAAATGTATAAAATCTTGGCTTTCATGTCGATTTGTGTTCTTTTAATTCCAACACTTTTCGCTCAGGAAATCATTGACCGTCCACTTGAAGCCAAGTACGAAAAAGCAATATATATATATAGAGATCTGGCTTGGGCAACCTACTTGCGTGCTTCTAGAAGGTTCCCAGAGGCAAGAGACATCTATCAGCGTGTGCTCCATCTTCACAAATCCTCTGCGTTTACTCATTATCAACTTGCTAATGTCAGTTTGGCCATTCGTGATATCCGAACCGCTGATCAGGAATCTCGTCTGGCAATTGAGATCAATCCTGAAAATCCACTACCACATTTTATACTAGCGCAAGTGATGTTTAAACGTACAATGAACTCGCGACAGAAAAATTGGAAGCCAGTTATTGAACAACTGAAAAAGGTCACACAATTAGATCCCGATCATGTTGATGCCTATCAGTATTTAGGTGAAATCGCTGCCACTCAGGAAGATCCCAATCTTGGGAAACAAGCATTTAAACAACTGACGCGTCTCATGCCATATCAGCCTGTTTTTTTCTTGAGGCTTGGAAATTCATACGAAGATCTTGGTTACAGTGATAAAGCAATCAGTTCGTATGAACGTGCGGTTAAAATTGACGATACGATGTGGCAAGCCCATGAGTCGCTTGGTCGGCTTTATACTGCGTCCTATGAACTTGCTGAAAACGGTGTATACAATACTAATGACCCTACGGCTGAATCGATCGATTCAGCCGTAGAAAAAATTACCAAGGCTATATTAGCCTATACAAAAATGCGCCAGTACGCACCCAATATTCCCAAGCAGTTTGATAAAATGCTGGGAATTTTTCGGGCTCGGCTTGGGAGTCTTTACCTGACGGTGGATCGACCGCAACAAGCGATTGATACTCTTAATAAAATTTTTACCGAAGATCCTAAACATGCTGATGCAAATTATCTGCTCGGTTTATCTTATCAAGAAATGAAGGATTTTGAAAAAGCAGAGTTCCATCTTCGAAACGCTATTCGGATTTCACCTGAGAGATCCGAACCTTATAATGCACTTGGTTATCTTTTAGCTGAACTTGGTACTGACCTGGAATATGCCATTGACATCATAAAAATTGCTCTTAAGAAGGAACCAGAAAATGGAGCCTATTTGGATAGTCTAGGTTGGACATACTTCAAAATGGGTAAAAATGAACTTGCGCGAATTGAGTTGGAGAAAGCGGTTAAGTTCGAATCCGAGAGTTGGGAGATCCAAGATCATTTAGGTGATGTCTATCTCAAAATTGGTATGAAGAATAATGCAATCGGCGCTTGGCGAAAAGCTACAATACTCAATCCAGAAAACGAAAAGATCCGACAGAAGATTGAAAGATATCACGCGAAAATCAAGTAAATTATGGTACAGTAACTCTTTAACGTCGGCTCAACAATGGAGTGTAAAAACACTCGCGTTTCTGGTCATGTCNTTCATATATTTATTCCCACTTCATGCCATTGCGCTAATCTGTGGAACTCCAGATCTTTNTACCTCCAATCCTCAGAATGTACCGCCAGTAAANATACCATCATCACCTGCTCAGAAACGGGTACTTAAAATTGGAGACCAAATCTCTTTTTATGGGATTGATTTCCGAAATTATAATCAGTATCGAACTAAAGCAACATTGCGGTCTATCGGCAACTTTTGCTACATTTTCGTCGAGGATTCGCAGTGGCGTCTAACTATCACAGCCAAAGTTGTTCAAAATCTTAATCGTGTTTTTGAACAACTAACATTATCCGATAGNAACCGAGGTATNTATCAGATAGAGACCCAAGCGTTCGGTCACCCTCCTAACATTGACAACGATGACCGAATCTATCTCTTATTACTTGATATCCCAGATCGTTTTCGATTCCAAGGTGAATTTATCGGTGGATATTTCAATCCTATTGATCAAGCACGTGGTCGGTTAATTCACCCGAAGTTAGGGAAAGCAATGTGGAGCAATGAGCGAGACATGATCTACATTGATACCNACCCCCTNAACGTTGGTAGCAATGAGGGNTTTGGTACCGTCGCTCANGAATTCCAGCACCTCATCCACTGGAAACACGACCANAACGAAGAAATCTGGGTTAACGAGGGCATTTCGGAATACGCCATGTTACTGTGTGGTTATCCATCGGTTGAACATCTTCAAGCATTTGGACAGAAGCCTAATACTTCATTAACCAATTGGCCTGCAGAAGGTAAAAACCAACTGCCTAGTTATGGAGCGNCATATCTCTGGATACTTTATCTGGACGAACATTATGGCGGAACAAACTTTGTCTCTTCATTAATTAAGAACCGTTTAGCAGGTATCAGTGGAATTAATCAGGTATTGCAGTTGCATGGTTTCAGACAGAGTTTCTCATCGGTATTCAGCGATTGGAAAGTTGCAAATTACCTAGATGATGTGACCTTTGAGNGAGGAAGATTCGGGTATCGCAAAGTTAATATACAAGCCAAAATTCACCGTAAACATCGATATTATCCAATAGATGTAACTGGAGATCGATTGGAAGGTTATGCTACTTATTATTTGGAATTCTCAAACTTTCGTATTGGCCAACAAATCTCCTTCGATTTTACAAGTGGAGGAAGATTTCCATTTGATATTAGAACTATTGAGCTTCTAAAAGGAAAACCAGTAAATGTAAATAGCTTGCAGTTGTCAAACAATGGAAGAGGAACCCAAATTTTGCCATTTACTGATAAAATGGCTGATACTATTGTTATTATACCGAGTCTCGNAGAATTGCCAAATGTGCTCGGAAAATCAGTTTCATCATANNATTATCGTGTCGAGATTGACCGAGAGATGATTCTGCAAACGTTTGTGTTGCAAAACCCGGTTCATGCCAGATATTGGGAGGTCTTACTGGTATTAAGTAAACAGATTCTGTCGGAGATACCTCGAATTTCAGTTCTAACCGGTCACAAATTGCTCGTTTCAAAAATCCCCATGCAACAGATTCAAGATAATTATGTTTACCAGATATATTTGCCGCCAAAAATGGATTCTGATACCATCATTTGGCAGATCTATTACCTTGACAAACAGATCAGTACAGGTAACCTTAATTCTCAAAAAATAATAAGGAGAGAAAGATGAAACAACCAGTTATGTANATTGGGACNATTGGTCAAAGTGTTTGGCGGAGTACAGATTTAGGTGATTCATGGAANCGTGCCAGCAACGGTATATTCGCNGAGGCTGATATACGAGCCATTGCTNTAGATCCAGNTAACTCTTCTGTTGTCTTTGCTGGNACAGAAAACGGTCTNTATCGCACTGCAGACGGNGCAGAAACNTGGCAGCTTNTTGATTCAGAAATGAACGGTTTGCAGATATGGGACATAGAAATTAGTGAAAAGAATCCGAATACCATTTTTGTGGGTACTTGTCCATCGGATCTATTCAAATCCACTGACGGTGGTAAAACTTGGATANGCCTTGATGTTGAACTTGCTGATGAATGTGCGGGTGGCGCAATAATTCCACGTGTAACATCAATTGCCATTGATCCAGAAGACGACCAAATTGTTTATGCAGGTATAGAGATCGATGGTTTTCGCCGCAGCACAGATGGCGGAAAAAACTGGGAAACAATTAATGAAGGTCTCAGCAGCCTTGATATTCATGGCATTTCTGTTATTCCCGGCCAACCAAAAAAAATCATAGTAGCTACCAATAACGATGTTTGTCGAACAGATAATCTGAAATATTGGACACCATTGACCGTGAAAGATTATCTCCCGTGGTCGTATGCTCGGGCGGTGTTCTATTGTCCAAACGGAGAGAACCGTGTCTACCTTGGAGCTGGGAATGGGCCTCCTGGCAATGAAGGAGGTATTTTCTACTCTGTGGACTTGGGAGATTCATGGGAACAAGCTGAATTGGGCATGATGTCAAACAGCACGATTTGGAATTTCGCCTATAATGGTAATATCGACGATTTGATCGTGGCTTATAGTGTAAGTGGTCAAATTTTTCGTAGCACGGATCATGGAAATTCGTGGCAGAAACTCACACGTGAATTTGGCGAAGTGAGGGCATTGGCAATAACCTCTTAATTTTTGATGAAGATTCTTTTCCTTTCAATTACAGTGCCGTTTCCAGCTACAGATGGTGGGCGGATTCGCGTGCTAAACCTGCTCACCCAAGTGTCAAAGACTGACCAGATTACTTTTCTGGGGCTTGAGACGGCACCAACTGATCAGGAAGGAATAGCTTACCTTGAGAGTTTGGGTATAGTCTGTCATCTCGTGGAAAATCAAGCGTCACCACCAAAAATATCGTTAGGTACTATTACTAAGTCTCTCATCCAAAGAAAACCTATTACAGTCGCACGTTATGATATCTCATCCTACAGACGAGAATTAGGTCAACTTATCCAACTACAAAATTTTGATCTAATTCATTATGAAATGTTTCATACAGCCCAATTCTTCGCCGAAGTGGATTTACCTAAAGTTCTTTCCACACAGAACATTGACTCTTATATTTGGGCGCGACTTAGCGAGGAGGCGGAAAATCCAGCAAAAAAAATCGTTTATCTGTCGCAGAAGCGAGCTTTTAGACGGTATGAGAAACTAATCAGTCCGAAGTTTTCTATTACAACCTGTGTGTCTGAAACCGATCGGAATTGGCTACGAAAATCCTGTCCTGATTTACAAACCGATGTTATCCCAAACGGAGTGGATCTCGATCTATATCAACCTAGCCACGATGAAATAATACCAGATACACTTCTTTATACTGGCAGTATGGACTGGTTTCCGAATGAAGANGCTGTCATTTACTGTGTCAATGAAATATTGCCTGTNATTCGTTTGAAATGTCCCAATGTTAGATTNCTGATTGTCGGACAACATCCNACAGGAAACGTNCGGAAACTATCGGATTTACCCAACATTGAGGTTACGGGGCGTGTTGAAGATGTTAAACCTTATATAGCTCAATCCGCCGTTTACGTCGTACCGCTCCGAATTGGTGGTGGTACACGTCTNAAAATACTTGAAGCATTAGCAATGGAAAAAGCTGTCGTCTCAACTTCGGTTGGTGCGGAAGGGCTAGAACTCATTAATAACCAAGAAGTGGTCATCGAAGATAATCCAATGCAGTTTGCGGCGAGAGTGGTTGAATTGCTTGGAAATCCCGATAGATGTCGGCAGTTGGGTAGGAAAGGACGNAGCCGAGTCCAACGTGAATATGGATGGAAAGCTATCGGAGAAAAGTTAAGATCTGTTTACACCTCACTTTCGGAAAAACCGAAAGAATAAGATTTAGGAGAGAAAAATCATGTCGAATCAAAACATACAAGGTGCGCAAAAACATCGCCAGATAGCAGCTGAGCAGGAAGAATCTGTTGAAGTTGCTATTGTAACAGTCAGTGACACGCGAACACCCGAAGATGATATTAACGGTATTTACTTGCGTGAAGAATTAACGAAAGAAGGTCATTCAATTACAGACTATGATATTGTGAAGGATGAACCGGATCAGATTGAGAGTATACTTGAACAACTTGTTGAAAGGAAAGCAAGAATCATCATTTTCAATGGTGGAACGGGTATTACACCTCGTGATCGCACTTTCGATGTGCTCGATCGTAAACTAGAGAAACGACTTGCTGGTTTCGGAGAGTTGTTTCGCATGCTGAGTTACGAACAGGTCGGTGCCGCTGCTATGCTCTCACGTGCAACCGCTGGAGTTTATCGAGGAAAGTTAATTGTTTCAGTACCTGGTTCCCCAAAGGCTGTTGAACTAGCGTGGGAAAAGCTGATTAAACCAGAACTCCAGCATCTAGCTTGGGAAGTCATTAGGTAGTGGGGTAGAGAGGGCATTTTCATGCCAAGTTTGTTAAACTAAATCTCGGTAAACCTCTAGGGTACGTTGGGCAATAGTTTCCCAAGAAAATTCTTCAACTCGCTCTAAACCGAGTTGAATTAGATTCGATCGTAAAACCAGATCTTGAGCTATCATCTGGATTTGGTCAGCTAGCAACTTCGCCTCTCCTTCGGGAAAAGTTAAACCTGCATTACCGATCACGTTGGGAATTTCTCCGGAATCTGAGCCAATAACAGGAACTTGACATGCCATTGCTTCTACCAATACTCGACCGAAAAATTCGACCCAATCGGGTGTTGTTCGTGAGGGTAAGACCAATGTATCCATGCAATTTACATATTTCGGCACATCCTCAGGAGGCACACCATCTATCCACACAATCCGCTCAGATATAACGAGTTGATCGGCTAGCTTTTCCAGCTCGGATCTGTACTCACCACGTCCAACCAGCAAAATTTTACAGTTCATNTTCAACTGGGCANTGGCTTCAACCAACGTGTCTAATCCCTTCATCCTGAGAATGCGACCAACATATCCAATCACGAAGGTTTGATCAAGTCCCAACTCGGATCGCAGGTCTTCCATCTTCATTTTGTAGAACATACGCAAATCAACACCGTTTGGAAAAACGGTNACTTCTTTGGTATAACCACGGCGTCTTAAAATATTGACCCCATTCTCACTAAGTGGAAATGCCATATCTGTATGATTAAAGACCTTTTTCTCTATCCACATAGGGAANAAACCGAANCTTTGCTTNATGTCCACGCTAAGGGATGTACGGAAAATGAANCGACTCTGAGGACAATACTTGTTTTTGANACGAATTNTTTGGAGAGCGTTCAAACTCCAAGCTTCTTCTTCGAGATGAATGATATCAGGTTGGAAATCGCGGAAATGGGGAATGATATTTTCACGATAGAAAAACCGACTTCCGTAACCGGAAAACCGAATTGGGTAAGCGAATTCTTCACAACACGTTTCTGGTTCTGGTTCAAAGACAATTTCCTGAAAACTCTCGAACCATCGATTAGGGCATATGACTCGGATATTAACGTTAGTGTTTTCAGCAATCAGTGCAAATTTTCGCCGNTATGGTTTCATGATGTAGGAGTGGGATATTACTAACACTCGCAACATCTGAATTCTTAGCTTTCATCCTCTTCTTGAAGTTTAAGAAAGCTTTGTTGATCTGGCGGAGTGTCGGTTCCGGAGCGTCTTCCAGAGTGTCTTCCAAGGTCTCTCCCGGAGTGTCTTCNANGGTGTCTTCNCTNTTAACTCCGTCAAGCAACTCCATAATTCCTTCAAGCCGAGATCGAAGCTCTTTCTTTTCGCGTTCAGTTTCTTCTTGTGNTTCAGTCTGTTTGACTTTCAATTGATATAATTCGGNCTCTGTGTCCTTTAACGAATCATTTTGTGCTTCAATTTCTTGAACCTTCAAATCTCGTTGGCGAATTTCATCCTGAAGCCGATCAACCTCTTCTTCTAACGCTGACTTATCCTGCCGTAAACGATGGATTAGGTTAATTGATTGCTCAATCCGATCTTCTAAAAGCCCGAGCATATCATTTCCTTGTTGTTCTTCAAGCACAGTTATTCCTCCTTTATTGTTTAGTGATCTAATAATTCTTTAAATCCAACTGTTCGTGCATAATGAAAAAGGTATTGTTGTGCATATCCAATGTATTCACCGAAGTAGCTATGGAAGAACTCAAGAATTTGACGTTTTGACGCTTTTCGTTTCAGGTAAAGCCTCTCGGTAATTCTTCTCACCCAGACGTCGATTGGTAAAGCCTCACCATGTCCTAACGAAAAGAGAGANACACAATCAGCAACTTTATCACCAATTCCTCTAAGTGACATCAACTCCTGTTTTGCCACCAAGTACGACTGACTCTTGAGCCAATCTAGATCAAGTTGTCTTTCGGCAACCACTGTAGCAACATTAAATAGATATGAGGCGCGATAACCAAGACCACACTGNAAAAGCTGATCAACGGAACCATTCGTTATCATTTCTGGCGTTGGAAATGTGTAGTCAGTATATCCATCCAACGATATAGGATTGCCAAACTCCTCTGANATTTTCCGGATCATCTGCTTGATCCTCGGAACATTATTGTTCTGGGAAAGGATAAATGAACCGAGACATTCCCACAGGTCTTGGTTCATTATTCGCATACCTCGACATACTCCAACCGAAGCGTTCATATATTGATCCTTGTTGATCGAATCAAGAATTCTTGATAAATCACGACCAAGATCAAAATAATGCCAAAGATATTGCTGAAGTTTTTTCGGATCTGATTCGTCGGAACTTTCGACGAGAAGCGTACTATCCTCTTGACAGATTTTCAATAATTTATCATTAACAATACCATAGAACCAACCGTCATCTTCATACCAGCGAAATGCCTGTCCACAACTCAAAGTATGGTACAGGTTAAAATCGCTGATTGGTTTGATCTCAATCAAGCTTGCTGTTTAGTTCCATGCTTTTTGGATCTTGGCAATCGCTTCCACGATATCGTCCATATCCGATCTAGACCCAAGCAAGATATTTTGAAAGAGCCAAACGCTCTCGGCACAAACCCGTTCTGTATTTGGGCATGGAAACTCTCTTATTATTTTAGGATATAGTTCAGCAACACGCTTTATGCCCCCCTCTCTTGAAAGTGGGGATCCATACCCGCTGGAGCATGGTATACCTTCAGCATTAAGCGCAGACAGAAATTCACTGCGTGGTTTTCCACCGAACCCTTCTGCATTATACTTCATCATATATAAGTGATACCCATGCTTGGTTACCCATGATTCGAGCTTTGGAGGTGTTATCCCTTCAATTTGTTTCAATTCGTTAAAGAGATAAGCGGCATTCTGATTGCGAATATCTGTCTGCTCTTCCAGCTTTTCCAAGCGAACCAATAGCAGTGCCGCTAAGTACTCTGATGGCCGATAATTCCAACCAAGTCTTGGATATTCCCAGCGAGCGCCGTCAGGAGCACGGCCAACATTCATAAATGCGTGAACGAGGTTGTGAGATTCTTTGTCGTTAGTAGTTACCATACCGCCTTCACCCGAGGTGAGGTTCTTCGAAGATTGAAAACTGAAAGCGCCAATATCGCCCAGAGATCCTACTTTTCGGCCGTGAGATTCGGCACCATGAGCTTGAGCGCAATCTTCAATAATTTTCAGGTTATGTCGTTGTGCAATCTGGTTTATGGCCTCCATATCCGCGGGATGACCACCCAAATGCACAACAACTATGGCACGTGTTCGATCAGTAATTGCCTCTTCAAGATCTGCAGGATTGATTGTGAAGTTATCGGCATCAATATCGACAAAGGTGACAGTACATCGCTGATCAAGTACAGCACTTGCCGTAGCCACGAAAGTATAGTTTGGAACAATTACTTCACCACCTTCTCCTAGNCCNTCCAAATCTAGTGNGCCAGCCAGCGCNGCGCTAATCGAATCNGTACCATGTGGCATAAATGTGGCATAAGCTGTCCCTGTATATCTAGCATAAAGTTGACTGAATTCNNTTGCTTTTGANCCAGAAANACCTTCATTNCGNCTCAAGTACACTTCACGCATNTTCGGTTCAATGTCTGNTTCCCATTCCNTNTCAGTTACTATAGGCCAACTAGGCCAAGATTTGTTNTGNCTAACAGGAATACCNCCGCTAACAGCAGGTTGATCTTTCATTCNTACCCTCCGNTTTTCTNCACNTAACNGCAGATTATAACATAGNCATNAAAAAATTAGANACCNAAAATTCAGGTANTACTCAGGGTTCTCTNGTACAAATTGCAAGGTGAATTATAGGCTAAACTTAATCNTGANTNGTTTTTNAGTNATACCATNNNCNATCCGAATTNCAAGTACAATCCAATTTGAANTCTAGGNATTTGGCTTAACTCNAATNGAAGCACTATNCAACGGTAATTCAGCTNACGTAATGGGTTTTGTATTGATGTTACCTANCCATCTACACGGTACTTCTCTAGNGCGTCCAGATCCANCTCGCAACCCAACCCAGGTGTTTGAGGTACAAGTGTATAACCATTNGTAAAAGTAAATCCTTCAACAATCAAATCATCGACGCGTGTCCAACTACCGACNAAATCACTTGCCAGAAGGCAATTNGNGGCTACGCTTGCNGCGTGCAGGTAAGATNTCTCTAGNATACCAAGATCNTTTCCTGAACCNTGCCATACNGGAATGTCAGCTGCTTGAGCAATAGCTGCNGNTTTANCAAAGTTGACCATCGAACCACCGAGGTTGAGATAGTCAATNGCATCAGCACGGATCGCCTTGATNANNTCTGATGGATTACTCAAGTGCAAAGCCAGNGGAAACGGCAGCATCTCTCTCATGTACCGATACTGNGCCANGACNTCATCCCGNAANCCTTTTTTCGGTATTGGATCCTCAAAGACCTCAACNTTATCAAGTTCTTTTAACTGGNCNGCCAGNTCAAGCGTCTGCTCAACNGTATNAAAGCGTTCATTTGGATCAACCGTTACTTTGAANTCAGANCCNCCAANCTCCCAGATTGCTCTTAANCTNTCAACCATTGGCTCTTGNATCCGGCATTTAGTTTTGAGCCCNGTAAAACCACGCNCAATCGCNANCTTGGTGCTGCGTCTTGTATCTTCGGGGGTCTGATGCCCGATCCAAAAATCNGCCCTCACTTNTTCCCGGCAAGCCCCCCCTAGTAACTTGTGGATAGGAACTNCCAGCCGTTTACCGATGAGGTCAAAGATTGCTGTTTCAAACGCTTCATATCCAGCCGGATACGGTCCAAGATCAATTTCCCATTGACTTGGCGCTTCAGGCGTTGGTTTTAGCGGCTCTTGGCGGAAAACATTCTGCAGACACATCTTCATTACATCTCTATTTTTCAGCTGTTCAGCAGCTTGAGAAACTGATTCTTTTGACTGTCCCCGTCCGGTTTCCCCAATACCAGTGAAGCCTTCGTCAGTATGAAGCCGGATGATCTGCTTGGGAACCCGTGCCCAGTCAGGATATCCGCCATATTCTTCACTGTGCACAGTTTCTGGAAACACTGGTACCACAACCGTCCAAATATCTACCTGTGTGATTATCATTGAAATATTCCTCACTCTGCGACACTTTTCAAGGAAATGTCGAGAACATATCCTACTTGTGGATTTTAGCATAATTGACTAAGCAATTTATGATAAAATTCGACATCAGATATCAAAAACGCTTTTAATAGCAACCCATTCAAGTTGTTGCCATTCGGCGAGGCGGATGGAATCCGAGATTCGAAGAACACTTTCGAGAAGTCCATCGAGAAATCGGCAAGCCTATTCTCATTAGAGACAGCATACCGGACTGCCATTTGCGATAGCCTAGTGAGTATATTCATTGTCCTTGGGTAGCCTTGGCTCGATTTACCCCTTACCCCTGTCAGAAATTTGCTGACTGGCATTTCCAAATCAGTATCAGTTGCAAACCAACCAAAGAAAAGTCAATTTTTCAGCACAACTAGGCGTTCCTCTTGGCCCGGTTTGGATGTTGGTTGCAGGTTTTTCCCTTCCCACCACAGGGTACCTGAATGGGGTTCACCAACTCTAAGGATATAGGTCTTCTTCATATCATATACACCGGGGCGGTACATTCCCTTGAAAGCACGCGTCACTTTGATTATTTCCTGGCTTTCTTGATCAATAATCTGTACGATAGGGTCAGAGATTCCTTCTATTTTAAGATCAGGCAACCATGCAACAGGTTGACGGCCATCCAAGTCCGCTAACCTAAGTTTGACCGGCCAGCCAGGAAACTGCTGTCCCTCCCCAGTAGGACCTACATTGTGCGGCCAGCATTCAACTGTGATCTCTTGTTGTATTTTATCAAATCGAACGACCCCATATCCATCACCAAGACAGGCACGTTTCGAATCACCCGAATCTCCCTTCGCTTCTGCTTTAGGGATGACGTAACGCCGTCTCAGCTTTTGATCCAGCAACTCCCGTCTTTCTGGATTAGCTACGGCGATCATACGGAAGTAATTACCCCAAGCATCAACGAACTCACCTTGAGGATCTTCGACTGAACTAGGGTAAAACCAGCGCCAGAAGATATTGGCCAATGCTGGCACACAGAACTGATAGACAGCGTCAGAAGGTCGTTCGATTCCCAAACGCGAAAAAGTACTCAAGTGCTGGTCTCCACTGATCACCAACGCACCACAACGCTGGAACAAACGAACAGCACGATCTCGACCAACTTTAGGAAATCCATTAGTATCTGCATCCCGAGCTAGTTTTCCTTCAAAGTTGACATGCATAGCAGCGTAAACGGTTTGACTAATAACCACTTTGAACTTCTGATTGGTCCAATCTTGGCCCCATTCTTTCAAAAATTGCAATTGCCTATCTCCCAATAACAATTGTTCAGCTGGATTGGTGATTTTTGGAGGCGTCTTGAACTTACGATCCTCAAGCACGGCAAATCCAACACCTCCATAGTTAAAGCTACAGTAATAATTGCTGATACCATTCAAGGCTGGTGATGGATCATAAGGATCAGGATTATGTCCAGCTTGTGTACGGTGTACCATGTTGACAAAATAAGGAGAAAAGAGATATCCTCCATCTCGGTTGTTGTTGGTCAAACACAATCGTCCGCCCCATCCCCAAATGTTCCCATGATAAACATCATGATCGTCAGATTGGACAATAGCGGGAAGATGATTAGTCAGTTCCCGAAACGACCAGTGCCATAACAACCATTTATACAGATAATCTTCATATGGTGCGCGACTCTGATCCGTTGGAGAAGGTTTCCCTTGATAAATTTGATCTCCGGTAAAAAACAGGATATCAACCTCCTGCTTTGCAACAACATCAACCGCTTCGGCAAAAGGCATCCAAACGTTGGCTGGTGTCCAACGCCCGACGATGATATCGTCTCCCTTGACTTTTGGTACTTGGGCATGGGCAACACGGCCCATCACCCCCATACCAGTAAATGCAGCTAAACTAACATTAGATTTCTCCTCCGGATCATGACAAACTGTAGTGGAATAGGTATAAGTCTCCCCATCCGCATCCTCAAATACCACGCGGGTCTGCCAATCCTTCGACACATCCCAGTTTTCGACGCGGAAAAGCAAATAATAGTCGGGAGGGCTAATAGCCCGTGGCCCATCTATCAATTTCCAAACATTCACTTGAGGATCCTCCGTATCAGTAGTTTTGACCTCCAAACGTGCCACCAAACGACGTCGTTTTTTTTCTAGAGCTTCGCCGAGATGCATGAACTGAGTTCCTAGTTTCAGCGTCCGGTT
>PBXZ01000092.1:0-14906 GCA_002729415.1 Candidatus Poribacteria bacterium | reverse complement strand
GACGCCAGTACAACGTGCTGTATTACACACCCCCAACCGATCCTATCCGCCTCCCATAGTACATTCGGATGGCAAAACCACTTGGCTTGCAGAGGAGCCTGGGATTTTTCACCCTTCAATTTATACTCCTGATCCAGATTCAGGAATCAACAAAAAGGAATTTTTTCACTGGGATTTGTGCGGCCACTTGGTGTTGCGGGAGGTGATGGACACTGCTTGGCTAGAATCAGCAAACGAAGCTATCGAGTCCAATACTGAACGGATAGGTACCGGTGGGTCTGCTGCTGGCGACTCTAAACCGCTAGCGGGTACTGGAGTGGGACGATCGTCAATGGGAGCCCCATGGAAGCTACCTGCTCCCTATGGAGAGCCATTCCAAAGAATGATCGCCCATCCAGGTCTGATCCAACGCTTGAATTGGATTATGGGCAGTGGTTTTGAATGTATGCAGTGTAGTGCGTTTTTGTCAGGTAAAGGTTCTTCAGGGCACTTTTTACATGCCGCTGGTGAACCAGCAAAAGTGACCAATCACTACCGCCAGCAAAATGGCCGCGTCTACAGTGAATATATCAACGTTGCTTGGCAATTGCGCGATGTCACATTGGAAGACGGAGGATTCGTTTGCATTCCAGGCAGTCACAAGGCTAGTTATCCTATGCCCGAAGGAATTAGAACTTGCGACGACGAGATGGGACTGGTTCAGCATGTGGAGATGAAGGCGGGAGATGTGCTCCTCTTCCTAGCTTCGGCCCAGACTCACGGCGCTTATCCTTGGACAGGAGAAGAGAATCGCCGGATGATCTTTTTTCAGTACCGGTCCCGGAATTTATACATGTCCTAAACAAATTTCACTTTTTAATTATCTTAAGTAAGCAGCTTGAAAAAACTCGGATAGAACCGTAGATTAGGGAGTTTCCTGCCGTTGCCAAGCAGGCTGGATGCTAAACGACTTGTCTCAGCACTATTTGTCATAAAATCAACTGCTATTATACTAGCCATCTCCACTTTACTTCAATATAATGACCATGTTAGAATGACCCGTTTTATCAGCTAAGTCTAAGCAAGAAATCTGAAACGCAATTTTCATATCCCATTCTTGCCCATTAAGTCTAAGAACGTCTTGAAAAGTGCAATATAAATTGACACTTTTTTCGGCATTGCCCATGTTCTACTGTTGAAATGGTTGATGATTCGTTTTTATTCATATCACGATGAATTTCTCGCTGTCAAATCCAGTGAACCTAGCGAATTTCATAATATATTGAACATAAATCCATTTATTTGGTTTTGAGGTAAATATTGGACAAATCATCTAAAGAATTCTTGATTAAAAAAACAGAAATTAATCCCAAAGATATTATGGCACACGGAAATCTGGGTAACATGCACTTTAATGAAGAGCGATATGAAGAAGCAATAGAGGCTTATCAGAAAGTCATAGAACTCGATCCCGAACAAGTTGCTGCATACAACAATCTGGGCAACACATATACCAAGCAAGAGAAATATGAAGAAGCNATANANGNNTATCANANAGNNATAGAACTCGATCCTAAGCAAATTGTTGCATATAGTAATCTAGGTGATGCATATTCTGAAAAAGAGAGATATGAAGAAGCAATAGAGGTTTATCAGAAAGTCATAGAACTCGATCCCGAACAAGTTGCTGCATACAACAATCTGGGCAACGCATATGCCAAGCAAGGGAAATATGAAGAAGCAATAGAGGCTTATCAGAAAGTCATAGAACTCGATCCTGACGAAACCGCTACACTTTATAATCTAGGTAATGTACACTCCGAAAAGGAGAGATATGAAGAAGCAATAGAAGCCTACCAAAAAGTCATAGAACTCGATCCNGAACAAGTTGCTGCATACAATAATCTAGGCAACGCATATGCCAAGCAAGGGAAATATGAGGAAGCGATAAAAGTTTATCAAACAGCAATAGAACTCAATCCTGGGCAAGTTGCCGAATACAGTAACCTGATTAACGCGTACAAAAGAACGTTACAGAACCAGATTAGGAAGAGGCCGTTCGGATTTCTCAGGAAATTATTCAGTATTTTTAGGAAATGATCCTCTTCAAAAAGTCTGGTTGTGGTTTTGTGTTTACCAATCGTATTTACCAGATTTGATACGAGTAAATTCAGTGAAATTATTGATCTGTTACGTATCATCATACCGTGATTGATTTCCCTATAGATTATGCAGTAAACAGAATGTATTCTACTTTGTTCGAACTATAAATAACATTGCCTGCACAATACAATATCCAAAGCTCTCAGAAATCAATTCTCCCTCTTAGGATATACATCATTAGAAAACTTAATAACAAGGATCTAATCTTCCAGAATATAGTTTCCACACTCCCTAATGTTTATTGATCTGAGCTATGTTTCTCCTTTTCCTTCGTCTTGTGCAATCACACTGTGTTGCTTTATCTTGAATGCACTACATAATACCAGCGGAAAACTTCCATTTCTCCTCATAACTATAACAAAGAAAAGTTAGATAATCACATACAACAATCGATTGACGGCTAGAGAAACTTCACACCCAATCAACTCTTGTAACAACAGAATGAAAATCCGATCTGGTGTTTTCATAATTGGCCTATTTTTGATTATNGTATTGTGTGGAGTTACTGCTTATAATAACTACTTTCTACAAAATTCTAAGCTTTCAGGAAACCATCTTCCTGTTGGTTCCATNTTGGCACTATTTTTTCTTGCCATATTTATTAATGTTCCCCTAAAAAAGTTTGCCAATCACTTAGCACTTTCATCCACNGAATTAATAGTAATCTGGGTCATGCTGATTGTAACACTCGGCATTCCTTCAATGGGATTTTTACAGTTTTTGTTGCCGACTCTTGTCGCCATATTTTATTTTGCCACACCTGAAAACGATTGGTCAGAAACGTTACATCACTACATTCCAGAGTGGCTGGTCATCTCTGACAGAAACGCAGTTAGAAACTTTTATGAAGGTGTGGATCAAAGCGGATCCATTCCTTGGTCAATTTGGTTAAAACCTTTATGCGTTTGGACATTGTTTGCACTCGTTTTTTATTTTACGACCCTTTGTTTGTCAATCCTTTTACGCAAACAGTGGATTGAACATGAACGTTTTTCGTTCCCGCTCGTTCAGATCCCTCTAGAAATTGCGGCGACCTCCCCAAAAGAACAATTGTTCAACTCATTCTTCAAGAATCGATTTCTCTGGCTCGGCATGTCGCTACCAATTCTGCTACATTTGATTAATGGGTTACATGCTCACTTCCCGAACATACCTGAGATTCCCAGAATTTACCACATTCACCGTATGTTTCACGGTAAACCTTGGCATACACTGGGTTGGTGGCCCGCTGTCCGAATTGTCATTTATTTTTCAGTTATGGGAATTGCGGCCATGCTAACTCTTGAAGTGTCATTTAGTCTCTGGTTTTTTTTCCTGTTTTTTAAGTTCCAATATATCATTATGAATGCGATTGGTTTAGAGATTAATCCCTGGATAAGCTGTAGCCGCCAAGTTATGGGTGGTTACCTTATATTTGTACCCGCTGTTTTCTGGATTGGAAGAGGGCATTTTGTCGACGTAATTCGAAAAACTTTTTCTCGGAGGAACCAAAGACTACTAATAGATGACACTAACGAACCATTGCCTTATCGTATAGCTCTTTTTGGATTCTTAATTGGTTTCGCCACAATTGTTATTTTTTGTTGGATAGCAGGTATATCTGTTTGGGTATCTTTGATTGTGATGTTGGCAATATTTATCACTTCAATCGTCTTATCATGGATGGTTGTTAACGGAGGATTGCTACTTGTTCAAGCCCCCTTTTTCCCTTCGGAATATATAACCATCGTTGCAGGATCATCCGTGATTGACTCGAGAAGTTTAGCTCTTTTGGGTTTTCAGCGTGGTTTCTTTCGAGACTGGGGAGAATTCATGATGCCGAACTTTTTGCATAATTTTCGTGTTTTTCAGGAGAGCAAACTCTCGCAAAGGAAAATCCTTTCCATTTTGTTCCTGTCAATTGCTGTAGCTGTGATCGTTTCAGCTTATACTTCATTAGATCTAATTTACGGGAAAGGCGCACTAAATTTACAGCGCTGGGTGTATGTTAACGCCCCAAGAAATTATTTCCAACGAATGAGCAATATGATTCAATTCCCTACTCACACACGTTGGGATGAGGTCTATAGCATGATAGGTGGTGCTAGTTTTACATTCTTTCTGTTGTGGATACGTCACCATTTCATCTGGTGGTCACTTCACCCAATAGGCTATCTTTTAGGCGCAACTTATCCACCATTTCATCTGTGGTTTTCAGTTTTCGTTGGTTGGTTAATCAAATACTGCGTACTAAAATTTAGCGGTCCATCGGGAAATAATAAGCTTCGGTTTGTCTGCCTAGGGTTGATTTTGGGTGAATACCTGATGGTAGGAGTATGGATGATTATTGGGCTATTCACCAAGATCGGCTATTTTGCACTTCCCTCGTAGCTTCGGGATCCTTGGATCTCAGGCACAACTTTATATCATTAGCGATGCTATTCTTTAGTCTTCGCTTTGTTGGTTTAGCTAATGGGCTTTCTTATTGAATCCAATTGTTGCGAATCTTTCCTTATGATTTATCTGCATCATGGTTGTAAACTAGTAGAAGGTGTAGAATTCCCCCCATTGATTTCGGCCCATATTCTATTCCTCTTAGTCTGCTCAGTGTTAGGGAACAGGGCAGTCCCCTTGAGGTAAACATCCAGTTCCTCACCATCCCTGCGAACATAATAGAAAAATCTTTTAGATCTATCTTCTATTTGCCATCCATTACCATCTCGGATAACATCACAATTTTGGCTAAGCGAGATATCTTGGGCGAAAAACAACTTGTCTTTATTCTCACTAAACCGTTCGCGTAACTTACTCGAAATAATATTGTTATCCAAATCAACTTTATATTTTTCTGTTTCGTTACCTCTGACGCTAAAGGCATATGATTTAACATTCTTATGTACATGATCTTGTGACCGTGTTTTAACAGACTTACCATGTATCCCAAATTTCAGGCCAAAACTGCCATAATTCAAGCTAGTTGCGTCCACTAATTTCGATTTATTACCATAAAAGTTAAACATTAAGAAAGCACGATATAAACTAATTCCTAGACCTTCTACCCTGTAATATGCATCATTTTTATCAATTAATTTCTTTCTTTTCACAACACTATTAGAACTTTTCAATGATTCACTGCTGACAATATCATCAGTAATATTGTCAAACCCTATACCAAATTCTTTGGCTGTATATCGATTGTGGAAGGTAATCGATGCAAACCCTGAGGCCGTTTCCTTATTGTCATTACCGTCACCAAGTATTACCATGGGCGGCGAAAAAGATTTCAAATCATTGTAAAAGGCCGTTCGTATGCTAGTCTGTTTATATTCAGCTTTGATATATGTATTTCCTCGTCTTTGGTCTAAACCAAAATTGCGATAATTGTAGCTATTTATTTCGTAAATAGTTAGCTGGTTATTTTCTCTACTTGCAATGTAGGCTTGTTTTGTTTCCTTATCTTTTATCAGCCATTCGCTTTTCATCGATTTTATCGGAGTCACTATGGTACCAGGAAAATTCAGTGAGATCCCATTCCTTTCGAATTCCTGACTCAGTTTCTCTGGTACAACACCGTTTCCCAAAGTATCACTGAACTTTAAACTGGCAAGAAATAAAAGTTCTTTTTTAACGATATATCTGTTTGGATCATTTTCGTCGCCGATCCACCAGTTACCATCCTGTTTTCTGATAATGTAATTTTCAGCTAGAACAATGCCTTTATCGTCTTTAAATTCTTGCCTCAAATTTTCTGAAACAAACCCCTCATCCAAATCATTGTGCGATTCCACATTGAATAAGAACGATTCATATTTTTTTAAAAAAGAGCCTTGAGAATAAGTCTGGCCAATACCATACGTAAAACGCCATTTACTTCTATTACTTAAACCACTTCCGAGAAACTGCTTCTGTGGAGAGAAAAAATAGGTAGAATTTATGGATTCTTCGAAACGCCCTATTCCAGTACCCAAGAACCANGATTCATGCATNCCAATAGCNGGGGAATTAATATTCCACTTTTCAANAGCGGATTCNANTTCCANCATTAACCCCCCTTCAACAGAAAGGAAAGAAGGAAGAATGCTCCCTGCTACTGCGGCAAACAGAGTCATCTTTTGATCATGCGANCCAGTTGTTAGCCTAGCTCCAACAGACCAATTGAACTCGCCACGCAGATTATTTCCCCAATCTGTTCTTCCATAGGACGAGGTTATTGGAAGTATCGCAATCATAACTCCCACAACAATCAGACTACGTACAAANNTGCAATTAAGCATACCAATCATAGTANNGACAACCTGAAGCTAAAGGAAAAAAGTTCNGAGGTAGTTGAATTATGTCAAAGAATCTAGCTNCTGTTCAGCTAGAATTTTGGCAAGCATTATTATTGAAGCTATTTACATGGGATGAGTTGCTGGCGTGATTCGGANACCAAGACAATTTGGTTCCAATCCCAAAGTTGGGGTATATATTCAACATCCGCCCATGTCTGCGCTTGATCAGCATAATGAGGACTTCCAGGGTGACCTGATGCNCCTAGCGGTACAATCCATAGTGAGTTCGTCCAATCTGCGGGATCATGAATGTACCGATTGACTGACATTCCAGTGGCAATAAACTGATTATTGAAACTGTAACTTCCTGCNAGCGGAGTATCTCCGTCACCGTGAATTGGGTTCGAAGGAGGATCAAGTTTCTCAGCTAACTCAGGAAATATTGCCGAAAGCGGATGCTGNGGNCAAGTATAGTGTAGTCTTTCCCAACACCATTGAGACATNTCATCCCCAAGTCTTGCCTTGAGATTGGNAACTGCACNCTGAAGAGCAAACAATAGTACTTCCAGCCAACTTTTTCCAGTTGGCAAGAGTGAATTATCATCNTTTTTAATCGCCAATAGAATTTCAAGCTCAATCAGCCGAAGGTGAGCATAACTTCCTGCTTCACCGGAAAGGACAAAATCTGCTTGGTNACCTAGCAANTCCTGTGTAATCTGTCGAGTGACCTCACTTTTGGTTTGGGCATAAATTGATGGNTGGACCAAACTTCGATCCATACTATAGTCCCACTTCCGCAACAAAGATTGGGCTTGCACAACGTCTCCATCA
Organism: Candidatus Poribacteria bacterium; assembly: GCA_002729415.1. Taxonomy (GTDB): domain Bacteria; phylum Poribacteria; class WGA-4E; order WGA-4E; family UBA9662; genus UBA9662. The sequence continues at coordinate 7,683 of PBXZ01000092.1, read as the reverse complement.
GACGAACGCACTTGGATTAGACTTTCAGTGAATATCCGGGCTGGGATCGAGATTCTATCCGCATGTATCTGCTTCATCTCTTCGACAGTTGCCTGACCGANCTCCAACTCCAGAATTCTTGCTTGAACACGTTTAGCGCGATGCTCCGGTGAAAAGTATAAACCAACATAATACGGATATNGATGATCAGTCACGCGTTGGTTACAGGTTACANTGTAACCTGTATNAGGGTTGATAGATTTAGGTAGCTCTGTATGTGGGATATATCCCTGCCAATCGCATTCTCCNGTCCAACCGGGGACAACTCGCCAGCCATTGGCTTCNCCNCGAATTGGGATCTTGCCAGCGTGCAGGTAACCAAAGTTACCATGGATATCCGCAACAGCATAATTGTTGACCCTATCCGTCCANTTACTTAACGCTTGATCNAACCCATCCAATGATTGACTNCGCATGGCGCCGCGAACAGCATCAACCCATGGAGAACCGACCAGAAGNCCAGGGTCACTTATAGCCACAGCGAATCCCGACGCTGGATTTCCCGNAATAATTGGTCCGTGGCGGGTAATTGTAACCGAAAATTTTACCGGGATATCNCCCTTTACTTNAATAACTTCGTCCAGTACCTCGGCTGGACACCATTCTCCTTGAAAATCATATTGAAAACCGTNATCTGTTTGACGAAAACGCTCAACGTACAGATCCTGNGTATCNGCTCCACCATGGGTCATCCCCCANGCCACATACTCATTATGACAAAAATGAAGCGCACCTGGCATACCGGGTAANGAATAGCCAATGACAGTNAAATCTGGACACGANAGATGAACCTGATAATAAACATTTGGTGTNTCAAGCGCNCGATGTGAATCACCNGCAACTAATGGNANCCCGGACGCNGTATATTCACCAGAAATTGACCACCCGTTNGATCCAGCATCAATNTCATCAAGCCAACTGGCTTCCTCAACAATTTGACTTAATTCTTTCAGGCCATCAAGCGCTGTCCCNTTATAAACTTCACCNGGAGGTACGGTGAGGAGATGCCCATCAGGATATCCTTTCATGAATAAGGCCACTTTTTNNGCCCCAATAGCTTTTACCAAGCGTGTTCGGAAAAGCTTNGGTTCAAAAGTTCCTAAAAGTGTATTACGCATTTTATAAACGGCTAGNCAATGCCAGTTTTCCCAANACTCAGGTTCANGATCGAGAATTNTATACTCAATTGGNAANGNAGTCGTAACNTCAATGAANGCATTNACTCCGGCNGTGTAAGCTTCGATCATCGCCTTCGATTCTGNANANGCCATTTCGTAATCAAGTTTCGCGGTTCGCCCCATTCCAGCTCCNCGAAGGAGTTTATCCTGTTCAACACCGCTAGATCCCGCTAACTCAGACCACCGACCAAGCGCACGATATCGATCGTAATCCATATGCCACAACCGATCCTGCGCAGTAACAAANCCTTGAGCAAAGAACAGGTCGTTTTCATTCTTGGCTTTAATATGAGGTATACCCCAGNGATCNCGNTACACTTCAACAANTTCNTCAAGNCCAGATANACGCAGATTAGAAGTTACATCGGGTAAAGCATTCTTTAGATCAGCTTCGGTAATTTCTAGAGACATTTTTGATAATGTTCCGTATTAGTATTAGGTCATAGTCATTTAGGATCNACTTCATTAGCTANATATAGAAAATCAGCAANTTGTCATGGTAACAGAAAACNTTTTAAATANANCATTGTGGATTGTCGGGTTTATTNGCTTCATTTNACAATATTGCCATTANCTGCTTAACTNCAACATTTGAAAATTATGGTTTATNCGATAATGGTATTGNCAAAATTATATCTTACCTNCTACTTTTTGGCTATTATCNCACCNNTGAGGTCAAATTCTTTTCAATNNCTNCATCAATTAAANCATAANTTGCAACTATGTTTTCCTCTGCTGACGAGAATTAGTTCNTGTAAACGTTTTTTCCAGNCAAGAAAAAACAAAGGAAACTTTATTCACTATTTGAATGATAGCCAAATATCNAACAATAAAAGCATNAAACATCAGATCTATTTTTGACAANCAGAATAAAACTATCATATTTTAGNTNGTCATTTTCTAGACAAAGCGTACAGCTCATGGTAGGATCTCTNCATGACGACNAAACACACTAGTNTCAACGAACATATTTATCAATTGTGAAGGATTATCNNATATGAAGAATGAATTCTGGGTNGCTGATTCCCCGGAGATAGCCAAACGTCGCGAGGGAGTATTCCTGATTCTCGCGGGCTTATTTATTGGAACATTAGCCATGTTAAATATCTTGGGAATTTCCAGATTTATCAAACTTTTNAGCATCGGCGAATGGACATTTGCTGTAGCTGTNGGTGTCCTNCCTTACCCAATNACTTTTTTATGCACAGATCTTATTAGTGAACTCTATGGTGAAAAAAGAGCTCGGTTTGTCGTCTGGGTAGGTGTCATACTCAATATCTGGGTGATATTTATCATGTGGCTGGGCGGTATCCTACCNGGTTTCGAAGAGGTTAATGCTGCTGGTGAAATCGCTAAAGATGCTGCGGGAAGATTGCCGTTATTCTTTGAAGTCCAGAAGTTAACCTTTGGTGCAGTCACCGCTTCNATGGTTGCCTATCTCGTAGCTCAGTTCACTGATGTCCATATGTTCCATTTCTGGAAACGTTTAACCAAAGGCAAGCATCTCTGGTTACGNAATAACGGATCNACGTTAATTAGTCAATTNGTNGACAGCACATGTGTGATATTAATTACTCACTACTTTGCTGGTGCTTTGCCAATTGNGGAAAATCAGTCTNTTATTCCACAATTGCTAACGTTTATAGTATCAGGTTATATGTTTAAACTGATGGTTGCATTACTGGATACTGCTCCTCTTTATGTCGCAGTTCATTATTTATCCGAGTACCTGCAGATTGATCCTGTAGAGGAATTCAAGGATGAAGCAGAAACTGACCAATGANTTGTAGATTAGGCATTAACTNCAAANAGAATTANNNTTCNATCNCTATTTGAAGAAATTGGTGATAATGACGTAAAAGACGNACAAGTTTCTCTNCCTCCCAAATTTCCTACATAATCACGTTATGNGTAGCTCGTTACNCTTAATNGAACCTCCAAAGCANTTTNTTANGCTNNACTGACNANAATTNCANAATANNNCNNGANCTATCCNGGTTANTTCAAGGAATAGAAAACANTNCCTATAGNAGGAAAAAAGNTGAAAATCGAAACAGTTAAACCTCACCAATTGTGTTATGTAGTTTACCTTTCGATCTTTAGCTTCTTCATATTAACAAACTTGACTGCTGCTGGGGTAAGGGAAAAGCTTGGTCTGGTTGCACACTGGACCTTTGATAAAGGTACACTCGATGCAAAAANGGTTCAAGATAATCTGGGCAAGAATAATGGGTTGATCGTTGGAAAACCAAAAATCCAAAAAGGAGTACACGGGGATGCTCTAAACTTTAATGGCACGGTNGACTTCGTCAAGATAACCGAAGATATTTTCTTTCCCAGTATCAGTATAGAAGCGGTCATCAACCCAAACCTCGGCACACGAAACCCAATCTATGATAAATANAACTATGGTATCCAACTGTTGGACAATAACCAAGTCGGAGTCTGGATACGNGCAGACACTAACCAACAGAACAAACATTGGCCGTCAGCTTATACTNCGTTTCCTGATGACGGCAAGTGGCACCATGTCGTTGGNGTTGTTACNAACAANAAACACGTTCAGATNTTTCTCGACGGGGATTTAAAGAAAACGACTCCNGCACCACATCCGATAAGCNTCGCTTACGGNGCAAANGATAAGCCAACTATTGCCTATACCCGGCACCTAAATGGAATCTGGTACGCNGGTTCTATCGACGAAGTAGCTGTTTATGAAACGGCATTGAACGAGACAAATGTTAAAACACTCTACACTACGGTTCTCGCAGTCGAAAAANCGATGAAACTTTCCGTTGTNTGGGGAAAAATAAAAGTTNGGTAACTATCAAGCTCTCACGAATTAAGCTTTAATAACCAAATAGTCGATGCTTCTAGGCGCCATTTCAATTTGTATCTGGACATTGTAATCTCGATCAATTGAATATTCCGTCGACTCACCTCCATTCTGGCAAATTTGGGCGACTTCGACCAGCCCTGTGTAGTAGAGTGGTAACTTCAAATTCATCTGCTGGGTCTGACTAGTTGGATTATAAACCATTGCTAATCCGCGTGGATCTAATTGTGAATTGACGTGAAGTATACAGTCAATTGACCGCCCATCCGGCCGCCGAACGTGAATCAGGTCACTATCTAGTATCGGGCGATACTGTTTATAGAAATCAACCCATTTTTTCACTAATTTCTTGGTCTGTTCAGTATCAAATAAGCGTGGTCCTCGATAACAAGCAATCACGCCGCTACCGAAATTTTGTGCTAAATGCCATTCGTAATCTTTCAAGTGCTCGCAAAGCGGTTCAAAGGTGGCAGCTTGCCCTCCACCATGATATTCAACTAATGGTACAAACATCCATCCCATACTGGGAGTTTTTTCAAAAGTGCCGTCATAGATATTCTGACGCGCAATCAAGATTTGCTGTTCTCTAGGTAGACTGAAATTAGTTTCCCGGTATCCCATACCACACTTGTTGGATCCATTAAGATAATAGGAATCCGGTGAATTTATGTAAATACCCCGTTCACGACACTGGTGATAAAAGCTGATACATGATTCCCACTGACGAAGTTGCGAGTCTGCTAAACCACGGTGATGTTTGTGTCTAGTAGAGGCACAAACATCACCATGGTAAGGACCATCGGTTTCAATAATGTCCATCCCCGTAGCATCCATAAAATTCAGTACCCTTTGAACATAACCGTCTGCCCATTCACTGGCTAAACAGGCACTCTGCCCGAAACGGCTACCCGGTTTTTGTGTTTTCGGATCAATACAATTGTAATCTTCTCCAACACCCCGTGAAGCACACATCAAAGTATAACCTCCAATTTCAATTCCCTTGCTGTGTGCATAATTGGCCAGTTCCTTCATTTCAGCTATGTAGTTTGGATCTTCGCTTTCAATATTAAAACCACTACCAAAGGTCATAATTACCATCTCAAAACCAACTTCCACACATTGGTCAATTGCTAAACGGACGGCTTCCGGATCTGATTGCCGTACATGCATGAAGATGGGATTTTCGGTTACCTGCGGGGCAACAATCCTATACATCTTTCTCCGAGCCAACCCCTTTCGCTCACGATCATCGCTGTCATTCAATAGCTCAAAGGTACGAAAACTTTGGAAATTATCACCTGGTTGTAGCACTACTCCGGGGCCTAAAGGATAAGTACTGGTCATCAACAAAGGCATTTGGTAATGATAATCAATCTGGGTTTTATAATCCTCGTCGGGGATCCACCGAGTAGTTTCCATCTGGCTAAAGGCATAATCGCTTTCAACATGCAATCGATGTTTCTCCTGCTCGTTGACTGCTATTAGTTCACAAACCAACCCTTCAATAAATAATGCACGTTCACTCCAATTGTTGATGGAGATTTGTTTGGACAAAACCGGAATACCTTGATAAAGGTCATAATGGATGGAAATTTCCAACCCCTCAAATGCTGAAGGTGCGACGTAGTCAACCGATAACCTGATTCCCTTAGGCGGATACTCCGCCGGTGGCGCATAACGTTTGGCCAACCAAGGATATAAGGCCTCAATTTGGCTTACGCTATAGCGAACAAACTGGAACGCCTCCGGATTGCTCTTTAAATCAACAAGCCAGTCCAAATCCAAATAAGCATAATCCGGTTGACCTATCAAACCAGCTATCTCTACTTGTTGACCATCAATGGTAATTAGAGCTTCCGGTTTGATTCCACGTAGCAACGTAGATCCAGTGACTAAGTTTATATAATCTACGGTTGCAAAATTGGGGGCAGTTACGAAAGAACGTGCGATAAGGCCATTGCTTAGAACCAAACGACCCTGGTCTTCTTTAATCGATGCAGGTTGATTAAAAGGCTGTACCAACCAATCACTCTGTTGTGAAACTGATGACATCAATTCTCCTCAATGTATTACTCTAAGTTGTGTGACATTCCAAAATCTGCAATATGGTTTAAACGCAAAAAATAATCAAATCGAAATTTATGGTTCGAGCAATCCAATTNATAAGTCAAAATCCACCAAATATAGCAAATCTACGTAAATATCATTCAGGTCATTTTTTCTCTATCAAACCCCAAGGATCTATCTTGGAAACAGACAACGTCAATGTAACGTTTCACCCCAAAATTATAGCATCGATTCAGAGATCAACAGCAATAACAATTGTAACCTAGTTGAGCAAAACCGTTTCTTTTAAAAATGATATCAGCTAGAAATCGCAGTCAATAGAGCAGGCGACAGTCTTCCAAGACCCACAAAGAATCGATAGTAACATATACTCTTTACTTGGTTGGNCGACGCTTAGACCTTATAAGCTCCATGGTCAGCATTTGGAGTACATGATCTGCGGGATTATAATTCAATTGAGACTGAATCGAATCCAATTTCTTTTAGATAATTTCTATAAAAATGGTGTTGAAAAAATAATTGTTGCTTTAAATTTATGATCACAGATAATATTACCTGACTCCGTTGTCAATAGGTGAGGACGCATGACCCAACGTAAGAAGATCGCTGCAATAATCACTACCTTTTATCCTGCTTCGCATGCTGACGTAATTGTCACTAAATTCGTAAAAGGATTTCCTACAGACGAAGGACTTTTACACCCAAAAGTGGATATTGTTTCTATGTATATGGACCAGATTCACCAGAATGATATTGGTCTGGACCTCGCTGAGAAAAACAATATCCCAGTCTATCCTAGTATACGTCAAGCACTGTGTTTGGNAGGCNACNANCTGGCGGTAGACGGANTATTATCCATTGGGGAACATGGNGANTATGCTTGGAACGAAAAGGAACAGCACCTGTATCCACGTCGTTATTTTTTTGAACAGATNGCTGGTNTCTTGGCCACTTCTGGCCGNTCANTNCCTGTCTTCAANGATAAGCACTTGTCCTATAATTGGTATGATGCCAAGTGGATGTATGATCGNGCACGAAAACTNAATATTCCNTTCATGGCAGGTTCNTCNGTACCTTTATTTTGGAGAGATCCTTGGTTNGAACATAATTTAGAAACTAATCTAGAAGAAGCANTAGTTCTTAGTTATGGTGGTTTAGANGCCTACGGTTATCANGCTTTTGANGCNTTACAAGCCATGNTAGAACGTCGTNAAGGAGGCGAAACNGGTATTNCATCNGTCCANTGCNTNGAAGGAGAAGATGTTTGGCAGGCTGGTAATGAAGGNGTCTGGTCACGTGATCTAGCGGAAGCNGCAATTCTNGTTGGAGAAACTAAGGAAGGAAATATGGAAGAATTNTGCAAAGAGCCAGTAGTCTTCCTNATTNCATATAACGATGGGTTAGAAGCGGCGNTCTTACATCTTCGGGGGTTCGCTAATGAATGGAGTTANGCNAGCCGAGTTGATGGAGANATTCAAGCTACAGGTATGCGTGGNTANGGTCCTCCGTATCCACATTTTAGTTACCTCAGTCTGAATATACAAGAGATGTTTCCTTACCGGG
>PBXZ01000091.1:0-13286 GCA_002729415.1 Candidatus Poribacteria bacterium | reverse complement strand
GCAATATCCTCCCAATCTCGATTTATGATTCCCTCGATATGATAAATACCCAGGTGTCTACCTTTGATATCCAAAGCATATAAACAATTTGGGTTATCACTATCATTATGAATCCATAATACCCCCGAATTCTTCCGGCTAGCCACCATACCCGATGCTTCACGGATTTCCTCATGTTCAATTAACCCAAGGTCGACCCAAGTATCCTTATCCTGTTCACTAGCATATAGTGCTGAACTTGTTAGGCAGAGAGGTATAACTATCAACTGCACTATGTGAATATAGATTTTGGAAATTGGCATTGAATACACTCTCCTTTGATTGCGGGAAAACACCAGTGATAGCATGTACAAGGTCACATTTATTCTACTCTTTTCTTACGAACCTGATGATCATATATCAAAAAACGGATAATTTCATCCGATATTTCCTTTGTTAGTCCCGACCCAGATTTATTCATCATTTTATAGACATATTCTTGCCATTCCTCAGCAGAAAAATTAGAGTTAATTGGGCGAGCTAAAGTATGACAACGGCTGCATTTGCTGGCAAAAACCTTATATGACTGCCGCATTTTCCGTGGATAACTTGACACATCAATTTCAGCTAGGCCTAAATCAGCAGGATATATCTGGCTAACCACTTTTGACATTCTGTAAAACAGAACAACCAACAAACAAGAGAGTATCAATATCATAACAATAGAAATGGTGAAAACAGGACGAATGTCTAACAAAATTAACCGGCGTAAATTTAACTTAAAATTAATTGGAGGTATTATACTAGATCAAAAAAACAAAATCTCGGATACGTCAAATTAGAAAAAAGATATTAACATCGTTAAACTATTAGGTACACAACAAACGTTTTAAGGGATCCCTGGCTTCGTAAACCCATTGTATAGTTAATCATTGCTTAAATGTGCACGATTGTGCGACGCATCAAATTTAAAACTGGGGCCAACAGGCACAATCTTTGTTGGATTGATTTCGGGATGTGTCATATAATAATGTCGTTTGATATGATCGAAATCAACCGTTGCTGCTACACCATCATGATGGTAGAGATCACACATATACTCATAAAGATTTGGATAGTCGATGATGCGTTTCAAGTTACACTTGAAATGNCCATGATAAACGGCATCAAAGCGGATTAGTGTAGGAAAAAGACGCCAATCAGCTTCCGTAAGTCGATTACCTGTCAAATAACGGTGTTCCGAAAGCCTGCTTTCCAACAGATCAAGTGTTTTAAACAATTTGTGAACAGCTGCTTCGTAGGCATTTTGAGTCTTGGCGAAACCCGAACGGTATACGCCATCATTTACATTGGAATAGATTAAGTCATTGATCTCATCAATCTCAGACCGCAGTTCNACAGGATATAGGTCAAGATTGCTGTCTGTGAAATCATCAAANGTACTGTTCAACATCCGCATTATATCATCATCACAGTTACTGACAATCTGACTGGTTTTAATATCCCATAAGANGGGAACTGTCACTCGTGCCTCATANCTTGAATCGCTANAGNCGTAGGCTTGGCCGAGATATTCAAACCCATTGATAGGGTCTTTNTTNTNGGTAAAANCCCACCCTCGTTCGTCGCGGATCGGATCAACAACCGTCATTCCAATTACATTTTCTAACTTTTTGAGTTTNCGTACAATGATAGTTCGATGCGCCCATGGACAGGCAAGGGATACATAGAGGTGATAACGTCCTGACGCTANAGGGAATTTGGACGAGCCACCTTTCNCAACCCAACTNCGAAATTGATCTTCTTGCCGTAGAAATNCCCCTNCTTCACTTTTTTCTTTATGGTGTAACATTAGTTTTTATGCCTCGTATTTGTTTAACAAAATCAACGGAGAANAAATANNGATCCTTTAACTAGNAGACAACAATATGCTTGAANGCAGAATATTTGCANACTGAACTGAATATGGCNGGANTTTAATGNCAATTCTAAGTTTAANGTNCGGANAGGAAAGAAATCACCTTTAAAAACTGAGTCCAAATGAGAANATNGGAAGGAGTAATTGTTTTTAAGAATTTCCAGTATTGACTTATATCAAGGTAACTTTAAGGTTTTATTTAATTTGCGCTTTTTTNTGCCACAAACACCATGGCGAAACTATCATCATAATTGTACTCTTGATNAGAATCATAATTGCTGAAAAAATTTCGGATATTGAATCCNGATGATTCTAGTAGAATCTCCATTTCCGATCGGAAAATATATTTCGTCTGAACTATGCGAACCGCCTTTTCAATCCGACCATCGGGGTAAACAGTGTCATAGATCATTTCGGTATCCTGAATTTGGTCTGTCAAGTTTACCCTGACACGATCATTTCGAACATAGGTTGTACTGGTTTCTTCATCATAGAGCAAGCCNCGNTAAATTGGGACATCTTTACGTCGTAGCCATTCACGAGCCAACTCACCATGCTTGGGAGTCACAATATCAATAATTAATAGTCCATTGTCAGTCAACATGTTGTGTNCGTTCACCAGCGTTTTTTGTTGATCTTCCCGTGTAAGCAGGTTTAAAAACGAATTGAAGGCAATCAAAATAAGATTAAACTGNATATCTTGTTGNAAATCGGGCAACTCATGCTCAATTAGTGTAATGCGTTGCTTGACTTCATCAGGTCCCGCATCCATTTCCGATTGCACAAATTCAAGCATTGTCTCTGAGCTATCAACACCATAAATATCAATACCTATACTTGCAATAGGCAACAGCAATCGGCCGACACCACACCCAAGTTGCAACNCGGGACTGCCTTGTGCTCTAGCGTAGTCCAGATACATGCTAATACCTTCCGTCTTATCGGTCATGTCAAGATCATACATCGATGCCAATTGATCAAACTGATTCATGTCTACGTCCCCGAAATATTTTCAACTACCANTAAGTATACAACATTACCTCNAACAAGAGCAATTGAAGAACGGTTAAACTGATGACACAANGTAGATCAGCAAGNTTGTTACGCTGGTGTAGATATTTAGCTGCTGGAATAACAATGAAAGGTGCCATAAAAATCCAAATCCGTTCGACTTCCATCGTATAAAGTGTTGAAAATGCAATAATAACTAGTGTGACAAGATAACTAGAAGGGAATAAGTCCCAAGTTCCCCGAATTGATTTCAATGTGCCATATAACCAGGAAATGGTTAATGGTGCCCCCACACCAATCAAAAAGGCTAATAGATTGGCAGTACTCAAACTCAAATACCGACCAATCGTTTCATATCCAGTTCCCATACCAGCTTCGTCTTTCTTTATCGAAGCCCATACAGCTTCAAATGGATTGAAGTCGGTAAACNAAAACAGAAGGCCATAAAAAGCGACAAAAGAAATTAAGGAGATTGATAGCGTTTTTATCACATGGTGGAATTGTTGACGATCGAAAACAAAACTTAAGACAGCAAAAATGGTGAAATATAGACCGATAAAAACGGTAGAATAAGTCATCAGCATACCCAGACTTAGACAGAGTCCAATACAAATAGCCAAAACTTTTTTTGTAGAAGAAACTGATTTAAAAAAAAGATAGGTACTTAGTATTGGGAAGACACTAAATGGCCCATCCATTGATGTTGATGTGAAGATGACAAAATTGGGCATAATCAGAAAAAGTATTATTGATAATCTTCCTACTTCTTTACCATAGAGTGTTTTTGCTAGCAAATAGATGGGAATAATGACAGTACTCGTGAAGAGAATTGAGATGAGGGATGTTGAAATGAGATTGTATCCAAAGATCTTGCTGAAAACCCACAAAAAGATCACACCCCCAGGAGGGTGTGTTTGTGAATGTCCAGATAGTTCCAGAAAAATATCTGTTTTGGCGTAGTTTCTCAAAAAATAGGAAAGACCTACTTTGTTAAGAAGTGGGACATCTCCATAATACTCAAGCGATAAACGGGTATAGGGCTCAATCAGCGCAGGTAAGTGTTTCCCCTCAACCTCTTTGTATCCATCAATCATCGCTACACTGATGCCAATAAGTGAGAAAAGGCTTATCGAAATAGCTAGAAATATCACAGTTGAAACCCTTGGGTGATTAACTAGATTATGCCAAAACAATAGGAACAAGATTAGAATGAGACCTGCAGGTATAAGCCAAACCCCCAAACTTATCTGTGGAATGGCAAACAATGGAGGCACATGATGATTAGCCTTTACAGCACCGAGATGGATTGGTACGTTAACCATCAGATAATTTAGCAACTTGTGGTATATGAAGAAAAAAGAGGAGAGAACGACGATTTGTAAGAGTAGAGAACCACTGATTCTAGAAAGAAAATATTTGGGCTTCAAAATTTTTTCTTTAGAAACTGGATGACGATAGGGGGAACCATTGTAAGCAAAAATTCGTCTTTTACTTTGGGATCCGACATTTCCATCACTTCACTGACCAAAGTTGAGCTAAGGTGTGCGTATTTTAGGTCGGACATCATGAAAATCGTCTCCACTAATGGTGCCAGTTGCCGATTCATTCTTGCCATTTGGAATTCATATTCGAAATCGGAAAATACACGTAGGCCTCGGACAATTGTGGAGGCACCAAGCGAGGCTGCATACTGTGCGGTTAATCCAGAGTACTGATCGACTNCGGCATGTGGATAGGGCTTTATTACCTCACTCAACATTTCAATTCGCTCTTCGAGAGTGAATCTAGTAGGTTTAGCTGGATTGACACCGATTGCCACAATGAGTTTATCAAAGCTTGATAAACGGGAGATACGGTCAATTAAATCAATATGCCCATTTGTCACAGGATCAAAACTAGCGGGGAAAATGACAATTTTTTCCGACATACTAATACTTCCAATTAAAGAATATTATCTTTAAATCTGCATCTTAGCATAACTTGAATCTGAAGAACAAATATAAAAAGGAGGAAACATCTACCTTCCTCCTTAAGGCGCAAGCTTTAACCAATTTTGTCTTTGGCGTATTTAACGTTTTTTCTGTTACTCTGTTGCTAGGATGTTTTTTTATTTAACTGTTTATAATTGTTTAATTTCATACAATGTGTGTTTGCTTAAGTAATAACGACCCTCTTTTGCATTTTATTTGATNTCCCATAAATCTATNTTTCTCTTTCAATTTNAGGGGTAATCAAGACTTTTAGCATAAAAAAACCCTCCCAGAGAAAAAGAGAGGGCTAAATGGTGATCAACAAATATTCTTAATTATGGTCTTTCTTAATTTGTGCCCAAGTTGTCGACACTTTCTTCCGAGGATCTACCGCCCAAGTGTTTTCAATCACAATGTTGTCAAAATGCCCTTGCTGGGCATAAAGTTGAATGCCAATATAACCTTCTTCATATTCCTTATCAGCACCTTTGATTATTTTGTTGTCTTCCCGTGTCAATTTAAACTCTCCACCTTTAACTTCGAATTTCCAGTGGAGCGGAGCTTGTTCTTTATACGTAATCCCTTTCTCAGCCTCTATCAATTCATACCAAGGTTTATCATCACTAACCCGCTTCTGGATTTTCATGAATGGCCCTTTGATTTTATCGACTGGTACTTCTGGCCACCCATCATTAATCATGATAACGCGATAGTGTTTCTTGGTGCTTTCATAAGCCCACGTGATCCCCATACCATCATTGTCAGCAGCGAAAACATCCATCTCGATTGTAAATTCTCTGAATTTTTCAGCTTTGTAAATAGCAAAAGTGCCCATTAGACAGGTATCTGCCTTGGAACCCCATATATTAGAACCTTGAAACAAAGAATTTCCGTCTAGCGGCCCTTTTTTAATCTCCCATGTAGAAGGTCCTGCGTCTCCCAGATTTTTCGGTGCCTCATCAATGAATTCCCAATCTTTTATGCTTGCCTTGTTGTCAAAATTAATTTTGATTTTTTCTTGCGCTGAAGAAAGAGTTGCAGATATAAACAAACAAAAAAACATCGATAAAAAATATTTAGCTTTGTACGTTCTCATGATTTTAAGCCTCTGAAATTTTAGTTTTAATAGTTCCGATCCGCTTTAGCTTGTGCCCAAGTTGTCGATACTTTTTTATCTGGATCTACAGCCCATGTGCTTTCAATTACAATATTATCAAAGTAGGCTTTTTGAGCATAGAGTTGAATGCCAACATATCCTTTTCTGTACTCNCTATCAATTCCTNCAATGGTTTTACCATCATCTCGCCTGAATCTAAAATTCCCCCTTTTTACTGAAAGTTGCCAATGAAGCGGAACTTTCTCTCTATAGGTTANCCCCTTCTTGACCTCCATNAGCTCGTACCAAGGATCATCGTCACTCACCCGNTTCTGNATTTTCATNAANGGNCCTCTAATTTTATCAACTGGTACTTCCGGCCATTTATCATTGATCATGATAACACGGTAATGTTGNTGGGTANCCTCAAACGCCCAGGCAATTCCCATCCCGTCATTATCGTCCGAGACAACATCAACATCCATCTTAAAATCAACAAATTGTTTACCTTTGTAAATAATAAAGGTCCCCATTAAGCAACTGTCGTCTTTAGTTCCCCAAATGTTAGAGGATTGGTATAAAGCCTTGCCCTTAATCGGTCCATTTGTAATAAACCATNGAGAAGGTGCTCCTTTCCCAATATTTTTCGGAGATTCATCAATGATTTCCCAATCTTTTAAGNCGGCATCATTTTCAAAATCAAAGACAAATTTTTGGGCTTGGGAGATACTAAAAACAAAAAACAGATAANAGAAAANGGATACAACAAAAATGTATCTGCTTAATAATCGCTTTGTTCTCATAGTTTTAATAAAAGAATTGCCCCATGAAGAANACANGGGGCAAAATCANTATTACGAAAATACACACCAAAAATTATTGGCTTGATTTAATTGAGCTCCAAGCTGTTGCCAACTTGCCTCTAGCATCGACAGNAACCGTAGATGGTGTGATCACAATATTGTCAAAATCGGCTTGTTGAGCATAAAGTTGAATGCCCACCTTACCGGTTGTTCGACCAACTGTAGCACTTATGCTTAGTCCGTCTTCTCTTTTAAACTTAGCTTCACCNTTTATGACACTGAGTGTCCAATGAAGACGTTTACCTTCCGCATAGGGTTTATAGTCGTCTTTAACAACTTCGATGATCTTGTACCAAGGTTCTTCCGGGCCAACTCGCTGTTGTAATTTCATAAATGGNCCTCCAACTTTATCCAAAGCAGGACTNGGCCACTTATCATTTATCATGATGACTCGATGATGTTTATCTTGACCTGTAAACCCCCACACAATACCCATACCGTCGTTATCAGCGGCGAAGACNTCCATTTCCATAGTGAAATCTGTAAAATCCTTGCCTTGATAGATGGCATAAGTTCCAAGGAGGCAACTATCTTCCTTGCCAGTCCCTTTACTTGGNGGTNNNTTTCCCCAAATGTTNGAGCNTTGATAGAGCGATTTACCATCAAGCTTTCCATCCCTAATTNNCCATTTNGAAGGTCCTTNNGGNTTAGCTGTTTCATCGTCAATAAATTTCCAAGCATCTGTTTTGCCATCCTCAAAATCAATCTTGATCGCCTCGGCACCAGAAGAAAAATTAGAAAATAATAAAACGGAGAGGAACNTAAGTGTTACGAAAATACTAATCTTCATCGTGAATCTCCTAAACTAGTTGATTCTTGGTACTAACCATAATATCTAAGATATTACAATAACATCGATATTACAATAACATCACAAAAATAGCAATGTTTTTTAACCATGAGACGTATGCGAATCAATAAGATTTATNTAACCTTTTATTTGAAATTTGAATTTTAAATAAGATTTCATTTATGATAATTTCTGATTCTACTCTCAATTGCCCGACTACTGATTCCTTCAACTGTCTCTAAGACTTGCAGATCAATGTCTACCAAGATTAGTTCAGCCNTCTTGAAATTTTGGGACAAGATTAGGATCTGTAACCAATCCTTACCCCAACTATAGTTTCTCTTCCGCTCGCAACACGTCAACTAGAGATTCCCGTACGCCAATTGGTAGATCAACCCAACAATTGCCGCGTCGTTCAGATTCATAGATAGCCATAATAATTTCAATAGCGGCCCGACCATCTAAACCGTTACATCGAGGGGATCGATCCTCCTGAATACAATTTATTAAGTCCTGCACGGCCTTTATCATTGATGTCTCAGTCCAAGAGGGATTTGGGAAAGTATCTGGTTCCAACGCCCACCATGTTCCACTTTCAAAATCAATTGGTTGCGAACGCCAAACGCCAGCCCCAAAACCTAGTTTTATAATTCCTTTTTCACATTGCAATTCTAAATCCCAACGTTCATATTCAGTTAGCTCATCACTAATTACAACTCCGTCTACACCGTTTTGAAACTGTAGTAAGGTGTAACTGGTATCCTCCACGCGAAATTCGTGACGTATCCGTCTTCGTGCTGTACCAAGTACTGAGGTTACATCACCAACAAAGAAACGCAATATGTCAAAAGTATGTACAGAATCATGTAGTAATGGACCTTCGGTATCTGCTACCCAGTCAGGCGAAGGCTTGCATCCCTGGCAGTGACCAATGACGTGGAGTAACGGTCCTAGTTTGCCAGAGTCCAGCAGATCCTTTGCCGCTTGGTATTCGCCCGACCATCGACGTGAACAGTTAATCAACAATTTGGTCCTATTTTCTTCACAAGCTTTGATCATNCGGTCACAATCACCTAGNCTTAATGCCATNGGTTTCTCGCAAAAGACCCCTTTAGCACCAGATTCAGCAGCGGCNACAACCATTGCTGGATGTAANGGAGGATGCGTAGCCACNCANATAATATCTAAGTCTTCTTTGTTCAACATCTTCTGATAATCATGGTAGAGGTTATCTACATCCCATTTTTNACCAAAGGTACTAAGCCCTTCCGATCCACGATTACAAGCGGCAACTATCTCGGTATTAGGTAGGGCGTCAAAAGCACCTGCAATTGAAATTGGGTGTTCATCAGATTGATCCTCCATCTTACTGGCAATACGACCACATCCAATAATACCGACGCGGTAAGTTTCCACAATATCTCCTTTAAAANCAAANAATTGAAAATTTGTGCGTTGGATTCAATTTTAAAATACACGTTGGCTCATTTTGATTTTAGTCTGATACTTATTAATAAGAACTAGGTTCCAGTCTTCGTGATAACATGTAAATTTAATTTAGCATCCTACCACGTTTGTCATTGGCACAACAAACCAATTCACTTATAATCCTAAATTAACATGGGGCTTAANCCAAATTAATNTATTTTGATTGAAAATGNCGGGGAAATTTAAGATGAAGATTAACCGGATTAGACTTTATATTGTCAATGTTCCGGAGCGAAGATGGTGGTGGTCTGATGAAGTTTATGGACAACCCTTACACCAACGATCTGAACATGGTGTTGCAGAAGTGGAGACTGATACTGGACTTATTGGCTTAACACAAATTGAGCGTAATACACCGTCTGAAACTATGATTTCAATCTTAAATTCTTGGCTCGGTCAAGACATTTTAGAGCTTAATCTGCGTTTAATTAAGCCTCCGATGATAGCATCCTTTGAACAAGTAGTTCTTGATTTACGTGGTCAGGCACTTGGTGTTCCTATCTGGCAACTCCTAGGTGGGCGGCTGCGAGCCCAAATTCCTGTTACTCAATGTACCGGCTATAAAACGCCGGAGCACACTGCAGATGATGCGCAATGGGGATGGGAACAAGGTTTTCGCTCCTACAAAATGAAATGTATTACCGAAGCCGAAGAGACCCCAGAGGAACGAATCCGTTATGTTACAGACCGAGTTGAGGCTATCCACAAAATATTACCGGATATGATTGTCCGGCCTGATATTCGGTGGAGGTTGGAAGAAGTATGGGTCGCCCAAGAACTTGCTCGACGGTTGCAAAACCATCACTTGGATTGTTTGGAAAGCCCTATACGAAAGCAATCTGCGGCTGGCACTTTTTCAGAGTGGTGTCGGTTACGACAGACGATGAACTTACCTATTGCTGATCATATTGGTGGCACGAACCTCATCACAGCTTTTCAAGCACGGGCACTTGATTACGCTATTATAGGGCCTNCCAGTCATATTGAAACAATTAATCAATCGTATCTTGCTCACCAGCTTGGTATGGGTGGTTGGAGTCAAACAGTAGCATATGGCCCTGGTGCTGCCATGGGGTTACACGTAGCAGCTTGCATGCCTAATTTGACCCAACCCTATGATATGGTTGGTCCGATGGCGTGGGAGGATACATTGGTGAATGAAGATTTCCCGTTTGAGAACGGTTGTTTTTTAGTTCCAGATCGGCCGGGGCTTGGTTACACGTTGAATCATGAGGCAACAAAACAGTACCTGATTCAAAAGCATGTTCTTGAATAAAATTTGCCATTGGTAGTATGTCTATCGTAACCATAGCAAAAGCTCGTATTGAAGTCATTGGCGATATCAATCAAGGGTTGATCCTTTCTAATATCTGGTACACAATAATATTAACTTTGGGAAACCTAAATGTGTCTGAATGAGTAGCTTAGGAGCGAGTTATTTCAGACTCCTTCTAGCTGTTTTTGGGCTCTGATCCCTGTGATTCATGTTTTAAGGAGGCAGATGCCATGTCACAACCACGAATTATGTTTTACCACGATGGACGCCATCCGTTAATTTACATGTATGAACCACCAATACAGAAAGAAGAATACGAATCGGCAATAAACGAGCTTGTTGGGACACCAGTGGAAGCAATCATGTTTTGTTTGGGGGATGGTCGCACGGTTCTACACGACACGGAAGTTGGAGAACTCTGGGGACATAATGTGGAGAATTGGCCCCATTTGGTTTTTCGCCGTGCCCATCAGAATGCCANAGACCTTATCCAACAAGGTAATGACCCTCTACGATTGATTTGCGATCGTGCTCANGCTGTAGGAATGAAGGTCTATCCAACTTTGCTGGTGCAGCAAGGACGAGGTGAACGNAGTTCTGATGTTCGTTGTTCTGATTTTCGATTTAATAACACACNTTTGGAAATNGGTGCGGAAGGAGNTTTAAATGATAGTTTTCCAGGTTTAACCTGTCTGAACTTCAAGTATGAAGAGGTCCGAGAAGAACGGTTTGCTATCATCGAAGAAACTTTGAAAAAATATCCGGTTGACGGTTTCGAATTGCAACTTAATTATTCCCCTTACTATTTCCATCCGGATGAAAGTGAAATTGGCCGAGGGATTATGACGGATTGGATTCGACAAGTATACGCTGCCGTTAAAAGTAGTGGATTTGAACGTGAGCTGGCTATCCGTATTCCAGCTAGTATTGAAGGATGTTTGAAATTGGGATTGGACGTTTGTTCTTGGTTGGAGCAGGAAATTGTCGATGTAGTTATTGGTCAGTCCTTATCGGGGCCCGAACTTCTTGATCAAATGACCGATTTTCAACCTTTAGTGGCTGCCGCNCAAGGGAAAAAATGTAGAGTTCATGCAGCGATCCATAGTCATGTAGATTCAGACCGGTTGNGGGAAGCATCTATTGAAATGATTCGTGCGGCTGCCTGCAACTATTGGGCACAAGGGATCGATGGTCTCTACCTAGCTCACTGGTTTGGTAATTGGCCNTATCAAGCTTCTTTTTATCAGAAATTGCGAGAACTGCCGTATCCAGATATTATGGCCTCCCAAGACAAATACTACTATATTCCTACTGAGACAGGACGTTACCCAAAACCTATCATAGANCCAGGATTAACCATGCGTTTACCTGTTATTTTAGAGGTNAATAAAACGAGTAAGATAAAGTTTCAGATTAGTGACGATCTAGTGCGCTGGAATCAGGTAGGGCGACTACATCAGGTCATTTTACGCATACGGGTAATGAATACTGTCGAAACCGATCGATTAAGTTTTTATCTCAACAACATTGAATTACCNGATAGACTGCTGCGAAAGATCAACCAGATTTATCGAATGCAGGCCCCTCGTTATCGAACGGGTTCTGGTTANTGGTTCATCTANAAATTAGANCAAGATCAATGGCCAAAAAAAGATGAAAACACACTTCAAATATCACTCCTNNAACAGGNCACAGATATTACGTCTCAAATCTATATCCGTGATATTGAACTGGAAATTAAATATCTGATGGGCAAAAATTTCCATCGTGGCGACGATCCAGACNTAGGNATATATGAACATTCAGGNCTGTAGTCATCGTTATTACGTGATTGGCCTTGGTTGATATGGNCTGGAATATTAGTTTTCGTTATTATTCCCTTAAGTGGTAATAAAAATGAAGAAGATNAACATCACGAAGGTCAAACAATTTCAGGTTTAATATCACGAGNTTATATATGAAGNTGGGATGACAGATTCAGGTGNAGTACCGTATAGCCTATAGTNCTCTCTTNTTTGANTGACCAGTTATCTAGGATTAAGTGATGAGAAACAATGAGTGTTTTATCGTTATAGCAACGAAGGAAGAAAAGTTACGGTGTGTCTATGAAAAATCAGATAATGGATGGATAAATACCCTTCCAGATGGAACGACATATAGCATGACCGCAGAACAATTCTTGTCTCATCTGTTACCTATATTGGTAGATGACTACGAGGGGCCACTAATGGTTAGGGTAGTCAGGAAAGAGTAATGGCAATACTTAAACGAGGAAAGAACACAAGAATAAAGCTAATTTAGAAAAGTTTTTTCCGCTTGAATAATGATAAGATTTAGGGAGTTTTATAAAAATATGAAGAATGTATTAGAAGCAATAGTAATATCTTTAACTTTTTGAAAAAATGATTAGTCCTCTTGTAAAAAATTCATACTAAAGGAAATACTCATGTATTTAAAACACATGCGACCGTATCAATTAAAAAAAGCTGTGGTTTCGAGCTATCCTTTACTTGTGCCAGCTGGTTGTATTGAAACTCACGGTCCTCATATGGCAATTGGTCACGACACAATCATTGTAGAAGAAATTTGTGCCCGAATTGCCAAAGAAATTGATGTTGTCATTGCACCTTCTTTTGATTATGGCCCAACTGGTTATGCTCTAGGTAGCCCCGAGGATGGAACTATAGATCCTGACTACAACGCATTTGGCAATCATGTCAAAGCAATCCTAAAGAACTTTTGCCAAATGGGTTTTAAAAAGATCTATGTCATTATCATGCATCAAGGAATGGAGGCTCCATTGGCCCTAGCTTTCAAAAAAGCTTCGGCAGAACTAGCTTTTGAAGGAGTTTTGGAAAAAGGCTACCCTCGTGGTTGGTGGGGGGATGAAATTTT